>CAZGLN010000129.1:0-10872 GCA_964526545.1 uncultured Chthonomonadales bacterium
CCCTGTGGTTCTGCGTGCGTTCCCGAACCTCCACCGCAACCCGAGAGACCCTGGCTGAGCATGACGAGCAAACAGGCGAAGGGAGCGAGGCGACGCGTACCATCCACTAGCTGTCTCCTGTTCGGCGAAATCGAGGGCGAGCCCTCACGCGAAGGGCCGCCGCGACAGACGGACCCGGTAAGGCCGATTCAACAAACGAACGGATTAGCTAGTGGTCGCGAGAGGCAGACCGCGCGGCGCTTTGCGGTCCGGGATTGAACGCCGTGCCTGTAGGGAGAGGCTCGGCGAACTCACGAGTATAGCCTTCCTCACCATTCTTACATGGCGCAGGCTCTCTGTCAACCCATTGCGTTGTTTGGCGCGAGAAAGCGCGAGGAGGCCTAGTCCTCGGCGTTGGCTCGGAAGGGCGTAGACTTGGGGTCGGCGCCCGCGGCGCGCATCATCACCCTCCGGAACTGCACGCCGAGTGTGCGCGGATCCTGGGAACCCGGGTTGTGCTTTATCGGCTGCCAGCCCTGGCAGCGGATGCTCACGACAACCCGATCCGCGGCCTGCGGCGGTATCGCGGCGCGCAAAGTCTGTGCGCCCTCCCGGCTGATGGGAGCCACAAGGCGGCCGCTCACGTAGAGGCCCGAATCCCTGGTGAGCGCATGCTGGGGCACAACGAGCGACACCTCCAGCGTGTAGGCCTTGCCCCGGTTCACGGGCAGCACCATCTCGGCGTTGCCGGTAGTCCATCGGAAGGTGGCCATCTTACCCTGTTCGGGCAGCCGCTCCTGGCCGTGAAAACCACGGAGGAACGATTGGTCTCCCGACTGCCCAACGATGAGCTGGTAGTGGTCGCGCGCACGCGATGTCCATACTCGGGAGGCTACCTGGTTGCCTGTCATCACGGTGCGCGCGCCGGCGGCATTGCGCACGTTCAGTCCGCCGATGGCCTGGTTGGCGTGAATGAGCGCGGAGCGCACCCCCGCCGCCACCTGTATCTGGGTACCTTCCTGCATGAAGGTGGATGCCTGTATGATGGCCCGGCCCGCGGCGATGTCTATCGCGGGAGCGCCCTTGCCCCCCACATCCCAGTGGACGAAATTGCATGCGCTTGCGGTGAACTGACCTGCGGGAGCGCGCATCCAGACGCAGCGATCAATGGGTCCCCAGAACGAGCAGTTCACCAGGCTGACCTTGCCCTCCATCTTGGGACCAACCTCGAAACAGACGGAATCGGTGCTGGACCAGCGCCCCACGAACTCGCCGTTCGTTATCAGGATGCCGGGCGGCTGCGCCTGGTCCACCACCACCGCGCGCTGACATGAGTCGGCGCCGATACCGAGGAAGTTGCCGTTCGTGCCGCCGGCCTTGCCCTGCGAGAAGTAGTAGCCGATGCCGTATCCGAAGCAGAACGTGTTGAAGACGTAGTGCCAATCCGTGCGCGCCAGCTCGAACGCGATGCCGTTGAGGTTGATCCATTTGCAGTAGGGATCGTTCGGATCGTAGAGCACGCCGAAAGGCCAGAAGTGCACGTTCTCGATGTGTCGTCCACATAGATGCCGCGCTTGATGGGATACCCCGTTACATTGCGCACGATGTGGCGGTGGGCGAGAACGAACTTGATGCCCTCGTAGGGGTTCAGGAGCAGGCAGTCTCGCACCCCCACGTTCTCCGTGCCGGTGGAGAAGATGCAAGGCGGGTAGGGGATGGGCGGCACGTCCTTCTGGTTCCATTCCGGGTAGATGATGACCAACCCCGCAATGGAGGAGTTATTGCCGGCCAGACGGATGAAGGGCGGGCCGTCCGGCTTGCCGCGTCCCGCGTAGGCCAGCAGGACCGAGCCGGAGATGGCGCCGGTACTATCGCGCTGGATGGTTGGCGGCACGCGGTAGACCCCCTGCAGCGTTACGTTGGCGGGTATGGAGAGTGTCCCGTTGATGCGGTATCTGCCGGCGGGCACCTCCACTACACCGCCGCCAGCCGCCCCGCACGCATCCATCTGCTGCTGGAAGATGGCCGTGCAGTCCATCGCTCCATCGCCGATTGCGCCCGCCTCCGCTACGTTCCAGCGGTGAGTCTGCGCGGATGCGGTGGCAGCCCAGAGGATGAGGAGGGTGAGGAGAAACCGGTATGCCATGGCAGTGCTCCTGGTAGGCGCGCGCCGGCGCTCTTGTTCGGTACGGCTCGTAGTACGGGGCGCGCGGCACCATTCCTGCATGGGTGGGTGAGAGAAGGACACGTTTCCGTGATCCGCCGCAGCAAGTCTGCCGCAGGAATCTCGGTTGGCGGAGGCATGCAGAACGGCGCACTCGGCAGCAGCCGTGTGTGCCCCTCACGTTAGCGGCATGAACCCACCCATCGGCAGCAGGCTCAGCCCGGCCTGGCCAGTACGGCTCCGCTGGACTTCTTAGCGAACCTCCAGGAAGCGCACGCAGACCGGCATCGAGGTGGTTACGGGTGAACCCACCGGCGTGAGCGCTCCGGAGTTCTGATTGATTCGGAAGACCACCAGGCTGTCCGAATCCTGGTTTGCCGCGACAAGGAAGCGCCCGCCGGGCGCGATGGCAAAATTGCGCGGTGTCTTGCCCAGGGTGGACTGGTGGCCAAGAGGAGTCAATCGCCCGGACCGGCCGTCCACGCGAAAGATGGCCAGGCTGTCGTGCCCACGGTTGGACCCATAGAGAAACCTGCCGTTGGGATGGATGACGACCTCGGCGGTGGTGGTGCTTCCCTTGAAGTCCGCAGGCAGGGTGGAGACGGTCTCGATTTCGCGGAGAGCGCCGGTGCGCGCGTCGTACGCAAAGGCCGTGATGGTGGAGGCGAGTTCGTTGATGACGTAGACGAACCGCCCGTTGGGATGTTGAGCCAGGTGGCGCGGACCCGCGCCCGGCGCGACGGCGGCGGAGGGCGGGTCGTTCGGGGCGATCCTCGCGGTGGCGGCATCCACGCGATAGACCATCACACGATCAATGCCCAGATCCGCCACGAAGAGCCGGCTGCCCGTGCTATCGAAGTTCGCGCTGTGGGCGTGCGGCCCTTCCTGGCGCTGCTTGTTGGGGCCCGTGCCCGCGTGCTGTATGACCGATGCCGGCTCGCCGAGCATGCCCTCCGCGCCGATGGGAAGGGTAGTTACCGTGCCGTTTCCGTAGTTCGCCACGGCGGCAAGCTTGCCGGATGGATGCACCGCGATGTGGCACGGGTAGGTGCCGCCTGAGGGCTGCACGTTGCGCTGCGTAAGGTTGCCCGTGGCGCGGTCAATCTGGAAAGCAATTACGGAGCCGCCAGGGCTGCCCGCCTCGCTTACCGCGTAGAGGTACCTGCCGTTGGGATGGATGGCGAGAAACGAGGGGTTCACCAGCCCGGCCGCGTCGCCAATGTGCGTCAAAGACCCGCTGTCCGCATCGAAGCGATAGATGCCAATGCCCTTCGCGCCCTTGTGGGTGTAGGAGCCGATGTATGCATAGATCACGGGCGTACTCCTGGTTGCTTGGTGTGCCGGCGCATTCGGGGCGCCGATGGGTCCAGAGAGGAGGAGCGGCAGGATGGCGAACATGGATGCCTCGCGGTGTGTGTTGGCATCCTATTCGTGATGGAGGCACGATGGACCTGCCGTTACTGCAGGGACCGTGCGATCTCCGGATGCGTTTCCCGCAAGATCTCGCGTAGGGCCTGGCGGTCCGCCGCTGAAAGGTGAGGAAAATCCTCGCCGCGAAGCGCCCTGGCGAGACGGCCGTAGATGTACTCCTTCGCTTCGGCGGGCAGGCCCAGGAAGGCATCCGAATAGATGAGGAAGCTGAGCGGGTAGCGGAAGAGACGGATCTTCAGATCGAGCTGCCGGAGCGAGCGGCCGCCTGCGTCTCGGGGTCCGGCGGCTTCGAATGCCTTGCGGAACGCGGGGTCGCCGACGATAGGGCTGGCCAAACGCGCTTCATCCGCGAAGAGCAGTGCCCGCACGAGCGGCTCGCACGCTGCCTCGATTCGGCGTCTGGCGCTCTCGCTGCGGTGGCTTTCGGGTCGCTTCAGCTCGCGGTTGAGCATCTCGTCGTACCACACGGCCTGGCGTGTGCCGTAGTTGGCGCGCGTGATGAGGTTGTGCACGAAGACCTGGTGCTGCAGGACCATTAGTGCGGCGATATCGCTGCCGGGCGCGAGGTAGGGCTGCACGTTTACCAGGCCGGCGAGGGTGGGGCGGTTCGCTCCGCGCTCCCGATCGAGCAGGGCATCCATGTTGCTGCCCCGCGCATAGGCGTTGCCCATGTGCCGGATGGCTCCGTGTCGGCCGGTTACATACCAGCCGCCGAATCGCTCCTTGAACGGGCTGGTGTCGTCCGTGAGGAAGCTGCCGGCACGCAGCTCGGGCTGACCATCCGGCCGCGTGTAGACGCTGCGGACGATGTGTCCGGGAACCCCGCGCGTAAGACTGCCTTGGTGGCATTGAAGGCACTCGTGGTTTTGGCGCACGAATCGAGGCCTGGCTTTCCGGTCCTGCGCGAGCGAGTAGAAGACCGCTCCCAGGCGCGGATCTTGAGCGCTGATCTCGATCACGTCGCCGCCCTGCACCCACCCGATGTAGACCTCGTCGCCGAAGTAGATTGCGCGAGGGGTTCGCGGGCCGATGTGGTCGCGTTGGAAGCTGGTCTTGGAGAAGACGAGTGTCTGCGTTGCGGCGGGGATGCGCAGCGCGGCGAGCAGCGAGGGCAGGTAGCCATGTTTCGCGGTCCAATCCAGCCTGGCTCTGCCGCTGTCGAGTCGGGCCTGCAGGGCCTCGATGGGGTTATCGGGCCTGGTGGCGCTGTAGAGGATGGGATCTCGCTCGATATCCTCCAGGCCGAACTGGTAGGCGGCAAGAAGCGGCGCGCACAATCCCATCACGACAACAATCGCCGCGCATGCGTGTCGAAGCGCCGGCCGCGCATCAGGCAGGAGGCGCGGCCGGGCGGCGCTAGAACGTGAACGTGGTCTGAACATAGAACCAGTCGGAAGGATCGGCGGCCCCATTGGTGGCGCGCACAAAGCGCCCCGGGAAGAATCGGCCGTATCCCGCCTGAATGGCCGCACTCTTCGTGGCCTGGAGATTGACGAGTACATCTACCTCGCGGCCTACCTCCCTGCCCGCGGCCCCCGTATCGTCCTTCAGGCCCGCGCCCAGTGCGCCAACCACCGGCCGTCCTGACGCGGCGTACCAGAAGTCGCGCGCGTTGCGCAGCCTGAAGAGCCAGCCGTCCACCGTTACAGTGATGTCGCGGGCGGGCTTCGCGCTCAAGGAGAGACGGTAGGACTCCATGTTGCGCCAGCCCTGGTAGTCCAGCAGCCCGTTATGCATGTGCCCTGTCGGGTAGAGCTGATCGAACGTGCGGCTTCTGCGCGGATCGTTAGGGGATCCGCCGCTGGCAGCAGCCTGTTCCAGCCCGATGCGCAGCGCGGAAGTGCCGGGAAAGGTGTAGGCGGAGCGTGCCGCGTAAGCCCAGGCTTCGTGCGTCTTGCCGCCCGTGTGCCCGAACTGGAAGGCACCTTCCAACATGGCACTCCAGCCACCCTGCGACCAGGTCGGTCGGGTTCCGAGGGTGTGGATCTCAACGCCGCGGCCGGAAGCGGTATCGGACTTGTGGATGAAGTAGAGGTCGTAGGCCAGTGCTTTCGATCGGCGGATGGTCGAGTAGACCGTGGCGAGTACCGGCTCGGCGGTTTTTGGCCACTGCTGGCCAATCTTGCCGATCCAGAGGTCCGTGGAGGTACGCGCATCCGTTACGCGAAGCCGAACGGCATCGAAGGACCGTCCGACATTGGTCCAGCCGCCATTGCCAATCAGGCGTGACTCGCCGTAGACAAACTGCTGCCGGCCAATGCGCCACTGCCAGCGCCCCTTGCCGGTCTCAATCCAACCCTGATGCATATCGAGATCGTGCTCGGGTGGGCGCGCTCCGATGGGCCGGTGAGGGTTCTGATAGGAGTATTGGGGCTGCAGAAAGATGGTCCAGCCCTGCGGGTCCTTCCATGTCAGCCCGAGGCGAAGCCTGCTCAGGCGCTCGGAAGGGTCGGCGTCGCGCGCGCTGTCGAACGTGGCGTCGTTGCGGGCTTCGTAGCGGAGCCTCCACTCCACATTGTGCGAAAGGCCGCCAGCCTGGTTGGACTGGCAAAGGACGGGCGTGCACATCAGCACACCAAGGCAGATCAACCCCGGCGCAGAGCGCATTTCCTCATCTCCGTGCTTTCAGGTGATTCTCTGCTGAATCAGCGGCAGTTTCGCTAAGTTCCGTTGCCTACTTCTGCTGGCTCTTAAACATGACCAGCAGCATCACGAGGGGAGTCTCGGCCTTGATGCTGTGCGGCAGCTGCGCGGGCATGTACGCCCAGGTTCCTGGCCGGATGCGTTCGGAGCGGTCACCGAGTGTAACGGTGCCTTCGCCGGAGAGGAACTGCAGCATGGCCGGCACCGAGGCCGTGTGCTCCGAGAGCTCCTGGCCCGTGTCGAAGCCGAACAGCACCGTCTTGCTCACCTCGTCACTCTGCAGCGTGCGGCTGACTATCCCATCTTTCTGAATGGCGACCTCTTCGGCAAGGTTCGCCAGGTAGAGCGTCTCCGTAGCCAAAATCCTTCCTCCCGAAATCAATGGAACATGCTGCTGCGACCTAGGACTTGGTGCCGGGTGCGCGCACCTGTTTCTGCTGTGCGGCCTCCTTCTGCTCACGCGCCTTGGCGGCATCGAGGTACGGCTGGATCACGGCGCGCGCCTTCTCGAAGGTGGAGATATCCGGCAGCACAAACTCCTGAACCGCGCCCCGCTTGGCGCGCAGTCGCTCGGCCGCCAGACGGCACTCCTGCGCCAGATTGGTGGCCTTTCCGAGAACACGCGCGCACTCCTGCGGAGCGTGGAAGCCCATGCCGTTATTGGATGCCACATAGTCCCAGTACATCTGCGCCTTGCGGATGAGGGTGCGAGGTCCTTCCAGCTCCTGGTCGGTGGCGCCTAGCCTGGCGGCATCGGCAATGGTGAAGTGGGCCTTCACCAGGGCATCCTGCGCGATGTTCAGGAGCTCGCGGTTCTTATCCTGAATGGCGGTAACCCGCTGCTTTATCTCCGTCTCGGACCAGCGGTGGCATACCTGGCAGGAGTTGGCCATGTTGTAGAGCGGGCTCCGCACCTGGTGATCCGTGAACTTCACTCCACCCTCGGACTTGTAGGGCATATGGCAATCGGCGCAGGAGACGTTCTTGAAGGCATGCACTCCCTGCATGTAGATCTCGTAATCCGGATGCCGGGTCTTGATCATCGGCGCGCCGCTGATGGGGTGCGTCCAATCGGAGAACTTCACCTCGTCGTAGTACTTGTCGAAGCTATCTGCGTCGAGCCCGCGCTTCCACGGAAACACCAGGTAGTTGGTCTTCTTCTCGAAGTAGTAGCTCACATGGCACTGCGCGCACACCAGCGACCGCATCTCCTGGTGTGTGGCCTTGTTGATGTCCTTGCCCATGGAGGCGAAGGCCTCGCGCAGAGCCGGCCGCGAGATGCGCAGCCGCATAGTCTTGGGATCGTGGCAGTCCAGGCAGCCGATGGTGTTGCGCATCTCCTCCTTGAAGTCGCTGAACTTGGAGGCGTAGAACTGCGCCACTCCCTTAGCCTGCATCATCCGGGGTACGTCCGGGCTCTTGCAGGTCCAGCAGGTGGCGGGCGTCTTCTCGTTGACGCGCTTGGTAACCTTCACGTCCTCCAGCGCATTGAAGTGGCCTCTTGCCTGGTTGTACTCCTTGCTGAAGCCGAAGCCCGCGAAGAGGATGACAAGCCGCGGATCGTCCTTAAGATAGTCGCGGTGACCTGATCCGCCGTACTTGGTATTCTCGTTCATGAAGCGGGTGGATTCCCACGAGGCATATTCGCGTGGGAAGTTCACGCCCCACTTGGCATTGTCCGTTTCCCACTCGCCGACGGGCTGAAGGATCTGCAAGGTGGAGAGCTTGCGCTCGGCACGGCGCTCCGTAATGGAGGTGGCCAGGAGGCCCACGATGAGCGCTCCGCAGAGACAGCCTAGAAAGACCAGCCATGCGAGCAAGGCGCGCGACCGTGTAGTTTGTCGCGGGGGCTGGGAAGGTGCATTCGGTGTCATTTTGAGGTCTCCGTCCGGATCATTGTTCAGGACACTAGCGGCGGACTATCGCGTCGGCATCACCGGAGTCAGGTCCGGCACCTGGGCATTCGGCGTAGATGAGAGACTGTGCACGCGTCCGTGCGGTACTTCACGGTGGCAGTCGGTGCAGTCGCGGTCATAGGGCACATGGGCGGGCGTTACAACATCCTCTAAAACGCGCGCGTGGCAGCGGATGCAGTTCTGCTGAATCACTTCGCGCGACTCGGGGATGGCCTGGATGACCTGCCGCTCGCGGCGCAGGGTGAAGAGGAAGGAGTGGCGCATGCCGTCGCGCGCCTTGAACATATACTTGCGCACCACCGAGTCGTGCGGCACGTGGCAGTCGTTGCAGTTGGCCACACGCGCATGGCTGGAGTTTTTCCACGTGGTGTACTGCGGCACCATGATGTGGCAGTTGATGCAGGCACGCGGATCATCCGAAAGATAACTGGTCGCTTCGGAGATGCGCGCGACGTAGGCGCCCATACCCAGGAAGAGGCCGATCGAGGCGAAGGTTGCATAACGCAGCTTTGGCTCCACACCTTTGAGACTGAGCGAATCTGGCAGCTTCACGGGAGCACCATCCTTGCAGCGATAGAGGCAGAAACCAGAAACCAGACGGCGTAGAGGCTCTCCAGCGCACCGACGCGTACCAGCCGCGGCATGCGCCTGGCAGGTCTCACGCTGCCGTAGAGCCCACGAGCCACCACGGGAAGATAGGCCGCCGCGATCCAGAACCCCGCCTGCGGCTGATTCGTCGCGGCCCATAGCGCGGCGGCTCCAAGCAGCATGTGGTACAGCAGTGATGGGCCGCAGAGCTGGCGGTGGACTGCGCGTGTCCAATTCGATTTGTGCAGTGCGCAGCGCATCAGCGTCTTCACGTGCACCACGCCGGAGGCGAAGAAGGCAGTGCTGGCTGCCCACAGCCACCAGGCAGCGCCGCTCAGTTCGCCGCGACCGACAACCCAGGCCGCGGGCGCCGTCAGCGTGAGGCCCGAGACAGCGAGCACTTCGCCGAGAACCGTGCGGTCCAGCCGCTTGCGGCCTACTCGACGCAGAATGCCGGTGACCACGCCGACCGCGAGTCCGGCTACAGCAAGAGGCAATAGCCCGGAGCCGGGACCCGAAACCAGCAGGCCGCACGCGGAGGACGCCAGGATTGTAAACAGAACAGCGGCCCAGATTTGGTCGCCCGGGCGTGGGCGGCCCCGCAGCGCGCGGAAGGCCGGCTCCCAGGCCATGAAGGCCGAGAGGCTTACCACCGCCAACAGGGTGGTTGGCAGCAGGGGCGCACTTCCCGCCGCCGCCAACCCCAGCACGAGCGGGGCACTGAGCATGACCCACGCCCCGTGCTCGCGTGGAACCGGCGGCGCGTGCATGAGTTTGCCTAACGCGGGACTTTCATGAGTCCCGCGTTCGCGTGGCACAGCGCTCATGGAACACTAGTTCCCGGCGCTGGATAGCAGTTCCTCTCGCGCGGCTGCCCGCGGGAAGAGAATGTTGTTCTCCTTGTGGATGTGCTCGTGCAGGTCCTTCTCGAGGACCGCCAGGGAATCGAGCATCACCCGCAGGGTGGTGCAGGCATCGTCCGGGGGAGTGAAACCTGCCGTGAGCTGGCGCATGCGCTGGAGCGCGGCGGCCGCATGGTCATGCTCAATCTCCATCACGCGGATGGGGTTGCGCACGGAGCCGCAATGGAAGGCGGTGGGACCCTCAGCCTCATCGAGCTGGCGGCAGATGGGGAAGAGAATCATCTCCTCCTTCATCATGTGCGACTCGAGCTCGGCGCGGAGCGCGCCGAAGACATCCGCGACCTCCACGTACTCTGGTCGCCGCTCACCATGCCGGGAGGCCACCTTCTGGGTCAGGCTGGTGAGTCTCGGGAGCTCCTCGCGCAGGTAGGCGTGGTGCGTATCCTCGATGTGATCGGCAAGCGCTGTCAGGCTCTGCTGTGTCCAGTCAACCTCCGAAGGGCCGGCCGTCGCCTCGGCTTCCCGCAAGCGCGTTATCACCGCGTCCAGGTCCAGGCCGTGCTCCGCGCAGGCCTCGGTCAGCGGCTTCTTGCCGCCGCAGCAGTAATCAATGCCCAGGTCTTCGAAGGCGCGTGCCCGCGAGGGGCGCTCCGCCACGAGGGCGCCGACGGTTCGGCTGCTCAGGCTATCCATGGAAATCTCCTTGGGAGCGATCGAAAACAGACTGCCACTGTATATTCGGACAACTTTATCCGCTTTTGCGCATAGGGTACCATCTGGTATATTAGGATGTCAATATCCAGAAATCAGATTGCGCGGGGGACAGCGTTGCTTTCTCAAACAGCCGAATATGCGTTGCGCGCGATAGTGTGCCTGGGCACGCATGCCGGGCAGCCGCTCACGGCGGCCCAGATAGCCACCTCCACGCATGTGTCGGTGCCGTATCTGGCGAAGGTGCTACGGCTGCTTTCACGGGGAGGGCTTATCGATTCCCAGCGCGGGCTTCATGGCGGGTTCACGCTGTCGCGTCCGCTCAAGAGCATCACCATCTACGATGTAATGGCCGCAGTGGACCCGCTGCCGCGCATCGAGAGATGTCCGCTGGGCATCGAAACGCACTCCGAGCGGCTCTGCCCGCTGCATCGGCGGCTCGACGAGGCGATGGCGCAAGTGGAGAAGGCATTTCAGGAGACGACATTGTGGGATCTGCTCCACGAAGACGGGGCGCAGACCCCACTTTGTGCGGAGGAGCAGCCTGAGACCAATCTCGCCGGCGCGTAGGAGGTGC
>CAZGLN010000130.1:0-4568 GCA_964526545.1 uncultured Chthonomonadales bacterium
CAGCCTGTCTGCGATATCTGCGCGGATACCCGCCGCGATCACTCTCTCATCTGTGTGGTGGCGGAACCGCGCGACCTGATGGCGATGGAGCGCACCCACGAATTTCGTGGCGTCTACCATGTACTGCATGGGGTGATTTCGCCGCAAGAGGGCGTCTTGCCGGACATGCTAAAGGTGCGCGAACTGCTGCAGCGCCTTGCTGAGCAAACGGTTCAGGAAGTGATTGTGGCAACTAACCCGACCGTGGAGGGCGAGGCGACGGCGCTCTACCTGGCGCGCGTGCTGAAGCCGCTGGGCATCAAGGTGACTCGGATTGCCCACGGCCTGCCGGCGGGCGGTGAGCTGGACTATGCCGACCAGGCCACGCTGATCAGTGCGCTTAAGTGGCGCCGCGAGATCTAGGTGCCGCGCTCCGAAGCCTGGAGGATGAAGTCCACCGCGGCCGGCATGTCCGCGCCGACGGCATCTGGCGTTGCCCCGAACGTGCGCGGATTGAATACCCGGGTTTGGCCGGAAAGCACCAGGACGGTTCGGCAGCCGGCCGCCGCGCCGCACAGTATGTCGCTGGCCTTATCGCCCACGAACCAGCTCTCCGCCAGCGTGATGCCGAGCTCATCCGCCGCGCGCAGTACCAGGCCCGGTTTGGGCTTCCGGCAGGCACAGTCCTCGGCGGGAGTATGCGGACACCAGTAGATGCGCTCGATGTGCCCTCCGTACCGCTCGATCTCCTGAACAAGCCGCGCGTTCATGCCGCGCAGGTCCTGTTCCGAGAAGAGGCCTCTGCCGATGCCGGACTGGTTGGTGATCACTACACAGAGCCACCCCGCCTGGCATGCGCGGGCGATGGCCTCCGGCACGCCGTCCAGTACCTGCAGCGCGTCTGCGGTCCGGATGTAGTCCGGACTGTCGCAGGTCAAGACGCCGTCGCGATCGAGAAAGAGCGCCCTCACGTCCTGGCACGGTCCCGTACAGCGGAAAAGGCGACGTGCAGCAGGATCATGTGCAGGTCCTCAATCTGCTGCATGTTGCGCGTCCGAATGACGATGGATTCCTGTGCTGCAGCAGCCAGCTTGCCGCCGTCGTAGCCGCACAGCCCAAACGTGCGGCAGCCGCGCGCATTTGCCGCCTCGATGGCGTTTATCACGTTCGGGGAGTTGCCGCTGCCGCTGATACCGATAACCAGATCGTCGGGTTCGGCCCAGCACTCGACCTGCGGTGCATAGATCTTGCTGAACTCGGTATCGTTGCCCCAGGCCAGCACGAGTGACGTGTTATCGCTAAGGCAGAGGGCGCGAAGGGGACGGCCGCACTCCAGGTGGAGGCACTTCTGCAGGTCGTTTACGATGTGTGAGGCGGTGGCGGCGCTCCCGCCGTTTCCCATCAGGAGTACCCGGCGACCGGCGCGCCACGCCTCATCCAACCTCTGAATGAAGCGCTCGACCTCTTCTTCCGTCACATTGTCCAGCAGAGTCTTGACACCCGCGAAGTAGTCGCTGACGTAGCCCATTCCTAGCTTCCTGGTTTGATAGGTTCGGCGCAGATTGTACCTGCGCGCACTACGGCGCGAGATGGAGACCCATCCATCGCACCTGGAACGGCTCGCCTTCGCCTAGATCAAGAACTCTCAATTCTATGGCGACAACCTGGCCGCGCCAGGCCGCGGTGTCTACCACACCCTCCGCGCGGCCCACGAGCAGATTCGGCGCGCTCCACGCAACCCTTCCATTGATGCGGAGTTCGGCACTGGCCTGCACGGCCCGGCCCGCGGCCTCCACGCTGAAGACGAGCCTGGCCGAAGAATCGGAGGGGATGTGAAGCACTGCCGCGGCCGCCGAGCCTCCGCCAGGATCTACCCTGAGCAGAATGCCTCGAATGCGGTTTGCTTCGGCAGGATCTGCGCGGACCACTTCAACGAGGCCATCCGAAGGCAGCACAAAGGGACCATCAACACGAAATCCACGCCAGGGGGCGGATAGCAAGTCGCTCGAGCCGGCCAATGCGGCTGCCGAACCCCGGTACGCTCCGAAGACGGAGACGCCGGCAGGGCACGTGCGACTCAGATCGGCTGCGCCTTCGGATTGCGCTTCCTTGCCAAGCAGCTTCCAGCGCGCGCCGTGCTCCCCGGCTGCAAGGGCGATCAGCCCGGCCTCCGCGGTGCTGATCTCCGCCAACACGAGACCCTGGGACCAGAGAAGCGATTGCACAACCGCTCCTGGCGGCAGGGTGCTCAGTGAGGGAAGCTCGTCATCCGCGGGAGCGCCGCCCAGCCAGTACTCGCGTTGTGGGTCCAACCCGATGGCCGCGGAGCCTGCACGGGCGGGCCAGGCCGTGATGGCGGACGCGCCCGCGTATCCGCGCGCTCCGGAGATTCTCCGGAAGTAGACCCTCTCGCCCACGCGGAGCTCGCGCAAAAAGCCCGTGCCGCCCGCTGCGGCGGGCGTGCCATCCTCACCGCGCCAGCGGAAACCTGCGTCGCCCCAATCGGTGTTCCACTCCGGCCGTAAACCATGCTTCTGCCACGCCTGGGCCAGGTCCAGCAGCTGCCGGCTAAGCGACGTTTCGGACCGATGCGTCGAGGGTGTCGAGACAATTGGGGTAGGCGAGACGCCCGCGCCCTCCGTTAGACGCAGATAGGCGGTCCACGCCGAGGGATACACATCGGGATCGGGCTGCAGCCGGTCGGCGAACCGCAGTGTCCGATCGCCGAAGAGCATGGTGCCGATGGGATGAGGGGCCAGTGCGCGGGGAGGACCGGCCGAAGCAAAGGAGAGGTAGGGATGCAGCCCTTCGGTGAGTGTGTCGCCGGAGAGCGCCAGGTGAGGCTGGAGGCTGAGCAGCGCGCGGCAGAGCGTGATCGCGCCTTGTTCCTCGGTCTCGTCGCCGGCCACGGTTCCGCGCGCTGGCACGAATGCGCCTAAGCCGGCCAGATGCAGCGCGTCCGGCCGAAGAGTGTCCAGCAGCTCCGCCAGACGACTGCGAAGCAGCGCGCGGTACCCTGCATCTGCTAGCGAGACAGCGGCCAACCTCGCCGGATGTCCGGACGGCAGCGCAAGTCTAGGGGCGGCCGGGTGCCGAGATTCCGCAGACGAGAAGAGTGCGCGTCCAAGATGGAGCGGTTCGGCATCGGTCTCCCGCACGAAGCCCACCTCCACATGCAGCATCACACGGAAGCCGGCCTCTTTAGCCGCGCGCACGAACTCGCGTACGCCGTCGCGCGGGCGAAACTCCGGGATTCCGTCAAGCGGCTCGCCCCTGCGCCAGGCCGGTAGATAGAGCAGGGTCCGTGAAGGATCCAGGATACGTGCAAGCTCGGAGAGAGTGGAGGCTTGCGACACGTCCGGAACCGTTGCCACCGTGCGAATTCCCGTGACCCAGGCACGAGGGCCCTGCGCCGGCAGAGGAGGACGCAGCTCATTCATCAGCCGCCGATATCCGGCAGCAGGCACCCTCCAATCACCGCGATAGCAGTTTATGCGCCACTCAACGAGGGCCACATCCGTGGCTTTCTCGGGATGGCCTGTGGGTCGGGCCTCGAATGCAAGGTCGCCGAAATCGCCTCTGCGCGAGAGCACTAGTCCACGAAGGCCGGGCTGCTTCTCCTGGCTGTAGACCACAAACCCTCCCGCTCGACACTGCCATGCGGCCAGGAGAGCCTGCCATTCGCCAGGATAGGAGAGGCCGAGGCTGGCGGGAAGATTGGTCCTGTCTCCCCAAACACCACCGAGGGCGGGCAGGACCAGGCGGCCGCTGCTGAGGTCCAGTCCACGCATGCCCCAACGCAAGGCGAGCACCCCTGGGCGGCTGCTTACGGCGCGCATCTCCAGTACCACATCTCCCGTAGTCTGCTCTGCAATCACGTTCAGAGTGATGGTCCGCGTGAGATCGGTCAGTTGAGTCTGTGCTGCGTCCGCGTTCGCTCCCACTGTCTTGCCCTGTCTCCAGCCGTCACACCGTAGGGGACGGCCCGCCCAACCCTGGATGGGCATGTCGAAGAGCGGCGGCTGAGCAGATCGCACGTTCACGTGGTCCTCGCCCGTCATGCGGTTTGTAAGGCGGATAATCTCGCCCGCGCGAAAGACAACTTGTGTTGTGCGGGTGGTTACGGTGAGCCGTTCGCCTTCCAGGCGCATATCCGCTTGAGCGATCGCCGCAGAAGCCAACAGGCTGAGGACAACGAACGCTGCAGCAGCGCAGCGGTGTGTGAAGGCGATGATGGGGTTACTGCCCCATTGTCGCCAGGAACTGGATGTGCCTCTGGCCGGCGTTGTGCCAGTTTCTCCAGCGCGAGGAGCATGGCGCCGAGAATGGGGAAGAGACGGGCAGTAAGGCGGTTGGATCCTCGCGTTTGCGCGCACGGTCACGACCTGGCATGGTTCATGCAATAGCAAATCGAGGTAGACTGATGTTTGGGCGACGCGGTGGAAACGTGCGGTATCGCGGCGCATCCGCGCGGAAGCCCATGGAGGCCCCGGCCACGGAAGGCGGCACCAGCGCCATCCCATGCACGGCCCGAGCCGATCAGCGGTTGCCGCTGATCGGCCGTGCGTTCGTGTGGTCGTCCTCTCCAT
>CAZGLN010000130.1:4684-10858 GCA_964526545.1 uncultured Chthonomonadales bacterium
GCCGCTCTACAACTACGTGGAACTCGTCTTCCGGTGCCGCAGGCTCTTCATCGTGGCGGTTATTTTGGGGACGGTCATCACGAGTTACGTGGCAAGCACGCGAAAGACCCTGTTCACGGCGGAGATGGTTATCTCTCTGGCGGGGGACTTGAGCGCGCGCAAGTCGTTGGACCCAAACAAGAAGGAAGACCGCTCTGTTCAGCGCAAGGCGGCACGCCTTGTCGGCTTCTTCCTTCCGGAGGACCGGTCCTTCCTGAACCAGGTTATTGAGAATGCCAACCTCGATAAGGCCTATCCGAACAAGAGCCGCGATGAATTAGTGAAGGAGCTGCGGGAGGCCATCTCCTCGGACGATACCATCATCGAGGGACAGTATCTCAAGCTCACGATGCGCTGGCCGAACCCGGCCGAAGCGGAAAAGGTGCTCAACGAAGTCTTCTACGTCTTCTCGGCGCGCATCGTCAACGAAGAGACGGCGCTACAGACCAGTCGGCTTCAGATGCTTCAACGCCAGTTTGACAAATACGACAAGCAGGCGAACGAGCAGGGGCAGCGCAAGATGCGGTGGCTGCAGGAGCACTGGTGGATGCAGCCCAGCATGATGGGCAGCTACATCACGGGCAACCGCACAACGGAAGACAAGATCGAGGACCTTCGTCTAAGTCTTGCCGATGCCCGCCAGCGGCTGCAGATTATACGGGAGCGGCTGCGCAATACCCCGAAGAATGTTGTAACCGAGGTGCGCACAGAAGAGCAGCAGGTGCGTCCCGAGCGTGAACTGGAATCGCAGCTCGAGGATAAGCAGGGCCAGCTTGCCCAGCTTCGCAACCGCTTCACGGATGCCGCTCCAGCAATCGTCCAGTTGAAGAAAGATATTGCAGAGCTCGAAGAGCGCATTAATGAGCTGAAGCAGAAGCCTGCCGTGAAGAGCAGCACCGGCGAATCGACCACCACGGTCCTGAACCCTGAATACCAGGAACTCACGCGTCTGGAGATGCAGTTTAACCTGACCATTCGGGGCATCGAGAGGCAGCTTAACCGGCTGCAGGCCACGCGAGCGCGAAACGAATCGATCCTGCAGCGGATGCCGAGCGAGGAGATAGAGTATCAGCGGATAATGCGGGACTTCACGCTCGCCGATACTATGAGAAACCAGCTTCGCAACCAGCTTTACAATGCCAGGATCGAGGAAGAGCGCGAGCGGCTGACGCAGGCCCTGCTGATCAAGATGGCCATTCCTCCCAAGGCGGAGCGGCAGAATACGGGCGCCAAGGGAATGATTCTCTATATCCTTGGCCCTATTCTGGGCCTCATCATCGCATTTGCGTTCTCACTGATTGCGGAGGCGTTGGACCATACATTAAGGACGCCGGTGGAAGTCGAGAAGCATCTGGGCAAACCGGTATTGGCCGTGCTGCCCAGAATCAGGCCGACCAAGGAAGAGCGCAAGGCCCTGGGCGGCGCTACCAGACAGCAGCTGCCAGGCTGAAATAGCCTTACTCGGTATCCCGAGGGAGACGCGCGTGCCGGATTGCCATGCGTTTCGGCACGCTGCGAGGAAGATCCATGCCAGAAAGTACGCCATACGATCCAACCGAGCGCTCAAGCAGTCTTGTATCCATCAGCGCTTTCGACCCGCAGTTTGGCGGCGCCAACCGGTCCCGCTACAGCAACGGTTCCGCCGTTGTACCGGAGGAGTACGCTCGGCTCCATGCGGATATTGAGCGCGCGGCGAGCCCTTCGCGCTGTTTTGTGGTGGGTATCACCTCCGCGGTCTACGGTGAAGGCAAGACCACGGTGGCGTTGAACCTGGCTGGCACTATCGCGCAGAACTCCGAGGCGAGAGTTGCGCTGGTGGATTTCAACCTGCGCAATTGGGATATGCAGCAGCGCTTGAACCTGCCGCAGGTGCCGGGTCTGGTGGATGTGCTTGAAGGCGCCGAGGACGACCTCTCCACGATTATCCAGAAGACGGACATGGATAATCTGACTGTCATTCCCTCCGGGCGCGCCGCGGCCAATCCCGCGCGTCTCGTTCGTTCCCCACGGCTTGCCGAAGTCATCACTACCTTGAAGATGTCCAACGATTTCATCGTGCTGGACATGGCGCCCGTCCTTCCAGTAGCCGATACGAAGAGCCTGGCGAAGCTGCTGGATGGAGTCGTCATCGTGGTACGCGCAGGCGTAACGCCTCGCGAGATTGTACAGAGGGCGATCGACACCGTCGGACCGGACAAGGTCCTGGGGGTCGTGCTGAACGGCGTCGAATCCGCGATGCCGCGATGGCTTCAGAAGTACTTCTCGTAACGCGGATCGCGGCCTATTGGGCGATCCTTGCGCTGGCCGCATGGTGGCTTGCGGGAGCGCTCTATCTGCTTGTTCTGGCTCTCGCGGCCTCCCGCTATCGGCCGCATGCCCGACCCGAGCCCAGTACTGAGCGCTGCATCGGTCTGTTGATTCCCGCGCACAACGAGGAGCTCGTCCTCGGGCCTGTACTCGAATCGCATGCCGATCTCGATTATCCCGAGGCGCTGCGGCCGATTTTCGTGATTGCGGACAACTGCACGGATGGAACCGCCACGGTGGCCGCTTCCAAGGGAGCCCAGGTACTAGAGCGGTCGGACCCGCGGCTGCGCGGAAAGGGCTATGCGCTTGCTTGGGCCCTGGAGAAGCTTCTCGCGGAGCGGCCGGACATCACAGCCTTCGTGATCCTGGACGCTGACAGCGTCCTGTCGCGCAACTTTCTGCGCGTGATGAATGCGGAGCTGGATCGCGGCAGTCTGGCGGTACAGGCACGTTACGATGTGCTTAACGCCGAGGAATCCTGGCGCACGCGGATGATGGCTTGCGCGCTGGCCCTTGCGCACCATGTGCGTCCGCTTGGCCGAATGGTACTCGGTCTCTCGGATGGGCTCAAGGGCAATGGCATGCTGTTCGCCCGCAGCGTGCTTCAGAGGCACCGCTGGTCCGGCTCAAGCATCACGGAGGACATTGAGTACACCCTCCGCCTTGTGCAGGATGGCATTCGCATCCTCTATGCGCAGGATGCACAGGTGAGCGCACAGATGCCGACCACGGCACGCCAGGCTTCTACGCAGAGGCAGCGCTGGGAGGGCGGCCGCTACGCTCTTGCCCGTGCCGGCCTGGTGCTGTTTCTGCGCTCCCTGGCGCGCGGCGACTTGCGGGCCGCCGACCGGGCCATGGAGCTTCTGATACCTCCGTTTGCCGAGCTGCTCGCCTTGCCGACCGTGTTTCTGGCGGCTGCCGCGGTCTGGAGTCTGCTTTCGCCGCCTTCGGCGGCACTTCTCACCGTCGCAGCGGCGTGGATGGCAGTGCTCGTTGTCGCGGGGCTGTACCTGGCGGTGGGGCTGGCCGTGGCGCGTGTGCCGTGGCGCGTGGCCTCCTCGCTGGCGTTCGGTCCGATCTACGTGCCCTGGAAGATAGGGCTGCTGTTGGCGATGGCGCTCAGGGGCGGCGCTGGCGGCTGGAAGCGCACGGAGCGTCGCGCGCTGAGCGGCCCTGGCGAAGAGAGGTAGCGTGGTCATTCGATGCGCAGGACCGTTGCCATACTCGGGGTGCCGATAGACGACCTCAACAGCGAGGAGGCGCTTCATCGCATCGAGGAGTTCATCGCCTCCGGGCGCTTTCATCAAGTGGCCACTGCGAACACGGACTTTCTCGTGAAGGCCGCCTTCGACCCTGAGCTGCGAACCATCCTGCGTGAGAGTGACCTGGTGGTGCCGGACGGCATGCCGATCGTGCTGGCATCGCACTGGCTGCGCGTAGGGCTTCGCGAGCGCGTAACGGGATCAGACATGGTGCCTCGCCTCGCAAGGCTGGCTGCCGAGAAAGGCTATCGCCTCTTCATGTTGGGCGCGCGTCCCGAGGTGGCGCAGCGGGCGCGGCAGCGACTGCTGGAGCAGAACCCGGGCTTGCAGATTGTCGGCTGCGTGTCGCCCGAAAACAGCCACGTGGTGCGAATGGATAACGAGGCCATCCTGCGCGAGATTGAGGCTGCCAGGCCGGATATCCTCCTGGTGGCATTCGGCAATCCGAAGCAGGAGAAGTGGATCCACATGCACCGGCACCGGCTGAAGGTACCCGTCTGCATAGGCATCGGTGCGACCTTCGATTTCATTGCCGGAGAGGTGCGCCGTGCGCCGAAGTGGATGCAGCGAGCCGGCCTAGAGTGGCTCTTCAGGCTGCTGCAGGAGCCGCGGAGAATGTGGCGCAGATATGGCGCGGACTTCTGGCACTTTGGGCGGTTCATTCTGGTGCAGCTCTGGGCGCTCCGCGGCAGAAGGCATGGGAGCAAGGCGCGCATCGCGGTGCATCGAGCCGGAGAGACCACGATCATATCGCTGGTGGGATCCATCGGCGTGGACCTGCTGGGTCAATTTCAGAGTGCGGCAGACCAGTCGCTCAATGCACCAACGGACCTCGTGCTCGATTTGACGGCGTGCGATGCGCTGGATAGCGCCGCAATCGGCACTCTGATTAATCTCTCAAAGCGCGCCGCCTACGTGTCACGGCGCGTTGCGATGTGCGGCGGCCGCGTTTCGGTGCTGCGGGCCCTGCGCGTGGGGGGTGTGCTCGATGTAATCCCGCACTTTCCCTGTGTGGCCGACTCACTTGCCGCCGCGCATGGTTCGGCACATCAGATTGACGTAGACCTCAACGCGTGCCCGCCCGTGGTTCGCATCTCCGGCAGCGCGGACGGGCGCGCGATCTCCGATGTGCGCGCGGCACTGACGCGGGCGCTGGATGCGGCTCCGGAAGCCTGCGTGAACCTGGAGGAGGTTGAGTACATCGACTCGGCCATGCTTGCCGCGCTCACCCGCACGGCTGACGCCGCGCGCGGTACGGGAAGGCGGCTGCGCGTGGTTCTCGGCAGTCACGTGGCCGAGGTGTTGAGGCGCGAACGGCTGATGGATGCCTTCGAGTTGCACGGCACGAGGGCCGCGGTGCGCGAGCGTTAGGAGGGCCATGCTGCATGAAGTTCGATTTCCAACTCATCTACCTGTTTATCGCGATAGGCATCGCCTTCAAGCGCCTTAGCTGGAAGGGTTGGATGGGCGTCGCCATGCTGGTGTTCCTCTGGATTATGTGGAACTGGAAGCGGCCGCTCTAATGGACGGTATGGAGGCAGAGAGACAGGCCTTGCGGGAAGCCCGGGAGCGAGTGCCCAGGGAAGGCTTCCTCGGCATGCTTCGCACGGAGTTCGGGGCGATTCACCCGCGGCTGCGCCTCCTGAATCTTCTCTGCTTCTTCCTACCTCCGCTCTCTCTCTGCCGGCTGCGCGCGGCCCTGTACCGCGCATTTGGATTCCGTGTTGGAGAGTCCACGGTGTTGCTAGGTCCGATGGAGATTGTGGGTCCGTCGCGGCCGTGGGAGCGCTTGACCATCGGTGCCCGGGCGATGATCAACTCGCACGTCTACATGGACTTGGGGGACCGTATCGTTGTGGAGGATCATGCCGTCATTGCGCACCACGTAGTGCTCATTACCACCAGCCATCAAGTGCATCAGTGGTGGCATCGCGCCGGTCCCAACGAGTCGGCTCCTATCCGGATATGCGAGGGTGCCTGGATTGGCGCGGCTGCGGTCATCCTGCCGGGAGTTACGGTGGGGCGCGGCGCGGTGGTGGCCGCCGGCGCGGTCGTTACCCGCGATGTGCCGGACCACACGCTGGTCGCTGGAATCCCGGCGCGGCCCATCCGCCAGCTGCCGACGGAGGAGACCACCTGATGCGTCTGGCTGCCGTGGCTGCGGTGCCTCTCGCCAGCGCCCTGCTTGCTCTGGGCTGGCGCGCGCCCCAGGTGGCATCCCACGCCGGCGAGGCACAGCACGTGGTCTTCGATGGCCGACTCGCCAGCGGCTGGCAGGATTGGTCGTGGGGCAAGCGAGACCTAAATAACCGTGACAGGACGTACCAGGGCAAGCCGGTCATCCGTTTCACTCCCGAGGGATACGGCGGTCTCTACCTTCACCAGGGCGGCTTGAACCTGCGTCCCTACTCACAGTTGCTTCTCAGGGTTCATGGGGGACTTCTTGGAGGCCAGAAGGTCTCCATCGGCCTCGTCTTTCCTGGCAACGTCTTCGGTCCCAAATTCGACCTGGGAACAAATACGGCGGAGGGCCGCATTCCGGCGGACCGCTGGACTCTCGCCATAG
>CAZGLN010000131.1:0-10833 GCA_964526545.1 uncultured Chthonomonadales bacterium
GACTGGAGTTCAGACGTGTGCTCGCACTGCACCACGACGCATGGCTCCTGGCGCTCCACACGGGCAGAGCGCGCGGCCTGCCGCCTGTAACCATTCCCGAGCGCTGAGCCGCACCCCGTAGGAACGCCTGCCGCTAGTGTCGAACCGGTGCGGCGGCCCATGCTCCGAGATAGGGCCAAGGAGGTCTGAAAGTGGCCGCAGCAAAGATCGGCATATCCGTGCTCAGCTGGGCGCATGGGCACGTGAACGCCTATTGCCATAAGATACGCGGGTTTGAGGACGCCAGGCTTGTGTCCTGCTGGGACGATAACGCGGCTCGCGGTGAGGCGTACGCCGCCAACTTCGCCATCCCGTTTCGCGCCCACCTCGAGGATGTATTGCACGATCCCGAGGTGGATTGCGTGATAATCGCCAGCGAGACCAACAAACACGCGGATCTGGCCGTCGCAGCGATTGAGGCAGGGAAGGACGTGCTTCTGCAGAAGCCGATGGCGCTCTCCCTTGCGGAGTGCGACCGGATTCTCGCCGCACTGGAGCGCAACCCCGTCTGGTTTTCGCTGGCCTATCAGATGCGTTGCGACCCGCAGAACCAGCACATGCGCCGGCTGGTGCACGATGGCGCTATCGGCCGGGTGGGTATTGCGCGGCGGCGGCACTGCATAGGAGTGCTCTTCAGCAAGGAGTTCGTGGAGGGCCCCTCACGCTGGCATGTCTCGCGGGAGGCGAACCGCGGCATGTGGGCCGATGATGCCGCCCATCCGTGTGATTGGCTCCTATGGATGTTCGGCAAGCCTGTGAGTGTCATTGCGGAGATTGACAACGTGCTCACCAATGTGGCGCCGGATGACTGCGGGTTCGCGGTGTTCCGTTACGCGGACGGCATGATGGCCGAAGTCCATAACGCGAGCATAACACACGTCGGGGAGAACACGACGGAGCTCTACGGCGACCAGGGAGTGATTATCCAGAACCATGGCGACGGTCCCAGCTGCGCCATCAAGCCGCCGCATCCAATCGGCGTGAAGCTGTACGACGCAAGGCGGCCCGACCTGGGATGGCAGGACCAGGGCCTGCCGATACCCGATGGCCATGGGGAACGGATTGCCGGGGTGGCCCGGCCCTTCATTGACGCCCTGCGCTCGGGAGTGCCTATGTGCACGGCACAGGAGGGGCGTGACGTGGTCGAGATGGTGCTGGCGTGCTACGATTCGGCGGAGTCTGGCCGGCGTGTTGCGCTATCAGCCCCTCGAAGTGCGTAGTATTGGCATAGGGCGTCTTTGCCTGCATGACACACTTGGACAAGTACCCCAATCTACAAGGAGTTGCTAGATGAGAACAAGTCGCCTCTGGCTGATTGCTGTCTGCGCCGCCGCGGCTCTCGTTCCTGCCTACGCCGGCGCCAATCCCCGAGCGGAGCTGCAGAAGCAGTATGACAAGATGGCCAACGCCATGGTGGCCAGGGATGTCAAGGGAATGCTCGCAGGCCTCTCCAAGGACTTCCGCATGACGATGGCCAACGGCCAGAGAATGAACCGCCAGCAGGCGGAACAGGCGCTCCAGATGAATGCCGCGATGATTCCGGCCGGCGGCAAGGCGACCAACAAGATTGATACGATTACCGTGAAGGGTAACTCCGCCACCGTGGTGGGCACGGGCACCTTTGAAGCATCGGTGCCGGGTCCGGATGGCAAGCCGGGCCGCATGAAAATCGTCTCTCGGTCCCGGGACGTCTGGAAAAAGACGGGCTCGACCTGGCTGATGGTCTCCAGTACCGAGCTTTCTCAACAGATAACACTTAATGGCAAGCCCTTCAATCCAGCCATGATGGGCCAGCCTGGAGCGCCCGCACCCCGCTAGGCGGGCATCCCAAAGGAGCGAACCCGACGATGTGCCGCCCTGGAGTGGTCGTCCTCGCGCTTGCCTGTGTCTTGGCGCCCGCAATGGGGCGGGCCCAACAGGTTCCGGCCGAAATTGATGCTCTCTACAAGGCCTTCGTAAAGGCCTATGACGCCAAGAACGTCAAGGCAGTCATGGCTCTTACCACTCCGGACCTCACATTGCGTCAACGCTCCATGACGTTGAATGCGCGGCAGACACGTGAGATGCTCGAGGCGACCTTTGCCAACCCGTCAAAGGTCTCGACGACCTACAAGATCCTCTCATGCCAGGTGCGCGGTTCAACCGCAGTCTGCAAGGTCAGCATGACGACTAAAGGACGAATGGCGGATGCGGACGGCAAGCTCCGCAGCATCCAGGCAACGAGCGTCTCCAACGACACGCTGGTCAAAACCGCGGGAGGCTGGCGCATCAAGGCCTCGGATACGCTTTCCGAGACCATGCTGGTAGATGGGAAACCGTTGGCAGCGTCACCAGGCCCACCGCCCGCTGCGCCCAACAGGCCCAGGCGCTGACAAACGACGAACTGGCACTGCGAGGATGCCCGCGCCAACGTGTTGGTGCGGGCATCTCTCATATCAAACGTCCAGTTGGGATCTCCTGAGCACCTCTGCGATCACTCCCTGCCGGCATCCGGCGGACTGGGCTTCGCGGGTCTCGGCATGCTGAAGAGTGCGCCCGCGTTTATCCTGGCGTACCAGTCACCGCCCATCCGTGCCAGGTAGTCCACGGCGCGCGGTTCCAGCACATCGTTGGGCATTACGCTCTCGGCGACATGAAACTGCACGACCTCACCAATCACGTAGTTGGCGGAAAGCGGGCCGTTGCCGTGCCTGACGACCGTATGCAGCCGGCATTCCAGGGCGAGCGGGCTCTCACGCACGCGCGGAGGGTTTACAACCACACACGGAGCAGGTGTCAGACCGACTTCCGCCCACTCGCTCACCCCGTAGGGATACTCGGCAGCCGTTCGGTTCATCTGCTCGCGCATGGCGTACGTTACGATGTTGATTACATACTCGCGGGTCTCCTCGATGTTTCGGAGCGTATCCTTAGGCTGCCCTGCCCTGTCCAGCACGGGTGAGATAGCCACCGAGCAAGGGTTTGCGCCCCCTACCATGAAGTAGCTGAACGGTGCCAGATTCGGCACGCCATCACGGCACACCGTAGAAGTGAAGGCAATAGGACGCGGGGCGACGCAGTGGAGCAGGAGGCGATGAGCATCCTCACCGGTCAACTCCGCCGGGTCAATCGCGTAGAACCCATCCTCTCCGCGTGTGGCCATCACTGCCTCCTTGTTGTTGTTGCATTCTGAGGGATCCGGCATGCGGACCTGTCATAAGACGCTGGCTTGCCAGGATCATTGCCCAGCCGGCTGCTCGCCCCGCCGTATGCCATAATCGCTGCGGACACCTTCGAACTGCCAGGAAAGACCCGTGAACATCCTTCTTTTCAGTATTGATACTCTGCGTGCCAGCCGCCTCTCCTGCTACGGACATTCGCGCCTGACAAGCCCGCATATTGACAGGATTGCTCAGGCCGGCACGCTCTTTGAAACATTCGTTAGCCCGCACATACCTACCTATCCCGGCCACACCACCATGATGACCGGCCAGGATGTCTACGCGCACCAGATTACGGGGCAATCCGGCACCCCGGAGCTCAGCCCCAACATTCCGATGCTGGCGGAACGCCTGCGGCGGGCCGGCTACTTCACGGCGGCCGCGGACAACCTGGGCCGCTGGTTTGCGCGGGGCTTTGAGCACATCGAGACCTACTCATGGGATACCAGCGCGCCGCGGGATTGGCGCAAAGGGGAAGCGGTAAATGCCGCCGCGCTCCGCGTGATCAACAGGGCCGCCGTGCAGGATCGGCCCTTCTTCCTCTTCCTCCACTATTGGGACCCGCACACCCCCTATCTGCCGCCCGCGCCCTTCGACCGGATGTTCTATGAAGGCGACGAGAAGGATCCCGCCAATCGCTCGATGGACCCTGTGTGGGCCTTCGAGAACTTTCGATGGTACTTCGCCGAGTGGATGCCTGGCGTTACCGACATCGAGTTTCCCAAGGCACAGTATGACGCGGAGATAGCCTACGTAGATGCTTGCTTGGCACACGTCTTCACACGCCTCGACGAGCTCGGGCTCACCCAGAACACCCTGCTCGTTCTTACGGCTGACCATGGCGAGGAGCTGGACGAGCACGGCTGCTGGTTTGATCATCACGGTCTTTACGAGCCCAACCTGCGCATACCCCTCATTCTTCGCCTGCCAGGGGTGGTTCCCGCCGGGCAGCGCGTGCAGAGCACCGCGAGCATGCTGGACATCACGCCGACGATTCTGGACTACGCGGGATTAGCGGACGATTCGGCGCCATTCCAGGGCCGCAGCCTGCGCAATCTGGTGGAAGGGCGCACCCTCTCTGCTCGTCCGATTCATCTGACAGAGAACACGTGGATGAAGAAACGCGGGGTACGCACCGATGAGTGGAAGCTCATTGTGGCCCTGGAGCCCGATATCCACGGCTTTCCACCCGTGGAGCTCTATAACCTCGCAGAGGACCCAGCCGAAACCCGCAACCTGGCCGACGAGCGGCCGGAAATAGTCGCCGAGCTTCGCGAAATGATGGAACAGCACGTAGCTGCGCGCACGGCCGCCACCGGCCTGCCGGATCCTCTTCCCCTGCAGCCCATCCCTTTGCGGCAAGTTGGCAAGATGAAGGAGGCCGTGCCAGCCGACGAGGGGTTGCTGGCGGAGCGGAGGGCCGCTGCACCGGCCAGCGATGTCAAACTGCCCGAGGGCGACTTTGTAGGCTACGAACGCGAGGACTAGTGCCGATTGGGCAGGCCCGTAGGCCTAATACGGATGGGCTCTGGACGGGCAATCGGTCGCTCGAACACACCGGCGTTCGGCGTGGCACGAATCTGCGCCGCAAACTCGGCGGTGGCAATCAGGATGCTTACTCGCCTGTTGGAGGCGTCGTAAGGTCTGTTGGGCACGCGTAGACGCGTATCGGCCCATCCATCCACCTTGCTCACCTGACCTTGGCGCAGCACGCCCACCATCGCCCTGCGGGCCGCATTGGCCCGGTCGCTTGAGAGCTCCCAGTTGGAGTATCCCGCCTGACCGCCCGCGTACGGTCGCGAGTCCGTGTGGCCCTCGATCACAATCTGGTTGCTCAGCTTGGCCAACTCCTTGCCGATAAGCCTCAGCAGGCGTTCCGCCTCGGGTCGTATCCTTGCGCTGCCGGTCTCAAAGAAGACTGGGGTATCTCTCTCTAGGAGCTCGATGCGCAGGCCGTCCTGAGTCATGGTGATCTCCACCATGTCGCGCAGAACCTTGAACTCCGGCGTGCTGGCGAGCGCCTTCTCGATGGCCTCGCGCACCTTCTCCATCGCTTTGCCTTCTCCCTCGGAGGGCAGCAGCTTGCTCCGCTTCGGCAGCACGGCGGTGATGTTGGGACCGCTCTCGTTGGCAATCTTGAGCGTTACGCGGCCGCCTCCCGAGGATTTCATGAAGCCGATCGGGTCGTTGAAGTAGGCGGCGATCGCCTTGCGCGCATCCTGGTTAAGACCCAGTATCCACATCACCAGGAAGAAGGCCATCATGGCCGTCATGAAGTCGGCGAAGGCAACCTTCCAGGCGCCCCCGTGGTGGCCGCCATGCCCGCCCTTCTTCTTGACGACGATGATGGGTCGCTCTTCAAACACGATCAGGCTCCCGTGGTCCGCGTTCGGCGCTCGGCTTAGTTCTGCTTGAGCGCGGCCTCCATTTCGGCGAAGGAGCACCGAAGCGAGGGCTCAATGTTGCGGCGCGCAAACTCCACCGCCGTTACCGGCGCGTCACCGCGCGCGAATGCAAGCAGCGCGGACTTCATGCAGGCCAGGTACTGTGCCTCCCCGGCATGGTTGTTGCGTACTGCCGCCGCCAGCGGCCCGAAGACACCGTAGGCCAGGAGAACACCAAGAAAAGTACCCACCAGCGCCGCGGCTACGTGGTGACCGATCTCCTCCGGTTTGCCGCCGATCGCGCCCATCGTGATGACGACGCCGAGCACGGCAGCGACAATGCCAAACCCGGGCATGGCGTCGCCCGTGTTCTGCAGAACGCTTGGCACCTTGTCGGAGGCCTTGTGCATCGTCTCGATGTCAATGTCCATCATCTCGGCGAGGTCCATGGGCTGCACGGATCCCGCGATGATTACCTTGAGCGTATCGGTGAGAAATGCTACGGCATGGTGATTGGCCAGGAAGTTCGGAAAGCGCCGGAAGAAGTCGCTCTCATGCGGACGTTCCGCGTGGTGCTCGAGTGCGACCATGCCTTCGCGGCGCGCCATCATGAAGAGGTCGTACAGCATCTTGAGCAGTTCGTTGAAGGCCTCCTTCTTGTAGGCCGATCCCTTCAGCAGGCCCATGATCTCGCGGATGATATCGCCTATGATGGAGGGAGGATTTCCCACGAGAATCGCGCCAAGAGCAGCGCCTCCGATCACGATGAATTCGGAGATCTGGATGAGCACGGCGATGTTGCCGCCGGCCATGGTGAAGCCGGCCACAACGCTTCCGAGGACAACCCCGAAGCCCACAATCACGAACATGCTTGCGCCATCCCGAGAATGGTATCAGTGCATCCTGCCGGCGGTTGCCTTCCGACTGGCCTCACCCGCCGTAGGTGTGTGCTACACTCACAGACGCCGGCGGCTGGCCGCGATCTCGGCCATGTAGTCTGTTCCACGTTCCCGCCGAGCCTTCACACACTCGCTGGAGTACGGGGTTACATCGGATATGCCACTAGTTACCGTAGAAGGCGAAGGCACCTTCGAAGTAGAGGCCGGCAAGAAGCTTGTCCTGGCCATCGAGGATGCCGGTATAGACATCCTGCACCGGTGCGGCGGCCGGGCGCTCTGCACCACCTGCCGCGTGGAGGTTCTGGAGGGCGAAGTGCCCCCGATGAGCGACGAGGAGCGCGAGGCGCTGGAGGAGCCGGAGCTCATTGCCAAGTTTCGGCTGTCCTGCCAACTGCGTGTGAACGGGGACATGACGGTCCGCGTGGCCAACCGCGCCCACCAAAAGGGAGTGAGCCCGGGCCCGCGTCCGGAGGATTGATTGTGGGCCTCGCCGGCAAACCTTCGGGCGTGATCCTCGCATGACGGATCTGCAGGCCATCGTCCTGGGGGTGGTTCAGGGGATCACCGAATGGCTGCCCATCAGCAGCACGGCCCACCTGCAGATAGTGCCCGCACTGCTCCACTGGGCCAATCCCCCGACGCATTTCAAGGCGGCCATCCAGTTCGGTACCGTGCTGGCCGCCATCATCTACTTCCGCAAGGACATACTTGCGGCGCACTTGCGGCCGGCATCGAGCACGGCCGAGCCTGGCGCCGCCAGTCGGGCGCTCCTCCTGCCTGTAGCGATCGGCACTCTGCCGGTAGTGGTCTGTGGCCTGGCGTTCAGCCGCGTCATAGAGCACGACCTGCAGAACCTGTACGTGCAGAGCGCCGCGCTCCTGGTGTTCGGATTGGCGATGGCGGCCGCCGAGCGTTTCGGCAGGCAGAATCGCAAGCTCACAGGAGTCAGCCTGAGAGACGGCCTCCTGGTGGGCCTTGCTCAGGCCGTGGCCCTGATACCGGGCGCCTCTCGAAGCGGCGTAACCATGACGATGTCCCTCTTCTTGGGGCTTGAGAGGGCAACGGCCGCCCGATTCTCGTTTCTGCTCAGCCTGCCGGCCATTACGGCCGCGAGCCTGTATGAGGGAATCAAGTACCGGCACGAGATTCTCGAGAGCGGCATGGCACGGCCCCTTCTGCTTGCAACGGCCGTCTCCTTCGTGGCTGGTTGGGCTTCCATCAGCTGGCTCATGGCGTTCCTGCGCAAGCATCCAACCTACGTGTTCGTCGTGTACCGCATCGCCCTTGCGGTGCTGCTGATTGTGCTGGCTGCCACGGGCGCCGTACAGCCGAGGTAGCCTTCGACATGCGGCGTCCGGAGACTCACGCCCACGGTTGGGAAATTACATCCCTCCTCGCGCACCCGGACACGCCTCTTAGCCGTCGTTCGGCACTCGTTCACTTTACGGCATTTGCCCTAACGCCGTCTGGACTATCCACCCTCTCCCGGTCTGATGATCCATGGGATGATGTGCAGCAGCGCGCGTTCCGCTTCTTTGTGGAGCAGGCCGATCCGAAAACCGGACTGGTTAAGGACAGGGCCGACAACAGCAAGGCGGACTCCTACACCGTGGCATCCATTGCATCCACCGGTTACGGTTTGGCTGCCCTTGCCGTGGGTCTGCGCCGTGGGTGGATTGCCCGGGAGGCGGCCATGGAACAGGCTCTCCGGTCGCTCCGTTTCCTGCTCACGGGGATGCGCCAGAAGAATGGCTGGATGTATCACTTCGTGGATATGCGCACCGGCGAGCGCGTTTGGGACTCGGAGATCTCAACTATTGATACCGCGGTGCTCGTTGCCGGTGCGCTGGTGTGCGGGGAGGCGCTCGGCGGCGAGGCGCGCGGTCTGGCTAACCAGCTCTACGATCGCCTCGATTGGCACTGGGCGATGACGAACGGCGGTTCCAGACCCGAGAAACGCACCCTGACTCATGGCTGGAAGCCCGAAGAAGGGTTTCTGCCCTACGAATGGGACTCCTACTCCGAAGGGCTGCTGCTCTACCTCCTCGGGCTGGGCGCCAGGAATCGGCCGCTGCCCCGGGAGTGCTGGGCGAGCTGGCCGAGAGCCACCATGCGCTACGCCGGATGGGAATCGCTGCAGGGCGGACCCATCTTTCTGCATCAGATGCCGCACAACTTCTTCCCGTTGCGGGAGAGGAGGTGCCGCCTCGGCTGGGACTACTGGGTGAGCGCGGTGAACGCCACCTTCATCAACCGCCAGTACTGTCTCGACCAGCAGAGGCGTGCCGGAGATGACTCGCCGGCGTTCTGGGGATTGAACGCGAGCGATGGTCCCTCTGGCTACAAGGCATATGGGGTCTTCGGGCCGGAAGACGGCACGTATTCGCCCACGGGCATGCTCGCCAGCGCGCCGCTAACTCCCCAACTCTGCGCGGAAGCCCTCGGCGCTTTGAAAGCATATGACGGCGGCAGGCTGCTTGGGAAGTACGGCTTTGCCAATGCCTTCAATCCTCGGCGCTCCTGGGTCAGCCCCGACGTGATCGGCATTGACCTCGGCATGGCTCTGCTTGCCATCGAGAATCATCGGTCCGGCCACGTTTGGAAGCTAATGGAGCGGCACCCACTCGTTGCAAGGGCCTATGGCTCGGCCGGCCTGCGAAGAACGCGGGAGCCCCTGCCGCGCAAACTGCGAGTCGAAGCCCTGGCTCAGAATGAGGGCGGCAGAGACTAGAGGGTCGCAGCTATGCCTGTGCTGCGCCATCCTGAAGGGCGCCGAGATGGCGGACCCGAAACTGCAATGCCCCCGGCGACGTGCCGGCAATGAGGCGGGGCACCAGGCCAGTGCGTTTTTCGTATTCGGCAAGGACCCTCGTCAACGCGGCCTCGCTTCGCTCTAGATCGCAGAGCACGCACACGGTGCCGCCGCTGCCTCCCCCGGTGATTCGTCCGCCATACAACCCGTTCTCGGGTCCTTCCGCGAGAACAAGCTTCACAATCTCATCCGTTTCGGGAGCGCCGAGGTCGAGCCGATCCGAATAACTGGCGTGGCTCTCGAGCAGCAGCCTACCGGCCTCCACGCGCAGCGCAGCATCCTCCTCACCATCCGCGATCTGCATGAGTGCGAGCATCTCGCGCACGCGGTTGTTCTCCAGAATCGGGTGTTCCGTGCATGCCCGCACATTATAGGTGCTCGCCGGATCAACCGCTGTCACGGTGTCCGGCAGCTCGCCGTAGGCGGCAAGAAACTCCGATCCGCTCAGCTTCTCTGGAATCCGTTCGCGCCAGCCCTGCCAGACCACGGGTGAAAGATTCGCGAGGTAGCCGCCCCAGTCATCGCGCGAGAGGGTCTGCAAGATCTTCAGGCCCATAAACGCGCCGACACGCGCTCTGGCGTACTTCGTCCCTCCCACGTGGTGCTTCACCGCCGAATCGATGCCGACGAAGCGCCAGCCGCGAGGAACTGGCTGGGATCCGAGAATATCATGCGGCTGGCACTTGAGCACTACCAGTTCACCGGCGCGCCCCATGGCGCACGTTACCTGGTCCATGATGCCGCACGGCGCGCCGACCACGTGGTTCTCCACCATCTGGCACAGCCGCGCCAGCTCCAGGCCGGTGAGATCCACCCTTAGCGACTGCGCCACGGCTGCCATCGCGGCTACCTCGACGGCAGCGGATGAGGAGACTCCGGCGCCTACCGGCACCGAGCTGTCCAGCAGCATCCGCGCACCTCTTATTCGGCGCGCGGGCAGATAGCCTTCGGCCTGCAGAACAGCGAGCGCCCCCAGCAGATAACCTGGCCATGAGGCTCCGCACTGTTCGCGGATGCGCTCCCCCACGCGGCGAAGCTCGGCAACACGGGTGGCGGAGAGCGCCCCGACCTCGATGCGCGCTTCCGAGGCGCCGGCGCCTATGGTCTGGAGTGTCCGAACATGGGCAAGGCCATCCTCGGATGTCTGCACCGCGACGATTGCCGCCTCTTGAATCGGATACTCCAGGACGGTGCTGCCGGAGTAGTCCGCCACTCCTCCGAGGATATCGAGCCGGCCCGGTGCCCGGGCAACCCACGTAGGTGCCCTAGACTCCAGGAGGTCGCGGTGACCGGAGGCGCACGTGTCGAGAAAGCTGCGGAGCTGCTGCTCGGCTACGGGAAACATATGCGCTCCAAATCTTGAAGGTTGCGGAGCGCCTTGCGGCACTGCCGCCAGGAGTATAGGCGAAGCCGCGCTGCAAGGTCAACTTCGCGTATACTGGCAGGTCGTGTCAACTGGAGTGTGTAATTAGGTTTTGGGCGGTTCTCTCTGCTCGGTC
>CAZGLN010000132.1:0-10680 GCA_964526545.1 uncultured Chthonomonadales bacterium
GACACCTTCGGGAGTGAATTCCAGGCGCATCTAGCACGGCTCCGGCACGACTGTAGTGCTTAGGGTACACTGCGAGACACCTAGCTTGAGCAAAACCATCCATCCACGCATGCGGCGCTCGCCCCTCATCATTCTCTTCGTCACGGTCGTTATTGACCTGCTGGGGTTTGGAATCATCCTGCCGCTGCTGCCGCTCTATGTCAAGGAATACGGTGGAACGCCGCAGGTCGCCGGACTGCTCTCCGCATCGTTCTCCGTCATGCAGTTCCTCTTCGCGCCGGTGTGGGGGCGTGCCTCGGACCGTTGGGGAAGGCGGCCGCTGATTCTCATGGGCCTCCTGGGGACCGGGGCCGCCTTCCTAGTCTTCGGGCTGGCGAACAGCCTCTGGATGCTCTTCGCAGCGCGCATTGCGGCCGGTGTGCTGACGGCAGCCAGCCTCCCAACCGCCCAGGCCTACATTGCCGATTGTACACCTCCCGAAAAGCGGTCGCGCGGCATGGCGCTCATCGGCGTCGCATTCGGCGTGGGCTTCTCGGTAGGCCCCTGGATAGGCTCCGCGCTGGGCAGCATCAACCTTCGCTATCCCGCTCTCTTCGTGGCCGCGCTTGCCGGGCTGAACTTCCTGTGGTCGTATTTCGCGCTGCCGGAGACTCACACACCGAGCGGCGAGCGCGGGACGGAGCCGAAGCCGCGTCTGCTCGACCCGCTGGCGTTTCTTCAAGCATTCAAGCGGCCGGCACTGGCAGAGCTGCTAACGGTATTCGCGGTTTCGACCTTCGCCTTCGCCTTGATGGAAGCCACCTTCACCTGGCTGGTGCTGCTGCGGTTTGTAGAGCCGGGTCTCGGCGCCTCGGTGAGTCCGCATCTGCTGGAGGAGCGCGCCGCGGCGACCGTGGGACCCATCTTCGGCGTCATCGGCATCACCGCATGCCTTGTGCAGGGGATGGTCATGAGTGGGCTGATGTCCCGTGTCGGCGATCTGCGGCTCGTCTGGATTGGCGGTGCAGTGCTTACCGCCGCGCTCCTGGGTATCGGAGCCGCCGGCACCGTCGCGCTGCTCACCGTGCTGGCGGCGGGACTGGCTGCCGGCAACGCGATGCTTACTCCCGCCCTCTCCAGTCTAGTCTCCAGAACGGCGGGCCCGCATGAGCGCGGCAGCCTGATGGGCGTTCAGCAGAGCTTGGGGAGCCTGGCGCGGATAGTAGGCCCCCCACTGGGCACGTGGCTCCTGGAGCGGCACGGGACCGGCACGCCCTACTTTGTGTCCGGCGCCCTGATGCTGGTGGCCCTGCTGCTGAGTCTGATGATACGGCCGCCGAGTGATGAGGCTGCAGCAAAGGACTCGGGCGGCTTCATGGCCCACTGAGCGAGCGCGCTACGGCGTTTGCAGCGATCGGCGGTACTCCTCAATCTCCTTTCGGGCCGCGATGCCGATGTGCTCTAGGCGGTCCAGCCAGGCCCGCTTATGAGGCCGCAGCAGCTCCACCAGGGCGTCGGTGACTGCCAGGTTGCGGTACCACTTGTGATCCGCGGGCACAACATACCAGGGGGCACGCGGCGTGGAGCATCGCCGAAGCGCTTCTTCGTATGCCTGGCGGAACTCGTCCCATAGGGCGCGGTCCTTCCAGTCTTCCACATTGAGTTTCCAGCTCTTCTCAACCTCTGCCTCGCGTTCCAGCAGGCGCCGCTCCTGCTCCTCCGGGCTGATGTGCAGGTAGAACTTCGCGATGAGGACATCGGAATCGGTCAGCAGCGCTTCAAAGGCGTTGATGTGGTCGTAACGACCGCGCCACACATGCTCCGGAGCTAGTCCTCGCACGCGAACGACCAGCACATCCTCATAATGCGAGCGGTTGAAAATCGCGATGCTTCCGCGCCCCGGCACTTGTTGGTGCACGCGCCAGAGAAAGTCGTGCGAGAGCTCCAGCTCTGTGGGCACCTTGAACGGCACCACGCGGCAGCTCTGCGCGTTGATGTAGCGAAGCAGGTGGCGGATAGTGCCGTCCTTGCCGCTGGTATCCAGGCCCTGCAGCACGACCAGCAGCCCGTGTGCTCCGGCGGCAAAGAGCAGGTCCGCGAGGTCACCCAACTCGCCGCCGAGGGCTTCTGTGCGCGCCTCGGCTTCCTCGCGATGAAGCCCTGCCGGGACGTCGGTGGGGATGTGGTGCAGATGCATCGGTACCGCGGGATCCACGGGGACTACGTAGCGCATGTCCTGCTGCCTCCCATCCGATAATATGTGATTATGCTACACTTCCGTTCGATCCGGCCTTCTTCCTCTCTCTTCGGGAAATCGCCATATGGCAGCCATGCCGATGCCTCCATCGCTAGATCTTAAGGAGCGTCCATTCATCGGCATGGTGCACCTTGGTGCCCTGCCGGGCGCGCCCGAGTGCGAGCGGCCGCTTCCGGAGGTTGTGGAACGCGCGATTGCCGACGCATTGTCGCTGCAGGAGGGTGGCGCGGATGCCATCTTAGTTGAGAACTTCTTCGATGCCCCGTTTGCCAAGCAGCGCGTTCCGGCAATCACCGTAGCGGCCATGGCGGTGGCCGTGGCGGAGGTGCGGCGCGCGGTGAGCCTGCCCATCGGCGTAAACGTTCTTCGCAACGATGTTGTCTCCGCGATTAGTATCGCCCACGCTTGCGGCGCCGCCTTTGTGCGCTGCAACGTCTATGTGGGGGCGGTAGTCGCTGACCAGGGCATCATCGAGGGAGCCGCGCGGGATGCGCGGAAGACCATCCGCGAGCTCGGCGCACAGGTGCTGATTCTGGCCGATGTCGGCGTGAAGCATTCGGCTCCCATCGCGGCAGTGCGCGTGGAGCAAGAGGCCTGCGACGCGGTGATGCGCGGGCGGGCCGACGCCCTCATCGTTACGGGACCATCAACCGGATCGCCGGCGGACGGGGCGGAGCTGCTTCGCGTGAAGCAGGCGGTCCCGGGCACGCCGGTGCTGCTGGGCAGCGGCGTGGAAGTGCATGGGCCGGAGGAGCTCCTGAGACAGGCCGACGGCATCATCGTGGGCACGGCGATAAAACAGGATGGCCGCATCGAGGCACCTGTTGATATTTTCCGCGTGCGCGCACTTGCCGATCGGTGGCGCGCGATAAGAGAGACAGGCGGCTGAGCGGCTGGTCGGGAGGCGCAGCTGTCAGCCCCTGGTCCGAGGGCAGCAGAGAAGATAGTCCGTTACTCGCTCTCTCGTACCGCGCCGGTAAAGCAGGAAAGAAGTAATCATTTGTACAATAGAACATTGGAACAGCGAAGGGCGGGCGAGAGATGGCAATGACGCGGACAGAGTTTGACATAGGGTTGGAGCAGCTCAGGCAGCGCCTGCTGGACATGAGCATGCGTGTGGATACCATGCTGGCGAACGCCGTATCGGCTGTCGTGGAGCAGGACATCGAGCTCGCCACGCAGGTAGTCCGTACGGATGACCTCATAGATCAGCTCGAAATTGAGATTGAGTCGGATTGCATTCGGCTGATTGCCTTGCAGGCGCCGGTTGCACGCGATCTGCGGCTTATTGGCAGCTCGATGCAGATCATCACCGATGTCGAGCGTATCGGCGACTACGCGGTAGACATCGCGAAGATTGGGCGGCGCCTCGCCAAGAACGCGCTTTTCCGTCCGCTCATAGACCTTACCGCCCTCTCGGACCTGGCGCGTTCTCTTCTGCGAGATGCCATGAGCGCCTTTATCTACCATGATCTGGAGCGCGTCCAGCGGGTGATAGAGGCGGATGACGCGGTAGACGACCTGTTCCATCGGCAGCGCGACCATCTGATTGCCCACATCGAACAGGATCCGAAGGACGCAAGGACCGGTGTGCACCTGCTTTTCGCCGCGAAGTATCTGGAACGTGCCGCCGATCACAGTGTCAACATCGCCGAACGCGTGCACTACGTGGAGACCGGCCAGGTGGTAAGCCTGGCTCCCCGCCATTCACCCGCCTCGTAGAGGTTTGGGGCTGCACCGCCAGCCCCAGAGTACAGGCCGCGCCGGCATGCCGGCGCGGCCGAATGCTATAATCCCGCAGATAGCATCCGACTACTCCGGGAGCGCCAGTTGATGACGCAGGTCCTCTATCCCCGCCGTGCCTCCCGAGCCGTCCGCGTGGGCTCGGTAACCATCGGCGGCGGCCATCCCATCGTTGTGCAGTCCATGATCACCGAGGAGACGCGAAACGTCGAGGCGGCGGTCGAGCAGATAATAGCCATGCACCGCGCCGGCTCCGAAATCGTGCGCGTTACCACGCCCAACATGGCGGAGGCTCAATGTCTCGCCGAGATAAACGCCAGACTTCGCGCTCGCTACCAGGAGGTGCCGCTCGTAGCCGACGTGCACCACCAGGGCAGTGAGATCGCAGTGGAGGTTACGAAGTACGTCCACAAGGTTCGGATAAACCCCGGGCTCTTCGTCTTCCGAAAGCGCGTGGCGCGAGAGGTGGAGTACTCACAGAGCGAGATTGACGAGGAGCTGGAAGCCATCGAGGAGGCACTGCTGCCGGTCATCCGCGCGTGCAAGGAGCGCGGCGTGGCGATGCGCATCGGAGTCAACCACGGCAGCCTGGCCGAGAGGCTGACGGTGATGTACGGCGATACTCCCGAGGGCATGGTCGAATCCGCCATGGAGTATCTGCGCATCTGCGAGCGGCACGGATTTCGGGATATCGTGATCTCTCTCAAGGCCAGCCGCGCGCCTGTCATGCTTGCGGCCAATCGGCTGATGGTGCAGCGCATGGAGGCGGAGGGCATGGACTACCCCCTCCATCTTGGCGTGACCGAGGCGGGCGATGGGGACTATGCCCGCGTGAAGTCTACGGCGGGCATCGCCACCCTGCTGGCAGAGGGAATCGGCGATACCATCCGCGTTTCGCTCGCCGAGGACCCCATCAACGAGCTGCCGGTCTGCTACGACATCCTTCAGGCCCTCGGCCTCAGAAAGACGAAGGTGGAGTTCATTGCCTGTCCCAGCTGTGGGCGTACCAAGTTCGACCTGCCGACCGTGCTGTATGCGGTGAAGGCCGCCACCGGGCACCTGGTGGGCCTGGATATTGCGGTCATGGGATGCATAGTGAACGGGCCCGGTGAGATGGCGGACGCCGACTATGGCTACGTGGGCAAGGCGGGCGGGATGATCACGCTCTACCGTAAGCGTGAGCCGGTTAAGACGGTGCCTCAGTCCGAGGGAGTGGAGGCGCTAGTGGCCCTGATCAAGGCGGATGGCAGGTGGACCGACCCGCCGGAAGGCTGGGTTCCGCCTGAGCCGCCCCGCGCCTTCGCGGACCGCGTGCAGGTGCAGCTGCCTGTTAGGACCTAGCCCCCGTCCAGCGTACGTGACCCGTGATGCGGGTATCTCCAGCGCCGGCCAATGGGCCAAATAGGGATAGTCAATGGGCCGGAGACGACAATTGCTCAGTCGCCGTTTGTCACCTCCACCATGACCTTGTCAGGCTTCACCCCGATGACCTTAAGAAGCGTCTCCAGAATTTGACAGACGTTGATTGCACTTTTGTTGCCCGCCAGTATTACTTGACGGTCTGCTACCTCGATTGGCCATGGTCGTGTCATCGGTTTTCCGTCGCGACGAGTCGGCCTGTCATTCAGAATATACGCCCGTCCACTTGATGTGGGCACGGGCAGCCGCAAGTTCGGTGACACGCGAAGAACATACGTCGCGACCGCGACCGCCAGTTCTTTCCAGCTTCGCACCTCTTCTTTGCTGCCATCCGGTAGAACCACCCGCAGAGGCAGCCGATGCGTGGGATCTGGATTTTTGTTCGCCAGTTGCATCAGAGAGTGTTTGATGCCTGCTTGGGAGGATGGCCTTCGCGCATTGCGCCGCGCGATCGGACGCGCTCTCCGACTGGGAGCCGACTCCAGAGGCGGTGCCAGGGTCTTGCGGAAGTATGCGGTAACCGCAGCCGAGTTAGCGTTCACATATCCATGCTCAGTACAGTAGTCCGCGACCAGATCCGTGAGGTTCGACGTGCGGCTGAGCTGCTGATAGAGAAACACGCCGAGGCTGTGTACGTCCGCCCAGCGGGCCAGGCCGCCGGAGACGACGCTCCGCTTGCTCACGAGCTCGAGGAAGTGCTTGAGGCGATCCGGGTCGGAGAGATCTGCAGACGCGATCTCGCGCTCGGCTGCCGGCACCGTAACGCGTTGGGCATCGTAAAGATGCCAGGCGCGGCCATTCGTGAGGACCGCCCAGCGGCTGCCTTGCCGTTCGGCGTGGTGCACGACGGGGATGGCAACTTCCGGATCCAGTGCGCTCGTCCAACTGCGCACCTCTACATACCACCTCTTGCGAGTGCCAGGGAGCACACAATAGTCCGGACTAGAAGTGCCAACCTCGTCCGATTCCGAGCGAATGTCGTCCTCGCCGTACCCAAGACTTCGGAGCAGAGGCAAGACAACCCGGTCGCGTGTATCCAGTTCGTTGCGGGGCGCACTGCGGCGCCTCTTCGTCAGATAGAGGCTCACGCGATCCAGCTCGCCTTCAAGGTTGCGACCGCTCATGGCACACCTCCGGCCCGGATTGCGAGGCAGGTTCGCCGCTGCGTGGCGTACCTCCTTGTTTGTGGGCTTTGCCGTCGCCATGAGCCCGAGGTAACGCAAGCGGCCCTCGGCTTGAGAACTTGAGCCGCGCACAGGGTATAACTAGCCGCGCAGCCGGCGGGCACTCGGCGATACGTTCTCGCGTCATTACTACAAACGGCTGAAGAGGATGCATGCAGATGAGATACACGGCAACGCTTGCCGCGGCTGGAGCGCTCCTGAGCGGCATGGCGGGTGCGCAAACCTCCGTTCCGCGGGATATCAGGAGCTACGTGGTACAGAAACTCGATGATTTCACGGCGACAGTAACGGTTGTGAGCGTCAATGAGCGCGAGCTTCAGCGCATCAATCCGGATGCCGTGCTGCTCTACAAGTTCAGGCGCGTGCAGATGCGGTTCAAGGAGCCGAATAAAGCGCGCATCGAGGGCTCGCAAGAAGGCACGAAGGCCACTTTCGTAACGGATGGCCCCGAGCAGTGGGTGCAGGTGCCAAAGTTGGGAATCAAAACGTACCGGAAGTACGATGACGCTCCAGGCAAGCGCAAGACGCTGATGGATGTCGGCCTGGTGTCGGAATACTTCCTGAGCTACGCCGATGCCAAGTTCTTGCGGGAGGGCGTAGTGGATGGCACTCCGGTCGGTGTCTTTGAGCTGACGTACAAGCCGCACCTGAAGGACACGTCCAAGATGGTGGTTTACATTGACCCGAAGACGCGGGTCATCCGTAAGCGTGATGCCTACTCTCAGGAAGGCAAGCTCCAGGCCATCTACCACTTCAAGGAGCCGCGCGAGGTGGCGCCCGGCATCTGGTTCCCCACGCGCCTCGAGGCGCAGAACCTGCGCGGCGTGATTGCGGGAGTAACCGCCTACTCGGATATTCGCGTAAACACGGGTCTCCCGGACAGTCTCTTCAGGCTGTAGCGGGCACGCGGCAGGTTGAGCCTTCGTAAAGCCAATCGCCCGCGTACGAACGCGGGCGATTGATTTCAGGCACCTGGAGGAGGAGCAGAGGATGGCAGAAGAGAGGCCGGAAGTTGGCGCGGTTGCGCCTGATTTCACACTGATGGACCAGAGCGGCAATCCCGTGACGCTCTCCAGCTTTCGCGGCAAGAGCACGGTGGTGCTCTACTTCTACCCGAAGGCCGATACTCCTGGATGCACCGTGGAGGCGTGCGGCTTCCGCGATGCTTCCACTGCGTATACGGAGGCTGGCGCCGTGGTGCTGGGAGTGAGCCCGGATACCGTGAAGAAGCAGGCGAAATTCGCGGAGAAGCACCAGCTCGGCTTCCAGCTGCTTGCCGACGAAGGCCATGCCGTCGCCGAGGCCTATGGAGTCTGGAAGGAGAAGACTTTCATGGGCAAGAAGTACATGGGAGTGGAGCGCGTAACCTTCCTCATTGACAAACAGGGCGTTATTCGCCGCGTTTTCCCCAAGGTTACGCCCGCGGGCCACGCCGAGGAAGTCCTGACCGCCGTAAAGTCGCTCTAGGCACTGCGCGGCGCATCCCCTCGGGCCAGTACGCGAAGTAACGGGAGCAGCAGGGTGACGCTTCGAGCCGTAACATTCGGCGAAATCATGGGCAGGCTGGCACCGCCGGGTTTCCTGCGCCTGTCGCAGTGCCTTCCGGGGTCCCTGGACGTTACTTTCGCGGGCGCGGAAGCGAATGTAGCGGCATCGCTGGCCATGCTGGGCGCCGACGTAGCCTTCGTGTCCGCTCTGCCGCGCAATCCGATTGCGGATGCGTGCCTGCGCACGCTACGCGGCTTGGGCGTAGATGTCTCCCACGTTCTTCGCAGCGACAAGGGCCGTCTCGGACTCTACTTCCTGGAGACGGGCGCAAATCAGCGCGGAAGCGCGGTGATTTATGACCGCGACGGCTCCTCGGTGATGCTGGAACATCCGGAGGCGTATGCCTGGGCGGATACCATTGCGGGGCGCAACTGGCTGCATGTGACCGGCATAACGCCCTCCCTCTCCGAGAACGCTGCCATGGCGACTCTGGAGGCGGTGCGCACGGCCAAGAAACTGGGTGTTGGAGTCTCTTGCGACCTTAACTTTCGCAAGAAGCTCTGGAGGTGGCGTCCGGGCACGCCGGCGCGCGATCTCGCAGAAGAGACCATGCGCGCTGTTCTACCTAGCGTGGATCTTCTGATCGCCAACGAAGAGGATGCCGCGGACGTGCTCGGCATACATGCTGCCGACAGCGACGTAGAGGCCGGCCGGCTGAATCCGGCTGGATATACAGAGGTTGCCCGCCGGATTGTGGCCCAGTTTCCAAACATCGGCCGAGTCGCTTTCACTCTACGCGAGAGCATCTCCGCGTCTCACAACAACTGGGGGGGCCTGCTCTACCAGGCACCGGACGATCGGTCCTACCTCGCGCCACTGGGCGCAGACGGCACGTACCGACCCTATGAGATACGCAGCATCGTAGATCGCGTGGGCGGCGGCGACAGCTTCGCGGCGGGCCTCATCTTCGCCTTGCATCAAGAGGAGCTGCGCGAACCGCAAACCGCCATCGCCTTCGCCTCGGCGGCTTCCTGTCTCAAGCACTCCATTGTTGGCGACTTCAACTACGTGTCGCGCGAGGAGATCGAAGCGCTGATGCGGGGAAGCGGCTCCGGGCGGGTGCAGAGATAGGCCCGCCTGCCGTGACCTGGTGCGGCCTGGGTTCCCCTCCGCACGCTGTGTGAAGACATTCGGCATACTGCACGGGGCACCGCGTCGGTATTCTGTAACGACTTCTCCGCGCCCTGGGCAGCCAGGGGCGTTTAGGATCGCCTCTCACTGCCCAGGCACTTGGCGGGCAGTGCGCGCCCCATGACCACGGCTGGCAAGGATGAATGAATGTGGCTTCAGTGCGCTCTCCTGGCGGTGATGAGTATGGCGGGAACTGAGGGAACGAAGGAAGAGCCGGCGGCCGCGCAGATGCGCTCGCGTGTCGCCGTATTTCTTGCATCGCTTTCTGCGCAGCAGCGTGCCAGGACCGTGATTCCATTTGAGGATGAGAATCGGCTGGACTGGCACTATGTGCCGCGGGAACGCCGCGGGATCGCGCTGAAGGAGCTGACTGCGGACCAGACGCAGCGGGCACTCGCCGCGTTGAGAGCGGGCCTCAGTCAGCAAGGCTACCGCAAGGTGGAGACCATACGCGGCCTGGAGGATGTGCTTCGCGTGATGGAGCAGGGCAATGGCCCGGTGCGCGATCCCGGGTTGTACTACCTTACCGTGTTCGGGGAACCTTCGGCCGTGGGTGCATGGGGCTGGAGGTTCGAGGGGCATCACGTCTCACTCAACTGGACGATACTGCGCGGCAAGGTGATCTCGAGCACGCCGCAGTTCCTGGGAAGCAATCCTGCGGAGGTGAGGGAGGGACCACTCAAGGGCACGCGGCCCTTGGCGGCAGAGGAAGACCTGGCTCGGGCGCTTCTGGACTCGCTCTCACCCGACCAGCGCACCGAAGCGATCCTGAGCGCCAGCGCTCCTCCGGATATATTGACCAGCAACCTGAGGCAAGCGGCGATCCTTGAGGAGCGCGGCATCCGCTATGCAAAGCTCAACAAGGAGCAGAGGGGCATTCTGCTGGCGCTTTTGGAGGCATATGCCTCGGCCATGCCCAGGCAAGTCGCCGAGGAGCGTCTCGCGCGGCTTCGAAAGGCGGGACTGGACGCCATCCAGTTCGCGTGGATGGGAGGTTCACGTAAGGGCGAGCCGCACTACTACCGCGTACAGGGCAAGACCTTCCTGGTGGAATACGACAATACCCAGAACCAGGCAAATCACATCCACTGCGTCTGGCGGGATTTTGCCGGGGACTTCGGAAGGGACGTGCTTCTAGAGCACTACAAGGCCCACTCCCATGCGCCGGGCGCGGACCATCTAGGCCACTGACGCGACAGCTGCTCTCCGCCGGCCTTCAGCGTTTGGGAGAGAAGCTGGTGCCGCAGCCGCAATCGCGGACGGAGTTCGGATTGCTCCAGACCCATCCGCCCTCCAGAAGATTCTTCACGCTGAAATCGAGCACCGAGCCCATCAGGTAACGCGCGCTTTTCGGGTCCACCACGATGCGCACGCCTTCCGACACGTAGGTGAGGTCGCGTGGAGCAGGGCCTTGCTCCA
>CAZGLN010000133.1:0-10601 GCA_964526545.1 uncultured Chthonomonadales bacterium
GGAGGGAGGCGGGGGCGCGGGCTCGCCGGAGAGGGTACCGCCGGTAGGGGCAGCCGGGGTGACAGCCGCAGGCGCGGGAGCCGTTGCGGCGGGTAGCGTAGCGGGTGCCAGCGGTTGCGCCGGGGGCGGGTTCGTTTCCTGCTGGCCCGCCGGGTCGTGCCTGACCAGGGGCACTCCCTTTGCGGCCAGGCGCGCGTAGTCAGCCGAGGAATCGTGCCGGGAGAGCGTAGTGAGCAGCAGCAGGACTCCAGCCATCACCGCGCCGAGGCCAAGCACGGAGCGGCGGGCCGCGAGGGACTGCACCCAGGCTTCCCGCACCGCTTCCGGCCGCGGCACCGGCTGTGCCGTACGTCTGGCGCGCACGATCTCCAGGGAGCCCAGCAGGACAATCACTCCGCCCAGCAGCAGATAGAAGCCCGTGAGCGCGATACGGCGTCCCAGCCAGTAGTCGCGCCGTACCTGGGCATCCATGCGTCGTATTTCGGCGAGCAGTTTCTCGTTCTTAGGGTCACGGTTGAGGTCTATGATGCGGTCCTGCAGGCGGTTGGCTCGGAGCGGGTCTACTGCGCGCCCCTTCAGCGAGTTCGCGGCCAGGCCAATCACAACAACCAGGCAGAACACCGCCGCAATGAGCGCCGTTCGGCGCGCGGCCTCGTACAGGGCGTCCTGACTGCCGTTTCCCTGTTCAGACATAGAGCCTTTCAACCTTCCTCATTGCACGACGCACTGCCGGCATCATTGGGCGAGCGGTATGCGTCGAGACTCATCACCCAATTGATAGAGGCGCTCGTGCTCGACTGGGCAGGAGGAGTAGCAGCGTGCGCATGCCAGGCAGGCGGCACGGTCCGCTTCGTACTCCGCGCGCTGCCTGCGGATGGTGAGGTGCACCAGCCGCAAACCGAGCACCAGGCCCATCCAGCCACCTAGAAGCGCGGAGCCCAGGGCATAGCGCCGTCGGATCTTGGCCGCCTCGCGATAGATCTCCGCGTTGGGGCGACCGAGTTTCCGGTAGGCGGCGCTCAGATCATGCAGGCCGGTTGCGCGGCCGGTCTCTTCCTCATACACCCGCTGGGCTATCTGTACCGTGCGGTCCACAAGCGCTATCTTGCCGCTCGCGAGGTATCCCAGCACAGCTCCCGCGGCCACGAAGAGCGGCAGGGCGATGACGGCGCGGGCAAGCAAGCGGCGGCCGAGGTTGCGATCTACATGCGCATCTTCCGGCGTGGGCGGGACAATCGCTCCAAAGGGACACGAATCCGCGCAGAGGTGGCAGTTGACGCACTCGGCGGGTGTGATGCACACGGGGCGCTTGGAGAAGGCCGAGGCCCAGCGGAGCAGCACGCCGTAGGGGCAGAGCCAGCGGCAGTAGGGCCGGCCTACCACCACGCCGAGCAGCAGCAGAGCCGCCCCGAAGAGCATCACGCCTTGCGGGCCGGACATCCGGTAGAAGCCCACGAACGGATCGTACTGGCAGAAGATGAAGGCGCTCCCCAGCGCCGCGAAGAGCACTCCAGCCCCCAGGTAGAAGTAGGGCAGAAGGCTCAATGCCTGGTCAAGCGCGGCAGGGACACGCAGCGGCCGCAGCAGCACGATGTCCTGGATGGCTCCGAGCGGGCACACTCCGGCACAGAAGACGCGCCCATAGAAGAGCGCGAAGACCAGAGGCAGCAAGAAGACGGCGCCGATGACGAAGGGAAGCTTGTAGCTGCTCTGCGCCACGGCCAGCGCCACATTCTGGATGCTGCCCACGCTGCACACACAGCCCAGCTTGTAGAAGCCGAAGTAGGCAATGGAGAAGACCACCAGCAGCCGAAGATCCCGCCGGGAGCGCTTGTGCACCACCATGTAGGCGGCAAGGGCCAGGCATGCAGCCAGCACCGCCACATCCACATAGGCGAAGAGCGTATCGCGCGGAGGAGGCGTGGCGAAGACAGGCGGGCGATATCCACTGGAAAACTCCGGCGGCGGCTGCTTCTTCTGCACATCCTCCGCGAGGCACGCCGCCGAGCCGAGAAATGCACTGGCCAACGCCGATGCGAGTCCTGCCGCGCGAACCGCCCATACAGCAGGCAACAGGATCGGCGATCGGCTGGAAGTCATCGTCTTCGCGTCCGGAGTTTATAGGGCTGGGAGGCAGGAACTCGGACGATGGCGCGTGAGGGGCAGGCCTTCGCAATGGCGCACTGGTTGCAGTTTACACAGCGGTCGTGGCGTATCTGGAGGTACATGGAGCCGTTGCCATAGAGGTTGCACCCCTTCACACACTTGGCGCAGCCGATGCACAGCTCTTCGTCAATGTGCATCTCGTAGTAGGGGTCCTCAATGAAGGTGCGCCGGATGGCGTCCGTGGGGCAGCGGTTGTTCTCCGCGGTGATGTAGTTGCCAGTGCGCTTGTCGCGCAGGAGGCCGAAGCAGAGCTTGCAGTAACCGCAGAGAGCGTAGGCATGGACGCACTTCACGGCCGAAGGACCCAGCACGCACTCATCCGCGCATCGGCCGCAATAGACGCACAGATCCGGGTCTATCTGCCAGACCATTTCGCCTTCGGCGGGCCGTGCCGCCAGCGCGCCCAGTGCGGCTGCGCTCGCCACCAGTCCGGTGGTGCGCACCGTATCCGTTAGGAATGCCCGGCGGGTGGGCTTTGCCGCTTCCCGGTCTTTACTCATCTCACGCCGCCTCTCGCCGAAAGTGATGCATCCTTCTGGCTGCGGTACTGCCTCGACGCCGGCAAGTCACATGCCCTGAGGGCTGAGCAGCTTCCGCAAAACGATGCCCGATCACATGCCTGCCCTCTGCGTGCAGTAAGAAGCGCGATACCACCTACGCTGCCCAGCAATAACGCCCAACGTGCAGCGGTGGCGCACACCTCACGGCGAGACGAACCGCTATCGCTCATGCCTTGCTCCGAAATCGGCGCACGGTGCCCGCGCGCGTATCCACCACCAGCACGTCGCCGGCTCTGGTGGTTGCCAGGTCGAGAGTGAGTGTGTTGGGAGCGAACTGATCCGGCGCCGCCACCACCGTCTCGAACTCGCCGTCCGGCGTGTAGACCTTCACGCGCGGAATGCCCTTTTCCGATGTGACCACGCGCCCATCGGGCAGGAGCGCCATGTCGGTGGGATTGCAGCAGCCGCAGAAGCCGTCCAGCTTCTCGCTTGGCGTACCCCAGGCAGCCAGCCGCTTCCCGTCCTTGGTCCAGTGCTCTATCTGGTGCACTCCCGGGTTTGTGATGAGCACGTCGCCCGACGAGGTGACCGCGACATCCAGGTGCGGGCTGGGCAGCACCAGACCAGGGTAGTTGCTCTGCGGGTCCTTCTTGCCCAGCTCCAGCACCACTTCTCCCTCGCGCGAGCACTTGGCCACCACGCGTTCACCCGCGTTGGCCACCCATACATCTGGACCATCGGGAGCAATGGCGGTAACGATGGCACGCGTGCCCATGCGCGGCCACTCGCTCGTGAGTGCTCCCTCTGCGCTGAATATCCCTACTCTGTCCGTCAGCCCAACCAGCAGGCTGCCATCGGAATCCAGTGCGATACATGTGGGCTCGTCCGGCAGGGCGATTTCGGCTGTCTGTCGGCCGCTCGGATCGAATTTGCGGGCCACTTTGTCTCCCACCACCCAGATGCTCTCGTCTGGGGCGGCTGCCACTCCACGCGGCGCCTGCATGTTGGTGGACACGGCCGCAAGTTCGGTGTAGCCGATGAGTTTCGGATCCACCTTGCGCAGCGACTGCAGTTCGGCCTCCTCGTTGTCGGTGAGGTTCGACGGGCGTTGGCTCTGGCAGCCCGCGAGAGTGGCTCCGAGGAGCGAGCCGAGGCTAACGAATGCCGAGCCGAGGAACGCGCGTCGAGGTGGGGGATTTCCTCTCGTGCCATCGTCGTTACGCATAGAGCTGCTCCTCTCGGTGCCGCGCGGTGAGCACCAGTCGCATGCCTGCGCGGGCATCGGCGGCGGTCAGGTCAGCGGCTTGCCACATCCAGGCAGACCATGCGGGTCATATCGCGGGCGAGGAGCCTTCCTCCTGCCAGCGCGAGAGGCCCCCACGCCTCGCCTCCTGTCAGCACATTCGCTTCGGCCAACGGCTTGAAGCCGGCGGGCGATGCCTCCGCGAGAGTCAACTTGCCCTTGTCGTCCAGCGCGAAGATTAGGTCCTGCGCGATCAAGTAGGGACCCAATCCAAACCGATGTGTCGCGCCGCTTGCCCACACCCGCTTACCAGTGAGGTCGAGGCAGACGAGCTGTTCATCGGGAGCCACGCCATAGATGTACCCCTTGTAGAAGATTGGCGTCTGCTGGTCCGAACCAAACACGGTATGGGCCACGCGAAACAAGGGCTTCACGGCGAAGGCGCCGTTACGCTCCTCAATCTGCAGAAGCATTGCGCCCGCCTCATATCCGCCGCTCAGGAAGATTCTGCCCTCCCCAACATCCACCGGTGTAGGCACCGTGGCGGTATTGATGGTCCAGGTATCTGTCTCCCAGAGGATACGGCCGTCACGCGCCGAGACGCCTGCCACTCCTCCGCTGCCGCAGTAGACGTACATGCGCTCCTTGCCCACCGTGATGGGGAGCAGCGAGGAGTGAGTCATCTCCCACTTTTTGGGGTTCGGCGTCCGCCAGACCTCCTTGCCGGTCGCCATTTCGATGGCCACCACGAGCGCGGACCCGGCCGGCGCAAGGATAACCTTGTCGCCGTCTATAAGCGGGCACTGTCCGGCATACCACTCTGGCACCGTGGTGCCGTACTCCTGCACGAGGTCCTTCAGCCACTTCAGATCTCCCGTGACCGCATCCACGCACATAACGTGGCACTTGGGACCCAGGCTCACGACAAACTTGCCGTCCGTTGCCGGAACCGTGCGCGACATCCCGTGATTGCGCTTGACGACAACCGGGTAGCTGCGGCGCCATAGCTCCTTTCCATCGGCCAGGGCGAAGCAGCGCAGCACGTCCGACTGCATGGCCTTGTCATAGTCCAGCACATAGACCCGGCCATTTATGACCGCGGGCGCCGCGTAGCCTTCGCCGAGCTCCACCGACCAGAGGACCGGCGGACCGGACGGCGGCCACTGCCTGGCGAGCGCCACGGTCTCCTTGCTAATGTTGTCGCGGTCGGGCCCGCGGAAGCCCGGCCACGCTCCAGGCAGCAGGGGAACAGGCGTGCCCGGCGCGACGAAGGCGTGGAAGGATGGCTCGCTCGTGGAGAGGCTCCCGGCCGTGGGAACCTTGGGAATCGATTCGATACCGAGCGGGCGCTCAGAAGGCGCGGGCGCAGAGAGGAACAATCTGACCCACCAGGTCAGAAGCGCCGCGCCAAGAAAGGCGAAGAGCGCCGGTAAACCGGTGCGTATCCAAGCGGGAGCCATGTGAGAGACCTGTCCCGGCTCCATTTCTGGAGCTGCAACTCCATTATACCCGCTCGCACGCCTGGGCTGCCGGATTAGCCCGCCGCTCAGCCCATCGCACTCGGCGATGATGGGCCTGTTCGGTCATCACTCCCGTTCCGCGAGGCGCGGATCAGCGCATCTGGTCCGCACCAGGGATGCTTTGCGGCGAATGGAGGAATTCTCGTATAAAGCAAGGAACGGGCACGGCGGTCCCACAGAGTATCCTGCCTCTCAAGACACTGCACCATCAATGCGAGCGCCCACTCCGCTCCGCCGTACCTGCCTGGCGCCTCTCGTGGGCGGCATGGCGCTTATCGCGCTCGCGGCGCTCGCGGGCCTCATCGGCAACCTGACTCAGGCCGACGCCGTCCTGGATGTGGTGCGTTCGGCTTACCGGCGACAGCCGGTTGTAACGGTCGGCATGGCCGGACTCCTGCTCGCGGCGGCAGCAGTGGTGCTTTGGCACCTCAATCGCGTAACCAGCAATGCCCCGAGAGAGATAGAAGGCGCGAGTACCCACGCGCTCCAGGCCGCCATGGATGCCAACGCCGAGCGCCCGCCTGCGCTCTGCGTGGAGCACCATCAGCTCGGCGCGGTTCTGAAGGCGCTGCGGTCGCGGGATAGTATCCAGCCCGTTGTGCTGAGCGCGCCAAGCGGGCAGGGCAAGACCACGCTTGCGGCGCAGATCTACGCGCATTGGCGTGAACGGCATCCGACGAAACTCAGAATCTGGATCAGGGTGGGCAGCAGTATCGCCACGGAAGCCGAACTGGCCACCGCGATCATGACGCAGGCTCGCGGATGGATAGAGCAGCCGGGAACAGCGGAGGAGACTGTGCTCGCGCTTCTCGATCTGCTGAATCGCCAGGGGGACGGGCTCATGGTCCTGGACGGGCTCGACGGCGTGGCCTGCGAGGAGCCCGAGTCGCTCTACATGCAGCGCCTGATTCGCGGTGCCAACCGCTTCCGTCTCCTGATAACCACGCAGCGGGTCGTGCCTGCCCCGGCAACCACCCACATCTCGCTGGCTCCTCTTCACCCTGCCGATGTGTCAGAGCTCTTCGAGGAGCACTTCAGGGCCATGGCGCCCATGCGAAAACTGCCCGAGCGCGCCTGGCTCGAGGGTCTGCTGGGATCCCCCGCGTTCGCGGGGCAGCCCATGGCGGTGATACAGTTGGCGGGCTACCTGGCGCACGCACCGGAGACCGGGTTCCACATGGTGCTGCCCCAGGAGGTACTCGACTTCAAGCCGCACGGCGCCACGTACCACCCGTTGCTGACGGATGTGGTGCGAAGCTACCTAGGCAAAGAGCCGAAGTGCTGCCAGGCGCACACACTGCGGACGCATGCCGTGCCTCTCTCCCCTGACTCGGCGAGTCTCCTGCGCCTCGCCGCCTTCTTGGATCCTGACTGCGTCAGCCGTCGCGCGCTGCTAGCCTGTGCGGGGCCGATGGAGGAAGAAGCCGTCGAGCAGGCGATGAAGGACTGGGCCAACCGCGGTCTTGGCGCATTCGGCCCCGTTGACGGAGTGTTCCAATTCGGGCACGAAGTCTGGCCGCACCTGGTGCGCCATGTGCTCGGGCCGGATGACCGCCTTACGGCATCTCGCACCGTCGCGGCCGCGCTGGACAGGGAGATCAGGGACTGCCTGCCGGCAGATACCTCGCCGGATCTCACGGACACATGGATAGCCGAGCTCTGCGGCCACGTGCGCGAGCTATCGGATCTCGTGCTGACGTCGGATGACCTGGACCTGGAACAGACACCGCAGGCTGCAGCGTTCCGACTTCATCAGCTCGTGTCCGAAACACCGCTCGATGCGGAGCAATTCAATCTGCTGGAGCGGAGCGCTTTCGAGTGGAACCTGCCGGAGCTCGCGGCGGCTCTTCGCGCCGTGGCACTCTCAGACCAGAGCCAGCCCCTCGACCTGCTTGGGATACCTGGCGAGCGCGCGACATACGCGGACTACAGGAATCTGGACCGGCCGGCGGGCCGGCGCCGCGCAAAGGAGAGGCTGCTTCTGCTGAGCCAGACCGTCGGCGCCTCGACCAAGGACGCGGAAGACCCTACTTTTGAGCATGCGCTGGTCTGTGCGCTCTTCGTGGCGCACTACTGGTGGGGCGAATTCTGTGAGGAGGGCGAAATCAGCGCCGGCCTGATAGACGCGATCGCGGAGTCCCTGTCCAAGATGCGCCAAATGGAGGCGCGGGCCGAGAGAGTGTCCCAGCTTCTGGCGGACTTGAGAAGGCTGTTCAAGGAGTATCCGGTGGCCAGCCTCACCATAAACGAGCGGTCGCGCCACGTCCAGAAGTGGCAGGAGGTGCGCAACGTGTGCGAGCGTCTCCGCGCCAATCTTGCGAAGGATCAAGCCAGGAGGCACGCCTGCTATGCGCTTGCCCTGGTGGATCACTACCTGGGTTCAGCCATCCTCTGCGCGCCCGGGCTGCCGAGCGGACATACGCGTGCCGAGGAGGAGCTGGAACGCCTTTACGGAGAGGCGATTGGGTGCGCTGATCGGCTGGAGGATGCCTTTCTGCGCTCCTGGATGCGCTATGAGTGGCTGTACGCCCGTATTGCGTTCCGCCTCGCCTGGAAACGCATCCCGTTCGCCGAGGAGGATCGCGCGCGGCTGATGCTGGCCTACTCCGAGGCGCTTCACATTGCCGCCAGGGAAGAGGACCTGGAGCTGCTGGCGGATCTCGGCGCGGCGCGCTGCGACCTGATGGAACTCGAGGGCGATGGTGACCAAGCAGTGTTCTGGGCTGAGGCGGCATGCGTTGCCGCTCTCGGCATGCTGCTTCGCGACCAGGACCGGTTCAGTTACCGGGTGTTCATCTATGCGTGCCGACGTCTGGAGCAAGCGAGCCGTGGCGATGAGGAGAGGGGCGCCTTCGCCGGGGAGTATGGAATTCTGGTTGACGACAGGAAGGCGCTTGCGCCGCGCTGGGGGCCTGAGGTGGTGAGGGTATCGCCGGATGGCGACTCGGCGGGAGACAGCCTGGCTGAGGAGGCTCTCGGCGAGATAGTCTCTCTTCTGGTTGCGTATACGGCGCAGCGGGAGAGGCAGGGCGGCGACGCGGGCGAGTACCGCGACACCGTTTGCCGAGCGGTGCGGACGGTCTTGGACGACTTTGTTGTAGGGAGCGAGGATGGATAACAGAGACACGGGACCGCTGCGGATAGTCAATGTCACGAGCACGGAGGCGCCGCTGTGGCCCCAGTGGCTCGCCATCTACCACGAGAGCTTTCCGCCGGAAGAGCGGATGTCCCTAGGGTGGCTTCAGGAGCAGGTGGAGGCCGGTGGGCGCGGCGAGGATGCCCTCGTCCTCATCGCCGGCCTCGACCATGACGCGCAGGCTCGGGCAATCGCGGCGTACGAGCACTATCCTCGGCAGGGTGCGGCCGCCCTCTGGTATCTCGCGGTTCAGGAACACCTGCGGGGACATGGGTTGGGCCAGCAAATCTACGCCTACGTTCGGTCCGCCCTAGCGAAGGAGAACCCACGCTTCCTCTTCTACGAGGTGGAGATACCGGGCCTGCGAGATGATCCTGGCGACCATGCACGTAGACGCATCGCATGGTACCGGCGGCTTGGCGCCCTGCAGCTTCACGGAATACGGTACACGCAGCAAGTGGACACTGTGGACACGCCGTTGCCGATGCACCTCTTGGTGCATCCCTACCAGGCGGTAACCGCGGAAGAGGTCTACGAGAGTCTTCGCGGGGTGCTCGGCGACGCGCTGCAGCGCGACGAGAACGCGCCCCTGCGGCTGGAGTGACACGGCGCGGGCCGCATCTTCGCCTGGTGGCGCCGCGCGGAGTGTGCGATTATGGGCGGCCGCGCTGGTACGGGCTACGGCGAAGCCGGGATCGTGAAGGTTCCCTCCACCCAGTGCAGGCCCTGACCCTCCACCGGTTGGCCGCCCCCTACCGAGACCCGAAAGAGCCCCGGCTCCAAAAAGGGTGTGCCATCGTCCTGGTAGCACACTAGATGCTCCGGCCGGAGCGTAAACGCAACGCGCTTGCTTTCGCCGGGCTCGAGACGGAGCCGCTCAAACCCCCGGAGCTGCCGGATGGGCACCGGAACGCTTGCCTCCACGTCCGTAACGTAGAGTTGGGCTACTTCGTCGCTCTCTCGTTCGCCGATGTTCGTAACCGTTGCGCTGACGACGAAATCCGTTCCGGCAGGCTCGATGCGCAGTTCCGCGTAGCGGAAGGTGGTGTAGGAGAGCCCGAAGCCGAACCGGTAGAGCGGCTCGCCATCAAAGAAGCGGTAAGTGCGGCCGCGCATTGCGTAGTCCGCAAAGGGCGGAAGCTGCTCCACGCCGGTGTAGAAGGTAACGGGCAGGCGGCCCGCCGGGCTGAAATCGCCCCACAGCGCCTCCGCGATAGCCGTACCGGCCTCCTCACCGCCGTACCAGGCCGCCAGGATGGCTGCGGCATGCCTGGCGGCCCACGGAATGGCCACGGCGCTGCCCGAGAGCAGCACCACAACCAGGGGCGTATCCGTGGCGGCCAGCGCGCGCAGCAGCTCCTCCTGCACGGGCGGCAGGCCGATATCCCTCCGGTCGCCGCTCTTATCAATCAAGTGCTCTTCGCCCTCCTCACCCTCCAGGCGCGGCGAAAGGCCAACCACGGCGATCACCACGTCGGACTGCATGGCAATCTCCACGGCCGCCGCGAAGCCATCGCGTGACGGGTTCGTGAGGTCACAGCCGCGCGCGTAGAGCAGGTCCATGCCCGCCGCCATGGCGCGCGTCCGTATGCCTTCGAAGGGTGTAACGGACTCCGAGGGGGTGCCGTTGTAGTTGCCCAAAAGCACCTCCGCATCGTCCGCATTCGGACCGACCACGGCAACACGGCGGATGGGGTGCTCCAGCGGCAGGATACCGTCGTTCTTCAGGAGCACGAGCGAGCGCCTGGCTGCTTCCCGCGCGAGCGCCCGATGCTCCTCGCAATCGTTGACTTCAATGCCGATGCGTGTGTAGGGCACGCGCTCCGGCGGGTCGAACATCCCGAGCCGCATGCGGTATTCGAAGAGCCGCTGAACCGCGCGATCTATCTCGGCCTCTTCCACCAGACCCTGCTGCACCGCCTCGGTCAGCGCCTGGAACGTGCATCCGCAGTTGAGGTCGCAGCCCGCCTTCACCGCGAGAGCCGCCGCCTCGGCCGGTGAGGAGGCCAGGCCATGGTGTCTCCAGATATCGTCGA
>CAZGLN010000134.1:0-10571 GCA_964526545.1 uncultured Chthonomonadales bacterium
GAAACTTCGGCGGTTTCGGCGGAGGGTTCCGCCGCTGGTAACGAGCCCTTGCCCAATTGAACAGTACCCGCGCAACAAGAGTACGGCCCCGACAGTGTGTCGGGGCCGTGTTCTCTGCGCTTCGGCCTAGGGCTGCGGCGGTACGGGCTGCAAGGGACCGATGTACTTCTCTGCCACCACGATGTGATCAAACCAGACCCGGTTGCGCTCGCGGGTGTCTCGGTTCCGCGCGTTGCTGCTCTCCGTCACATAGTGGAGCAGCCAGAAGAAGTTAATCTTCAGATCCCTTGTGCTTCGCCAACGAAACCCCTCGAAGGGAGTGCCGCCCGCGGCCGGCAGCTTGAAACCCCGGCCATCCCAATCGCCGCGAAGCACTCCAGGCGCCACGTGCATGGCCAGCCTGCCATCCAGCCAGAGTGCGAGCTCGCCGTCGCTGCGCTCAGGTGTGCTGTTGCACTTCATCATGATCTCCACGCACTGCCAGCGCCCTCGCGGAACGCGGAGAGGAGGCTCGGCATAGATGGATTGCCCCCAGTAGCGGCCATCCGCGGAGATGCGCATCTCCTGCCAGTAAGCGTAGAAGTTCCAGATGCCCGGCGCGGGCACCCCACCATCCAGGCCCGTAGGCTCGATACCAACCGTCATGCGCTCGTGTCCGGCCGGGCGCTGTCCAGCCCCGCCCTGCGGCCACCGCGTGGGCGGATTGTAGCCGCCGATAGTAACGAAATGGTGGATGTAGCCGGGGTCCTCCTCGAACTTGACGTAGAAACGGGCGAAGGCCGTCTCAAGGGGACGCCTCAGCCGTGTATAGAGGTGGCCGCCGGTGTTTTTGGAGACTGTGGCCGTAACCTGCAGCGCACGTCTTCCGCGGCTGCCCGGAACCGAATCGCCAACCAGTGCGAGTACCGCTCCGTCCTGGTTGCTTGCTTCGTCCCAGCGCTCCAGCACTTCCCTCAGCGTTTCCGCCTCGAATTCCTCCGCCAGCACCACGCTCGGGTCGCTGCCTATACCCCGATCGCCGGGATACCGCTGGGCGAGGCCGGGACCTTGAGGCAGACTTGCGCTGTTCAGCAGGACTAGCCCCAGCAAAGCCGCCAGCATGGCGCTCCTCCGTGCGCGAGGACCCAGACTAGATGGGAAACGCGCGGTAGGTGGTGACTCCCGTAACCGATCCGTAGATGGCCCAGAGACTGCCGGTAACGTAGTCGCCCAGGATCAGGCCGATGAAGAAGGGCAGGCCTTTGCGAAATCCCTTCATGCCCCCATAGCGTATCACGATCAGTTTGGCCAGCCAGCCCAGAAGCGTGGGAAACCAGAGCCAGGGCATGGTGAAGGTGCCTGCCACGGCATAGCCTACCGGATGAAACGGCCACCAGGTGAAGCGCGCGCGGAGCGCCACGAGGCCCGCAGTTACCAGGCCGCCCACGCCCACGGCCTGCATGCGGGGCGCGTCCGCCTTGAGGGGGTTATCCATCCAATCGCGCAGGGTGTTCCACGGAACCTTGCCCATATCCGTGCGCCAGGAATTCACCTGCGCGGTGGCCGCTCCATACTGGTAGTAGCAGGTGAGCACAGCCGCCCACGAGGCCAGCGCTCCAATCACGGTGGCCAGCAGGATCACCCGCGCCACGTGCCGGTTGTTCATGCGCGCCCCCTGCGCCAGTTTCATCGCCTCGAGTTGGTGCGGCATGGCCACGCACCGGTAGTCCAGGTCGAACCACATCACGGTCGCCAGGCCCGTGAGCGTTGGCGTATTGAAGGCCCTCACCCCGAAGCCGCTCATCATCACCTGATGGGGGTTCATGTCGGGCCCGAAAGCCCAGGGCAGGCCGGCCTCGGCACGTATGCGCGTAAAGGTGATGATGAACAACAGATAGAGGGCGAAGAAGACAAGGGGCACCCACCACGTCATGCCGATGGCGATACCGAACCAGGTGAGCGCCGCGAAGCCTCCAACAGCTCCAAGAACCGCGGCACGGTAGCTCAGAGGCTCGTTTGCATCCTCAATCTCCGCGGAGCGGGCGAAGGCCTTCCGAAAGACATCGCGGAGGTGGCCGCGCATGCCCCAGAGCACGATAAGCGCAAGCCCGATAAAGGCTCCGGCGGATTGCTCGCCCAGATAGGGCATTCTCTGCACTGCCATGCCAGCACCCGGATCGCGATAGCCGAGCACCGCGCACATCACGTTCTGCACCTTCGTGAAGAGATAGAAGAACCAGAGCGAGAAGCCGACCTCCAACGAGAGCAGGTAGGTCAGCCCGATGACAAGCGGATACAGAGCCAGAGTGGTATAGCCAATGGCATTCCAGGGCTGCGCCGTGAAGAGCGGCGTCAGGTCCATGCCGGGAGCGTTCGGCTTGATGGGGACATAGGGGACGGACGGATAGAGGAAGTTCAGGCTCGCCAGTGTCTCCAAAACGCACGGTATGCCGAAGCCCAGCAGGAAGAGCCGATTGGTGAAGAGCTCCTTGGGTCCGCCGTTCCGGGTGATCTCCATCGGAAGGGCCGTGATAGGAAACCCCAGACGCTCCCGGTCCATCCATTGCCTTCGCACTATCACATTGATGCAGAGCATTACGCCCAGCAGCACCACGATGAAGAGAGACCACGAAAGGATCGGGGCCATCCATCCAAGAAGGTTTCGAACGGTCCAGAACGACCCGCCGCCGTAGTAGTAGTCGTGCAGCACCTCCTTGTCGGGAAAGAGCCACGGCGTGAGGTAGGGATGAATCTTCGTCTGCCAGTTGTTCTCCGTGGTGGCGTAGTGATACACGTTGCCCACCGAGGTGTTCAGAAACTGGACCATCCCGATGCCGCTGATGCCGATGGAGACCGTCTGCATCAGGAAGATGAACAGAAGCTCGGCCTGAGTAAAGGCATAGCGGGGAACGTGGCGCTTGAGCAGTGCGTTGATGCCGATGAGAACTAGGATTGCGAAGACCACGGCGATCGGCAGCGACATCGCCGCGAGATCCGTGGCAGCCGCCACGATCTCCGTGTACTCGTTCCAGTAGCACATCACCGGAATCAGCAGAATTCCAATGATGAGGGCCCTCGGCGTGATGCCGATGAGCCGCGCGTGATCGGCCGATGGGTGCGTGGGAAGACGGTCCAGGCTCATTCCGAGCGTCCCATCGTTCCGGCGACGGCACGGACCCGGCGGAGGAGCGCGGCCGGGGCGCGCCTACTCGGTGAGCACTCGGATCGGCTTAAGAGTGGCCTGAAGTGAGCGCAAGAGGTTCGGAGGAGCATAGACGAAGTGTTCCCGCGTGTGCCGCGCTTCCAGGAGTGCGCCGACATCCACTTCCGGCCCATGAAGGTAATGGAACCTGCAGCCTGCCTCAAAGCAGATGGCGAGAGCCGCCGCCACATCTACAATGCCCTCGCGCAGACCGATCGTGGCGCACATACTTCCTCGCGCCGTGTAGGCCAGTTCGGCGGCGATGCTGCCCAGACAGCGCAGACGCCCAGGGATTGCCTCGACGTTGAGGGTCTTGGCGGCGTTGCTGGTTACCACGATTGTATCTTCAACACCGAGCGCGTCGCGATCCGGACAGCGGATGGCACGTCCGTTACAGGTGGCTCCCTGACCGCGCACCGCCGCGAACATCTCGTTGAGCACGGGAAGATAGATCGCGCCGAGTACCGGGGTCCCGCCCTCTAGAAGCCCCACCGAGACACCCCAATGGGGCAGACCGAAGACGTAGTTCGTGGTGCCGTCTATCGGGTCGCAAGCCCACACCGGAGCCGATCGGGATCCACGCCAGCCGTACTCCTCACCCACGAACGCGTATTCCGGTGCGAGCCGTCGCAGCTCCTCTTCCAGGAAGCGCTCGGTGGCGAGATCTACTTCCGTTACCAGGCTCTGATCCGGTTTGGCCTTTGCCTCGATGTTGCCCCACTGTTTGAGCGCGGCGTCACCCGCGGCACGCACGATATCGCAGACGGCATCAATGCGGATCATTGGGCTCCTGCCCGCTGCTTCAGGGTATAGGTGCGTCTAGAGATGCGGGTTCAGCTCCGGCCAGCGCTCCACGGGGGGCAAGATGCCCGCGGCAATCACTTCGTCACGCAGCTTGCAAAGGTGTGCGTAGCTTCTGTCCAGCGCGGCCAGATCGTCCGAATCGGCCTGAGGAATGCTGCCTACCAGGCCCTGATCCGTGAAGGCCACATCGGCGGCCATCATCACGTGAGCGTAGGGCCCTTCCTTGAAGTAGACGCCGCAGGGCCAAGGATATCCGCCTTGCCGAATACGTCCCCGCAGCATCTCCACGCTCTGGTGCGCGGGCGATTGAAACGAGGAGCGTCCGCGCAGCTTTATGATGCGCGCTCCACCCGTGCGAACATGCTCTTGAACGGCCTGCCACTCCTCGGCCGACATGCGCTTGCCGTTCACCGGCTCACCCGCCAGTATCTCCGTCAGCTTCACACCCTGCACAGCCACACCGCTCTTGAACACGGCCATCGTTTCGCCATGCCCGCCATAGGTGTAGCTGCCGGTTACCTCTTCCTGCGGAACGCCGAAGAACTGTGCCAATCGGGTCTGCAGGCGAGTGCTGTCCAGCGCGGCCAGCGTGCTGACGAAGCCCGGCTTCAGACCGGAATAGACGAGGGTGGTGAGTCCGGTGATGTCGGCGGGGTTGAAGATGACAATGACAAACTCCGCGCCCGGCGCATGGGCCTTGATGGCCTCGCCAAGTCCGCGAGCAATCTCACAGTTGCCGCGAAGCAGGTCCTCCCGTGTCATCCCCTCCTTGCGAGGAGCGCCGCCCGAGGAGATGATGTACGCGGCACCGTCCAACGCCTCCGCCACGTCCGTGGTCCACGTAACACGCGCTCCGGGGAAGGCGCAGTGATAGATCTCCTCGGCGGCGCCCTCCAGGCCCGGAGCGAAAGGATCGTACATGCTGATGTTGCAGGCAGTCCGGGTAGAGAGCAGATCCTGCACAATGTTCGAGCCGATGGCACCGGCCGCGCCCATTACGGCTACCTTCTTGTCCGTCAAATACATGCTGTGCTCCTCGAAAGCAGGCTCACATTTGGAGCGGCTGGTCCGCTTGCCACCCGAAGACGACTCGCCTGCGGGCTAGTTAATGCTCGTCACGGTCTCCATACAGTGTCTGGATGTAGGCAATCTGTCCGAGATGGTAGGTGCAGTTCCACCGCGGGTAGTCCATCATCTCCTGGTAGGTGTGGTCGCGGCCGCCGTTGTGAGGCAGCCAGCGCGTGCGCTTCAGATCCTCGTCCGTGAGCGAGAGGAAGAATTGCTCGACTTCCGCGAATCTTCTCTCAAACTGCTCGGCGCACTGAGCCACGGTCGTCCACTGCTCCATTTCGCGGCGTTGCGCGGCAGCCAGTTCCGCCGACCACTGCTGGTCTCCCTGGCCGAATGCCATCAGGGTCCATGTCGGCGTGAGCGCCAATTCACGGCACATGCTGAGCACGGAGCGTCCGCCGTCCACAGGGGACCAGCTTAGACGGTCCGGCGGGGTGGCCTCCGCATAGCGGAAGGCCATCTTCGCCGCCTCGCGCGCCGAGCGGACGATGTACTCCTGCACGGTCAAACCGAGTCTCCTCGTGGACTCATATCCCGAGAGCCTGCTTCACAAGCCCCGGGATGTCATGGGTCGTTTCCGCAACGGGCACCCCTGCTCTCTCCAGCGCCTCTACCTTGGCCTGTGCCGTGCCGCTCCGGCCGCTGATGATGGCGCCCGCATGGCCCATCCGCTTGCCCGGCGGCGCCGTGCGCCCACCGATGAACCCGATGACGGGCTTCGAGAGGGAGGGAATGAGCTCGGCAGCCATCTCCTCATCCGATCCGCCGATTTCGCCGATGAGCACGACGGCTTGCGTCTCGGGATCGTTCTCGAAGAGCGGCAGCACATCCACAAAGGTCGTGCCGATGATCGGATCGCCTCCGATCCCCACGCAGGTGCTCTGTCCCAGGCCCGCGCGAGTCAGTTCATCCACGATCTCGTAGGTGAGGGTCCCTGACCGCGATACAAGCCCGACCGGTCCAGGCGTGAAGGTAGAGGCAGGCATGATGCCCATCTTGCATTTGCCGGGCGAGATGATGCCCGCGCAGTTCGGTCCTATCAGCCGTGCCTTTCCGAGCTTGACTATCCGGCAAGCCTCAATCATGTCGCGGGTGGGAATGCCCTCGGTGATTGCGACAATGACTTCCATGCCGGCGTCGTTCGCCTCCAGAATGGCATCCGCCGCGAACCGAGCCGGCACGAAAATGATTGCCGCGTTCGCGCCGGTTGCCCGTGCGGCCTCGACCACCGTGTTGAACACCGGCACGCCGTTGTCGTCGGTCGTTCCGCCCTTTCCAGGCGTTACGCCCGCCACGATCTTGGTGCCGTACTCGAGCATCTGGGCAGTGTGAAACGCTCCCTCCCGCCCCGTAATGCCCTGCACAAGCACGCGCGTCGACTCGTCTATGATGATTGCCATCAGAAGCTCCGTGGGAATGCTATCCGGCGCGGCGCGCCCGCAAGAAGGCTGGACGGGCCGGGGAGATTATACCTGCCAGCCCGCGAGCGCCCCTCACTGAACCCCGCGCACCCAAACGGCCGTATGCAATACTGAACTCGTCCCGCCTGCTGACCATGGACGGAGGTTTACATGCAACAAAGACCCCCTCGGAAGCCCACGCCGCGGTGGATCGTTGTGCTGCGGCTGACCATTCTTGGACTGTTTCTCTGCATGCTGCTCTTCGGCATGCAGATCGCGAAGCTCTATACGGACGCCGCGTGGTTCCGCGAGTTGGGCCAGGTGGCAGTCTTCCGTACGGCACTCACCACCAAACTGCTGCTCTTCTTTGGCATCGGCGGCGCCTTCTTCCTCTTCGTTTACAGCAATCTCTACCTGGCCCGCAGGCTCATGGGCCGGCAGCCGCGCCGCATGGTATTCGATGACGATCGGGAGAAGATCGCCGAGGCCCTGCGCGCCGGCATGGGGTGGCTGACGCTCGGTGCGAGCGCGGTGCTCGCCTTCCTGGTGGCGGGCCACGCTGTAACCCACTGGCCCACCTACCTGCAGTTCACGCACGGCGTGCCGTTCGGCGATAGAGACCCCGTGTTCAATCATGATGTGGCCTTCTATCTCTTCCGGCTCCCCTTCCTGGAGTATCTTCAGGGCCTCCTGCTCTTCACGCTTGGAGTTACTGCCATCGGCGTTGCACTTATCTACGTAAGCGAAAACGGCGCCGAGATGCTGACGGGAGGCACTCCGACCGTACCGGGCCACGTGCGCGCCCATCTGCTGGTACTCGCTGGACTCTTTGCGTTTACCGTGGCGTGGGGCCACCTTCTGGCGCGCTATGACCTGCTCACCTCGGAGAATGGCGCGTTCTTCGGCGCAGGCTACACGGATCTGCACGCGCGACTGCCTGGCCAGCACATCCAGGCCGCGCTCATGCTCTTCACGGGACTACTCTGCTTCCTGAACCTCCGCGCGGGCAAGCCGTTCCGACTGCCGATCGTCGGCCTTGTCCTGTGGGTCGTAGTCTCTGCGGTCGTTGTGGGCTTCTGGCCCTCCTTCGTGCAGCGGTTCCGCGTGGTTCCTAACCAGTTCTTGGCAGAGAAGCAGTACATCGAGCGCGATATCCAGATGACCCGCAAGGCATACGGCCTGGATAGAGTCAAGGAACGCATGGTGGAGGTGAAGCCTGAACTGACCAAGGCCGAGCTGGAATCGGCCACCGAGACCATTAACAACATCCGACTCTGGGATTGGCCTCAGCTCGGCATGGTCTACACGGTGAAGCAGTCTCTCCGCCCCTACTACCGGTTCAAACTGCCGCCGAATGCAACCTTCACCTCCGGCGACTACAACATTGATGTCGCGCGCTATCACCTTGGCGGCCGCTACCAGCAGGTAATGCTCGCTCCGCGCGAGATGGATACCGACGGCCTTACCGCCCAGGCCCAGACCTGGCAGAACCAGCGACTCATCTACACGCACGGCTACGGTGTCGTGATGAGCCCGGTAAATGCAGTGGACTCCGAGGGCCTGCCCGAGTACTTCATGCACCAGATTCCGGTGCGTGTGGAGGTGCCGGATCTCAAGCTCGACAGGCCCGAGATCTACTATGGCGAACTGGCAAGCGATTACGTGTTCGTCGGCACCAAGCAGGCGGAGTTCGACTATCCCGCGGGCGAAGGCAACGTCGAGACCCGCTACGCCGGGAAGGGCGGAGTGCCCATCGGCGGCGCCATCGGCAGGCTGGCATGGGCGGCACGCCTGGGCGATACGAATATGCTGCTCGCGAGCGATGTGGATAGCGATAGCCGCCTGCTCTTCCGGCGGGGCATTCGCGACCGCGTGATGACCCTCGCTCCCTTCCTCAATTTGGATAACGATCCCTACCTGGTGGTCAATAACGGCCGGCTGGTCTGGATTCTGGACGCCTACACGGTCTCCAGCCGCTACCCCTACTCGCGCCCGGTGCGGGTTGGTGTGCCTGGCGGGGCCTACGCGCAGCAGTTCAACTACATACGCAACGCCGTCAAAGCCACCGTGGATGCCTACGACGGCACGGTTACACTCTACATCGCGGACTCAAGGGACCCCGTTATCCGCACGTGGGCGCGTGCCTTCCCGACTCTCTTCAAGCCGTTAGAGGAGATGCCGGAGCCGCTGCGCGCACACGTGCGCTATCCGGAGGACATGTTCCGCATACAGCGCGACATCTTCCAGCTCTACCACATCTCCGATGCGCGGGTCTACTACGGCAAGGAGGACCAATGGGCGGTACCCATTGACCCCACGGCAGAGGCGGAAAACGGAGGCGGGCCCACGCGCATGCAGCCTTACTATGTGATGATGCGGCTGCCAGGGGACAAACAGCAGGAGTTCCTGCTCATCTCCCCCTACACGCCGAACCGTCGCGACACCCTCTCCGCATGGCTGGCCGCGCGCTGCGATCCGGCGAACTACGGCGAACTGGTGCTCTTCCGTTTCCCCAAGGGAACACCCATCAACGGCCCGGCGCCGATCATGAATCAGATCAGGGCCGATTCGGATGTCTCACGCATCCAGACCCTGCTGGGCCAGCGCGGTTCGCAGGTCATCTACGGAAACCTGCTGATCATCCCGATAGAGAACTCCCTGCTCTACGTGGTGCCGATGTACGTGCAGGCCACCGGCGCGGCCGGCATCGTGCCCGACCTGCGGTACGTCATTGTTGCGAGCGGCGAGCATGTGGTTGTGAGAAGCACGCTAAACGAAGCCATCGCGGCGCTCGGTGACCGAACCACCGGCAAGACCACGAGATCACAGCCGATTGCGGCAAGCACGCCCGCGACGGAGATAGAGCGCGCGGTCACTCTGCCCACACCCGCGGGCGATCCCATGCAGCGGGCCTCCGAGGCACTTCAGCGGGCCCGTCGTATCCAGCGGGATTACGGCGCCGCGCTCGATGACCTGGAATCCGCCATCAAGGAGCTCCAGAAACGGCAGGGCGGCGGACGCTAAGGAATGCGGCACGTTGGAAGCTGCCGTGGCTAACTGGCGACCTCTGCAGCTAAGCAAGCGAAAGTGGCCGCGCCTTTCTCATGGCGCGGCCACACGTTTCGCCGGGCAGCCTCGGGCCGCCGACCTTCACGGCAGAGACAGTTGAGAGGGGCCCGGCTACTCCTTGCTGGCCGAGCTCGGCTGCTCCGTCTTCTTCGCCGCGGGCTCGTCATCCGTCAGGCCCTCGCGGAGGCCCTTCTTGAACTCCTTCAAGCCGCCGCCGAGACCCTTCATCATCTCCGGTATGCGGTTGGAACCGAACAGCAGCAGGATGATCACCGCGACGATCACCACCTGCCAGAGACCGATGCCGTCAAACATTTGTTTCTCCCCGAAACGCCGCCCTACTCTACCATACGCTCTACAATCGCGCCGCGATCTATCTGGACAACATAGGCTTCACCGCCCATCCGACGTATCGCCTCGGCGACCTCCAGCGCGTGGCCGGGAGCGAAGGCGAACATGCATCCACCTCCGCCAGAACCGTTTATCTTCCCTCCCAGGGCGCCGGCGGCAAGCGAAGCCTCCAACATGCGCTCAATCTTCGGGGTGGAGAGTTCCAGGCCATCCCTCAACTGAGCGTGGTGCTCCAAGAGCAGCGGCCCAATCGCCTCACCATCGCCATCCTCCAGCCTTCGCAGGGCCTCCCGCGTGAGGTCCCGGTTCACCAGGTTGGCCCGTACACGTCTAGCGAGCCGCGGAGAGATGCGCCTCAGATACGGCTCCGCTTCCTCGAGCGGGGTCTCCGCAAGGTGAAAGGTCGGCAGGTTCCCGCGCAGTTCGCGTACGCCCTCCGATACCTCCGCGCGCACGCGCCCGAGCGTCTCCACCGTGCCCTTCGGTTCGCGCGAGTTGCCCAGCACGAATCCATCCAGCGGAGCTTGCAGGCGCCTCGCCGCGAAAGGCTGGCGGGTGTCTATGAATATCAGCCCTCCCAGCGCGGCGCAGTAGTGATCCATCATGCCCCCGGGCTCGCCGAACTCCGTAACCTCGGCGGCATATCCCAGGCGCGCCAAATCGTCTTCTGACACATCCATCGGCGGCTCCGACGA
>CAZGLN010000135.1:0-10534 GCA_964526545.1 uncultured Chthonomonadales bacterium
CGGGGTGCCGGCCAACGCCGCAGGTCCCGGCGGCTGACAGGCCTCAGGCGGCGCCAATGACATCGGCGGAGCCCGCGAACGCGTACGCCGGAGACCGCGAGTGCGCGGACTGCCACCCCCGCGAGTACCGATTGCACCAGGCCGGCAGACACAGCAAGACCATGTACGCAGGCTCCCGCTCCGCCCTCGGCAAGCTTGCTCCGCCGCCCGGCCCCATCGGCGACACGGGCTACGTTGTGCGCTACGAAGGCGACAAGATGCTCTTCGCCAGGGACGATGGCTCGGAGTCCGCTGAGGTGGCGCGTGTGCTGGGCTCCGGCAAGACCGGTCTCACGTTCCTGGCGCGGTTCGGACCCGATTCCTTCACTGAGCTGCGGATGAGCTACTTCCCGCTCGAAAAGCGCTGGTACACCACGCCCGGCCAGGAAGGAAAGGAAGATCTCGCCCTGGGCATGGAGCACCGCGGCCGCCTGGCGCGGCGGTGCCTGGGCTGCCACTCCTCCACGCAGCCCGCGCCCACTCCCTTGCCGGATCCCCGGCATTTCGGCGTCCAGTGTGAGTCCTGCCACGGCCCGGGCTATGGCCATGTGAAGAGCGCGCGAGCAGGCCGCGTGGAGACCGAACTGAACATTGAGCGCACAACCGCGCTCAGCGGTCCCCAGAAGGATGCCCTCTGCGCAAAGTGCCATCGCGCCGCGCACGATGTCTCTCTCGTCACGCTGGAGCTGACCGCCACGGGACGGTTTCAGCCCTACGGGCTCACCTTCAGCGCCTGCTACCGGAAGAGCAACGGCAAACTCACCTGCCTCACCTGTCACGATCCCCATCGCGACGCCGAGACATCCGAGAGCTACTACGAGCGTATCTGCCTGGCCTGCCACACCCCTGCTGCTTCCGCCAAGATTCGCGGCAACGCCCAGAAGCCCGCCGTGTGCCCGGTGAACCGTGAGAAGGGTTGTATCCCCTGTCACATGCCCAAGCACGACATCCTGCCCGGCAGCGATATCCAGGTGAAGATGGCGGATCACTTCATTTGGGCAACCCGCAAGCCGCGATAAGCCTTGCACAGCACTGACGGTAGGTTGTGCTAGAATCGCCCATCATCAAATTCGGGGTGAGCAGCCGGTGCATCCGCTGGAAGTGACCCGACGGGAGTTCCTAAGCGCCTCGGGCGCCGGAGTAGGCCTTGCCGCCCTCGCGGGCCTGCTTTCCGAGCACGTCGAGGGGCAGGCGCGGCCCGGATTGCCCCACTTCGCCCCGCGCGCAAAGCGCGTGGTCTACCTCACGCAGTCCGGCGCGCCTTCCCAGGTGGACCTCTTCGACTACAAGCCGGATCTACCGCGGTTCCGCGGACAGGAGCTCCCGGACTCCGTGCGTATGGGCCAGCGGCTCACCACCATGACCGCCAGCCAGAAGCTCACCATCCAGCCTAGCCGGTTCGAGTTCGCGCGGCACGGCAAGTCCGGTACCTGGATCAGCAAGCTGCTGCCCCACACGGCTGCCATTGCGGACGATCTCTGCATCGTCCGGAGCATGCATACGGAAGCCATCAACCACGCCCCGGGGATGTCTCTATGGCTCAGCGGCGCCCAGCAGCCGGGCCGACCCAGCACAGGCGCGTGGGTCTCCTATGGTCTCGGCAGCATGAACAAGGACCTCCCCGCGTTCGTGGTCCTCATCTCCAGAGACCGTCACGGCACGTGCGGCCAGCTCCTCTTCGAGTACTACTGGGGCGCTGGCTTCCTCCCCTCCCGCTACCAGGGCGTGAAGTTCCGCGGTGCGGGCGAGCCGGTGCTCTACCTCTCCGATCCGCACGGGATCTCGCGGCAGATGCGCCGCGATATGCTGGACGACCTGCGTCAGCTCAACACGCTCAGGTTGCGCGAAACGGGCGATCCGGAGATAGCCACGCGCATCGCCCAATACGAGATGGCCTACCGCATGCAGGCCTCCGTGCCGGATCTGGTGGACCTCAGCAGTGAGCCGCAATCCGTGCGCGAGATGTACGGACCCTTCGTGGAGCAGCCCGGCTCATACGCCCGCAACTGCCTGCTGGCGCGCCGGCTGCTGGAGCGGGGAGTGCGCTTCGTACAGCTCTTCCATCCCGGCTGGGATACCCACCGAAACCTGCTCCGCGAAATCACCATGCAGTGCGAGGATACGGACCAGCCCTCGGCGGCGCTGGTGCGCGACCTCAAGCAGCGCGGCATGCTGGAGGATACGCTCGTGGTGTGGGCGGGAGAGTTTGGACGCACGGTGTACAGCCAGGGAGAGGTGGACGATCCTACCTCGGGCCGTGACCACCACCCGCGCTGCTACGCCGTCTGGCTGGCCGGCGCGGGAATCAAGGCGGGCAGTGTCTACGGCGAGACGGACGACTTCTCCTACAACATCGTGCGCGACCCCGTGCACGTGCACGATCTTCAGGCAACCATCCTCCACCTGTTGGGTATTGACCACACACGGCTGACTTTCCGCTTCCAGGGCCGCGATTTCCGGCTCACCGATATCGCGGGCAACGTGGTCCGCGGCCTCCTCGCCTGATTCATCGTTACGGCAGGGCATGCACCATCGGACTGGTCGAAATCCGCGCAGGGCTCTCGACTCCTCTCCTTGAAGTGATAAGCAGGCAAAGCCGCAGCCGGCGGCGCACTTCAGGAGGGCAGCCATGCGCCTTCAATCCGCTCGTTACGCCATCCTCTTGCTTGCTCTGGGAGCCGCGGCCCTGGCCGCGCATGCCGAGCCGCTCCTCGTTGTGCGGGGCGTTCCGCCCGATGGGCTGGTTGTTGCACCCATCAATCCGCGCGTGGGCGGTATCACACGCACCGATCGCGCACACAACGTAACGGCGCGTGACGAAGCCGGCCGCGGCGTGCCCGCGCAATACGTACCCGCTCTCGCCCCGGGCGAGCCCGGCACAATCGTGCTGCGCTTGAGCCCCGGGCGCGAAGCCCGCATCACCTTCTCGCTGCGCGAGGCGCCCATCAAGAGCCTGGGGGGGCCGCTGAGGGTCGAGGGAAAGGGCTTCGCCCTGCTCTTCGATCCCGAACGAATGGCCGGATTGCCCAGCCGCATCGAGATAGGCTCAAGTGCGCCGGCGGAAAACTTCGTGTGGAATGACCGCGTGCACAGCGGAAGCGTCGGCGGCTATCTGCTGCGCCTGGACCGTGACGCGCGCCACGAGATTGTAAGCGAAGGACCGCTCTGCACTGTCGTGCGCATCCGCGCCCGCTATGTCCGGGGCGAAAACGAAGCGCCGAAGAGCAGACCTGCCGCCGCCTACCACTGGTACATCTTCCGCGATGCGCCGCTGGTGCGGGTGGAGGCGCACATCAGCCAGGTAAGCGGCTTCCCCTGGGACGAGCTCCACTTCCTGGAGCTGAACCTTGCCGATGCGCGATTCACCCGATGGGCCGTGGGCGATCCGCCAGGCTCCGGCGAGCTGAGCGCGAACAAGCAGACGCGCCTCGGTGCCCAGTGGGGCCTCCTCTCGGACGGCCGGTCGGGCATCGGCATGATCCATGCGCCCACACGCATCTACGACGGCAGGGGCGACTACGGTACCTACCTGCATGGCCCATGGGAGAGTTGGTCCACACTCACGCGCCGCTACGCCGCGTGGCTCTGGGTGGGAGAGGCTCAGGATCCTGTTCAGGCCATGCAGAGTGTCGCATCCACGCGCTCCAGGGAGCCCACCGTGATGGTCACCACTTCGGAACTCGACCGAAAGATCGCCGCCCTCCGTCGGTTGGGCGCGAAGGATCCGCTCGCCCGCTGGCGCGCGGGGATCGCTGAACGGATGCTGGCGGCGGGCCGCACGGGCGAGCTCAACACGCTGCTGGGCGGGCAGGCTCCGGCTGGGTGGCTCCTGCGGCAGGCAGGCGCGCTCGGCCTCGCGGTCTCGAGCACTGCCAAGGGCATCCGCCTGGAGAGCCTGCACGACATGCGCCAGGGCACGGAGCTGCTCGCGGCGGATGCTCCGCCCCTCTTCTCGCTGCGCATCCGCGACCTCCGCTCCAAGGCCGAGCGCGCCGTGGACTCTGCTTCCGGCTGGTCCTCGGTCGGCGTGCGCACAAGGGCGAATGACGTCATTATGGAGTGGGCCGCCGCGGCGCCCTCCGAGCTGGCCGGCTTGAGGGTGACTGCCGTGGCGCGGCCATCCACGCGTGAACACGCCTGGAGCTGGACGCTGCGTGTTGCCGTGCCGAATCATCTCAGCGTGCTCTCCGCCGCCTTCCCGCAGATAGGCCTCGCGGAGCCGCGGCAAGGCGGCAGCGTGCTCTATCCCAATGGGCCTGGCGTGCTCTATCCCGCCGCGTGGAGCCAGCCCCTCAACCAGCGCTCGCTCTACCCGAACGGCTGGTGCACGATGCAGTTCATGGCCGCCTACGGCACGGGGAGCGGGCTCTACTTCGGCCTCCACGACCGCAACGGCGGCGCGAAGGAGATTGTGTGCGAATCGCACCCATCGTCCCGCACAGTCCACCTTGCCTACGACGTGCCCGCGCCTAACCGGACGCGAGGCGGCAACGGCTTTGCGTCGCCCGGCCAGGCAGTTATGCGCCTCCTGCGCGGCGATTGGTTCGATGCCGCGCGCATCTACCGTGATTGGGCGCAGAGGGAGGCGCGGTGGTGGCCCAGGCTCGGCAGGGAGGGCCGGGAGGATACTCCGGCCTGGATGCGCGACCTTAGCGCATGGGCGCAGACGGGCGGCGCGCCCGCGGAGTGCGTGGAACCTGTCAAGCAGATGCAGCGCGCCCTCGGCGTGCCCATCGGCTTCCACTGGTACAACTGGCACCAGATCCCCTTCGACAACGACTACCCGCACTACTTCCCCACGAAGCCAGGCGTGGCGGAGGCCGTGCGCGATCTTCAGGCCAATCACGTCTACGTGATGCCCTACATCAACGGCCGCCTGTGGGATACGCGTGATCGCGGCGCGGAAGACTGGCAATTCACGGCGCGCGCGCTGCCTTCCGCAACCAAGCAGGAGGACGGCACCCCCTTTATCGAGAGCTACGGCAGCCGCGAATCGGACGACACGCCGGTGAAGCTCGCTCCCATGTGCCCCACCACTCCGCTCTGGCAGGAGACCGTACGCGACCTGACCCTGCGCATCCTCACGGAAGTGGGCACGCAGGGCGTCTACATTGACCAGGTGGCCGCGGCCGCTCCCGTGCTCTGCATGGATGCCACCCACGGCCATCCGCTCGGCGGCGGGGATTGGTGGAATACCGCCGGCTACTGGCCGATGCTGGAGCGCCTCCGCACGGCGATGGCCCCTGGGAAGATGATCACGACGGAGTGCAACGCGGATCCCTACATCCGCTTCTTCGATGGCTACCTCACCTGGCACTGGCAGGCGGAGAACATGGTGCCGGCTTTTCCGGCGGTCTATGCGGGCGCGGTGCAGATGTTCGGCAGAAATTACGGCGCGGGAGCCTCCACGCGCGATTTGGCGCTCTGCACCAAGATGGGCCAGCAGCTTGTGTTTGGCGAGCAGATTGGATGGCTGTCGCCCTCGATAGCGGCAGAGCCCGTCGCGGGCAGGTTCCTGCGGCTTACGGTGCGCATGCGCGATCGATTCCGCCGGTACTTCAGCGCAGGCGAGATGGCGCGGCCGCCCGCACTGCTGGGCGAGATGCCCCGCGTGCGGTCGGACTGGGCCTGGTTCGGGGAGACCTGGATAACCACGGATGCCGTGCTCACGGGCGCGTGGCGGCTTCCCTCCGAACGGAGCGCCGTGCTGCTCTATGTCAATGTGTCGGATCAGCCGGTCGCCGTGCGCACGCGGGTGAGGCCGGCCGATCTCGGCGCTCCGGCGCGGGGAGTGCGATGGAGCCGGCTGACGGACCCAGACGGCGAGGCCCAGCCGTCGGAGGCCCCTGCGGCGTTCACGGTTGGACCGAGGGAGATCCTGGCGTTCGAGGCGCGCTGGTAGCGGCCGACCAGATGGTGCGGCTTACAGCCGCATGCGCTCCTTGACTTCCAGGTAGCGATTAACCAGAGCGGCGGAGAGCTTCTCGGCGGGGGTATCCACAACCAGCGCCCCGCGCTGGACGAGCGCACCGATGGCGCGCGCCCTGTCGTCCAGCACCTGCCGCGCGGCCGCCTGCGCATAGGCGTCTCGAGCATTCATGGTTTCCGACAGGGCGATACGCTGGATGCGGGTATCCATCAGCGTTACGGCGCACACCAGGTGCCGAGGCTGCAGGGAGACGAGCTCCTGAATGGTTACGCTCGAGGAATCCGGGTCCCAGAGGTCGGTGAAGCAGACCACGAGCGACCGGCGGTTCCAGCCGGACCTCAGCATGCCAATGGCCTCCCGGTAATCCGGCTCCGCCCGGCCGGCCTGCGCGTTGTAGAGAGCATCAAGGATGGCGTAGACCTGCGCCCTGCCCTTTCTAGGCCGCAGGAAGACCTGCACGCGTTCCGCAAACACCAGCAGGCCCACTCTGTCATCCGCAAGCGATGCCACGTAAGCCAGCAGCAGCGCAGCGTTCACCGCGTAGTCCAGCTTGGCGATGCCGTCAATCTCCGCCAGCATGGTGCGGCCAACATCCAGCATGAGTACCACGTTCTGGCTCCGCTCCACCTCATACTGCCGGCTGATCAGCTTGCCGCGCCGAGCGGTCGCCTTCCAATCTATCCGTCTGTATTCATCGTCGCGCTGGTACTCCCTAAGCGACTCGAACTCCCGCCCCGCTCCCACCAGACGGGCGGCGCGTATGCCCACCTGCTGCAGGCGGCCGCGCCGCGCCATCAGGTTGTACTTCTCGGTCTCCAAGAGGTTCGGGTAAACCTTCACGCTCTCGCTCATCGGAACGCGCCGCGCAAGGCGCACGAGACCCATCCGCCCGTGAAGCCGCAGCCAGATGTCACCGAACGCGAAATCCCCGCGACGGGTGGGCGTTACGCGATACACGTGCGTATGGCGCATGCCCGGCTGAACCATGAGGGAGTATTCCTCTCCCTCGGAGGGCATCCCCTCCGGTGGGCAGTCGCGCACGTCCAGCCGGAGGCCGCGCGAACCAGAGAGCCGCAAGGTAAGCCGCACGGGGTTCGCCGCGCCGAGCGATAGGAGCGGCTCAACCGCTCTCTCGATGCGCAGGGCGTTGGCGCCCGGGAGGGAGAGTCTGTCCATCACGCACAGCGCAACCAGCGCGCCGTGACACAACAGCATGACGGAGTAGCCGAGAGGACCCGGGCCGAAGGCCAGCACCGGCACCGCGCCGATGCCCACCAGGACAAGTGCCAGTGGTGAGAACGTCATGGCGCTGTAACTGGCGCCATCCGGCGCGCAATGAGGGTTGCCGACTGGCTGCCCTCGTGGGTCAGAAGATACCAGCCGCTGGAGCGCGCCGAGACCTTTCGCGCATTGCCGTCCCAACGAATGTCAGGCGATGCGGCGAACCGGATTGCCGTAGAGGGCGAAGCGGCCGCGGAGACCTCGTAGACTCCGGCGGGAAGATAGACACGGGTGGGTATTCCGGGCTGGAGCCGCCACGCGATGCGCGGCGACCGGCCGACCCAGAGCGTGTAGGCCCGCAGATAGTCCTCCCCGGTAAGCGGACGTGCGCCGCCGGTCGGCAGGAAGTCCAGCATATCCATCAGCGTGGATCCGCCATGCAGCGCGTCCACCCCGAGCATGAGTGCCGTGAAGGCATCCATGGCCTCCTTGTCTCTCCGCTTCAGGGCTTCCACATCCGGGCCATCCTGCCGCATCCGGGCACGCAGCGGCAGCACCTGCCTGCGGGCGTACTCCTCCAACTCCTCGGCGCTGCCCCATCCGAGTGCGGTTTCGGCCAGATCCTCCGCCGCAAGCGCATCGCGCAGCCAGCCGAGGAAGAGCCGCTCTCCCAGCACGCCGTTGGCCCAGCTCTCCGGATCGGTGTAGCCGGAAGGCGATGGGAGGAGATAGTGCCCGTACTCGTGAGCGAGCGTTCGCGCCCACTCCAGGCCGGAGCGCGTCTCCTGGTACTTGCGTATGTAGAGCCGTCCGCGGGTCATCTCAGCCACGGCATCGCCGTCACGCGTCAGGTAGACGTGGAGCGGAGCTCGGCGCAAGCCTCCGCACAGCCGGCCGAACCGCTGATCAGCCGCCGCCCAGAGCAGCGCCAGGAAGCGGCCGGTGCGGCCCACATGCGGCGCGGAGGCAGTCTCCGGAGCGTGCACTACAAACCGGCGCACCGCACGTCCATTCTCCTCCACGTAGACGTGGCACACGAGGGCATAGCGCGCGCCGTCAAGATCATCCGTAACGGCCGCAGGCAGATCCGGCGTTACGAGGAGCGCGCGAGAGATACTCTCCACAATCTCCACCCTGGCTCCGGGCGGACGTTCCGTGAAGGAGAGAGCATCCGGCAAGCGGACGTCGCCAAGACCGCAGGCGGTTCCCGCCGTCAATGCAATCAGTCCAATCAGATGGGAACGCATGGAGGATGTGGCGAACAGGCTAACGGCTTCCACCGCGCAACGTATTGAAAGTGTGGAAGCCTGGTGAATGCGGCATTATATCACTCGGGCGCGGGTCAACGCATCTGGCGGGCGCAGGCGGCGAGTGCTACACTGACGCGAGAGAGAAGATGCTGAACAGAAGGTGGTGGGCAATTGCACTGATGTGCGTGGTGATCTGCATGGCAGGTCACCCGCAAGCGCACGCCCACCAGAAGAAGCGCACCGCGGATACTCCGCAGAACCCGCCGACGGTGCTGAAGCCGGCCTCCGATGACGATGAGGAGGTGAAGCTCGGCCGCTCCAACGCGATCGAGAACGACAAGACGGTGAAGATCCTGAACGATCCCGCGCTCACCGAGAAGGTGAACCGAATCGGGCAGGAGATTGCCGCCATTGCGAATAGCAACCCCATAGCCGCCACGTGGGGACCGGGACCCCGCAAGGCCTTCAAATACACCTTTAAGGTGGTGGATGATAAGGACGTAAACGCTTACTCCCTGCCCGGCGGCTTCATCTACGTGCACAAGGGCCTGCTGGACTTCGTGCAGTCTGATGATGAACTGGCCGCCGTGCTGGCGCACGAGGTCGCCCACGCCGCGCACCACCACATGATGGAGCTTATCCGCAGGCAGGAGAACGAGCAGAAGCGTGTGCTGCCCATCCTGCTCGTTCTGGGTGCCCTCTCGCGAGGCACGGACAGTCTGGGCAATCTGCTCATCGCCACGCAGCTCTACCTGGTGGCGAAGACCAACACCTATGGGGTGGAGGCGGAGAAGGACTCTGACCAGGCGGCCGTGCACTACCTGCTCCAAACGAAGTACAATCCGGTGGGCTTGCTCACCTTCATGGAGCGGCTCTCCAGGCAGGATGCCCTGCGGGCCCAGGTGGAGCTGGGCATCTACCGCACCCACCCGCCCTCGCCGGAGCGCGCCCGCGCCACGCTGGCGCTGCTCGAGCAGCTCAAGATACCCATCACGCGGCGCACGGTGGATGCCTCCCTCGCCGCGCAGGTGAGCCCCGCCACTGTGAACGGAGTCACCCTCTCCGAGGTTCGAATGAACAAGGTGGTGGTGGCGCGCCTCGCACCGAACAACGGCCAGACCGCCGAGCAGCGCGCCGCGCGTCTCGCGGACCGACTCAACGCGCTCTTTGATGACGGGCTGGAGATGTACGAACTTCGAATGAGCCCGGACAAGACCGCTATCAGCGCGCGAGGCCAGATTGTGGTGCAATTCACGCCGGAAGACGCTGCACCGCAAAATGTCCCCGTGGAGACCCTGACGCTTGGCGCCTACGACGCCATCCGGGGCCTCATCTGGCAGGAGCGCTTCAACCGGCTGCCGCTGCGCGTGGGCGGAGGGTAGCGCGGCGGCCCCTCCGCCCGGCAAACGTCCCGCGCCCGTCGTCGAATGCGGCGGGACCTCCACGGCGCCTGGAAGAGAGTCCCTGCTACCTCTTCTCCTGGTCCAGTCTCTCGGTTACCATCGGCTTGAAGAGGAACCAGCCCGCGAGTTCGCGCTGGTCGCCAAAGTGCGGCGAATCCGTGCGCTCGCTCTGCCCTGGAGGCAGGATGCTCACGCCGCGCACCCTGGGCCTGGCGCACTGCACGATCTGGATGTAAGTGCCGCGATCCGTGGAGAGGATTGGCGGCAGCGGCGCAAGGTTGATGCGGCCCTGGTTGTGTGACCAGAGCGCTATCTCCTGCCCTCTCTCCTTCGCGGCCTTCTCCATGGCGCGGTTCATGGCCTCCGCTATCGCCACGTCAGGGCTCTTGCCGCCCAGATAGTCCGCCTGCACGGGCACGGGCGACCTCGGTCCCAGCAGCACGTGGAGAATCAGGCTTGGCTGCATCGCCGTATTGAAGAGTCCACCGCCCTGCAGCTTGATGAAGCCGAACGGCTTGCCGAAGAGATCGTCCCGAATCTGCTGCAGCCAATAGGAGAAGACGACCGCGGAAGGGCTGCCCTCCGTTCCGTGGTGATCCCAGGAGGCCAGCAGCCCCGCGGCCTGCCGCGCAAGGGGCGTGAGCAGGGCGCGCTGGCGGCTGAGGGCGTTGTTCACCAGCGGCAGCAGAACC
>CAZGLN010000136.1:0-3578 GCA_964526545.1 uncultured Chthonomonadales bacterium
GTGCGCATGACCCCCGACCTTGAGATACAGTTTGAATACCTTAGCCCGCGCTGCAAGGAATTTACCGGCTACGAGGTGGAAGCGTGTCTGGCGAGCCCCGCCGATATCCGGCGGGCGGTCGAGCAGTTCTACATGAGCCAGATCCTGGAGGAGGTGCAGGAGCAGGAACAAGCCATCGCGGATGAGGACAGCCTGGACGTCGCGGACCTGCAGAAGATGGCCCGCGAGGAGCTCGTCATCCAGATGGTCAACCTGATCATCAACCAGGCCATCCAGGACCGCGCCTCGGATATCCACGTGGAGCCCTTCGAACGCGACCTTCGCGTGCGCTACCGCATTGACGGTGTGCTGCACGAGCAGAACGCTCCGCCCAAGCGCTACCACGCGGCCATCATCTCGCGCATCAAGATCCTTTCGGATATGAACATCGCGGAGCGGCGGCTGCCCCAAGATGGCCGCATGCGAATACGCTCGTCAGGCAGGCAGATTGATCTCCGCGTCTCCACCGTGCCCACCCTGTACGGTGAGAGCGCCGTCTTGCGCATTTTGGATAAGCAGACGGCCATGCTCGGGCTGCCGGAGCTGGGCATGCAGGGCCGCGTCTTCGATCGCTTCAGGCGCCTCATCCAGGAGCCCCACGGCATTATCCTGGTGACCGGTCCTACCGGCTCTGGAAAGACGACCACACTCTATGCCGCACTAAACGAGATCTACTCCACCGAGAAGAAGATCATCACCATCGAGGATCCGGTGGAGTATCAGCTCAACGGCATCAACCAGATACAGGTCCACCCTCAGATTGATCTCACCTTTGCCAACGGGCTCCGAAGCATCGTGCGCCAGGACCCTGACATTATCATGGTTGGTGAAATCCGCGACCGCGAGACGGTCGAAATCGCCATCCATGCCGCGCTCACCGGCCACCTAGTCTTCAGCACCCTCCATACCAACGATGCCGCCGGCGCGGTGAGCCGCCTGCTGGACATGGGCGCGGAGCCCTACCTGGTAGCATCCTCCCTGATCGGCGTGGTCGCCCAGCGCCTCATCCGCATCAACTGTCCGCGATGCAAGCGCCCGGTGGAGGAGAACCCGCTGGAACTGGTGGCCATCGGCATCAGCCAGGAGCAGGTTAAGCAGTCTCCCACCATGGCGGGCGCGGGCTGCCCGGAGTGCCGCGGCGTGGGTTTCCGCGGCCGCAGCGGCCTCTTCGAGATGTTGACCGTGGATGACGCCGTGCGTGCCCAGATTGTGCAGCGCACCCCTTCCACGGAGATTAAGCACTACTGCATAAAGCACCAGGAGATGACCACGCTCCTGCAAGATGGACGGAGACGCGTGCTGGCGGGCGACACAACGGTCAAGGAAGTGCTGCGCGTGTGCCAGCGCGAGGACTTCGAGTAGCGGCTCCCGGAACAACTTCCATGCCTGAGTACAAATACACTGCCCTCGATAGGTCCGGCAAACAGGTTACGGGAACCGTGGCCGCCCGTGATCAGGCGGAAGTCGCGGTGAAGGTGCGCGCGCTCGGCTACTATCCGGTTCAGGTCTCCGCGCTGAACGGCGGCGGCGTAGCCCGCGCCGTCGTGGAGATAACCGGCGGCCGGACCCGGCAAGTGGTTGAACAAGGAGCCCAGCAAGCCGCCGATGGAGCGGAGCAGCCCGCCACGTCCGGCAAGCGCGTGCCTCGGGTCCAGGTGCTGCTCTTCACCCGCGAGCTCGCGGACCTCATTGATGCCGGCCTTCCAATTGATCGCGCGCTCTCGGTGCTCATCGAGCAGTCCGACAACGAGCTCCTGCAGGCCATGGTGCGTCAGATGCAGGGCGATGTGCGCGCCGGCAAGCCGCTCTCCGAGGCTCTGAGACGCTTCCCGCGTGAGTTTCCCACCCTCTACGCCAATATGGTGCACGCGGGCGAGGTCTCGGGGCAGCTAGCGCAAGTCATGATGCGCCTGGCCGACTTCCTGGAGAAGGAGCAAGTGCGCAAGAGCCAGGTGATGGCGGCACTCACCTACCCCATGGTGCTCATCTCCGTGGCTATCCTGGCAGTTACTTTTCTGCTCACCTTCGTCATACCAAGGCTGCAGAGCGTCTTCAAGGATCTCGGTGCCGAGCTCCCCGTGCCCACGCAGATCCTGCTCGGCGCCTCGGGCTTCATTACGCGTTACTGGTGGGCAATCGCCCTGGTGGGCATTCTCGGCTATGTGCTCTTCCGCGGCTGGCTGACGACGCCGCTGGGAAGGCGCTCGTTCGACCGTTTCCGCCTGCAGGTGCCTCTCTTTGGCCCGCTCACCCGCAAACTTGTAATGGCGCGGTTCGTACGTACGCTGGGCACGCTGCTGGGCGGAGGCGTTCCCATCCTCAGCTCGTTGGAGATCGCCTCCACGGCCGTGGGCAATACCGTCGCCTCCGACGCCATTGTCTCCGTGCGGGATGGAGTGCGCCAGGGCGAGACGCTTAGCAGCGCTTTGGCCAAGACCTCCACATTCCTGCCGCTCGTGGTGCACATGTCCGCGGTTGGCGAGGAGACGGGTCGCCTGCCTGGCATGCTTATCCGCACGGCGGATACGTTGGACTTTGAGGTTGACAACGCCATGCGGCGCCTGACCAGTCTGGTGGAACCGCTTGTGGTGCTGCTGATGGGCGGTTTCGTGGGTTTTGTGGTGCTCTCGATACTGCTGCCCATCTTCCAGGCGAATACAATCGTGAAGTAGCAAGGACGTGCCTGGCCCATTGTGGCCTCCGCGCCTGGGGACCGTTTGGAGTGCGGCATGCAGCTCGGGCGTCTGTACACGATAAGGAGAGTAACGGAGATGGGCGCTGACAAGATCTTGCGACGGTCTCGAGGAGGATTTACCCTCATCGAGCTGCTCGTTGTGATTATCATCCTCGCCATCCTGGCGGCGGTGGTAATACCTCGCGTTATTGGCCGCACGGAGGATGCCCGCATCGCCAAGGCGGCCGCGGATATCGCCACGATAGATGGGCAGCTGGATGCCTACAAACTGGACACGCAAGACTATCCCTCCACGGAGGTCGGCCTTCAGGCCCTCGTGTCCAATGTGGCCAACCATCCTAAGTGGAACGGTCCGTACCTGAAGAGCGGTCTGCCGAATGATCCCTGGGGCAACCCGTACATGTATGTCTATCCAGGCACGCACGGCACGGAGTACGACCTCTTCTCGGCCGGGCCGGACGGACAGCCAGGAACGCAGGACGACATTGGCAACTGGGTCGGTGGGCAGTAGAAGAGCGTTCACGCTCATTGAGCTGGTCGTGCTGATCATCATCATCGCGGCCATCTCCAGTGTGGCGGTGCCCGCATGGTCGCGTTTCAGCGAACGCGTCGAGTTTGAGAAGTCGGTCCGCCAGATTGTGGACGTCTTCAACTGGGCGCGCGCGGCGGCCATCCAATCGGGCGGGCAGGCGGTTGTGCGCTTCGACGCCCAGCAGGGCCTCTTCGTGGCCACCGTGGAGCCGCCTCCGACGCTCACGGATGCTCCCGTCGCTCTTCAAGAGCGCGCAGAGCAGACCAGCCTGCCAAGCGCCCCGCGCGTCACCATGTTCTCGCAGGCGGCGGA
>CAZGLN010000136.1:3611-10389 GCA_964526545.1 uncultured Chthonomonadales bacterium
CAGCCAACCCGTCTCTCTGGGCGGCAGCAGCGCCGCGGACGAAATCCGGTTCTATCCTGACGGCTCGAGCGACGCCGGCACTTTCACCGTGATCTCCATCTCCGGAAGGCGGGCATCCGTGGAGATCATGCCCGCCACCGGTCAACCCGTCATCATGGAGGGCTTCGGCAGTGCGGGCCCCTAGTAGACGCACGCGAGGTTTCACCCTGGTCGAGATGATTGTGGCCACCGTGGTGCTCGCCATGGGCGTGGTCTCGGCGATGCTCTGCATCGGTTCGGCCACGCGGGTTACAGGGATAGCGCAGGAATACACCCGCGTGGCCGAACCGATGCAGAGCATCGCCGAGATCCTAACCAGCTCTCCGGCGGCGAGCAGCAGGGCGACTACGCGGAGGAAGAGCCGGGCTTTCGCTGGGCCCAGTCCGTTGAGCCGACCGGCATCTCAGGCCTGGTTCGCGTCTCGTTGGCAGTTGAGTGGAAGAGTCCGACGGGAACCAGGAGAGCGCTCTTCAGCACCTATCGGCGCGTGCGGACATCGCAATGAAGGCTCAGCGCGGCTACTCGCTCCTCGAAGCCCTAGTGGCGATGATCGTCTTCGCAATCATCACACTGGCCACCGCCTTCGCCATCCAGAACGGAATGCGGGCGCAGCTGCGCGTCAATACCAGCGCGGACGATACGCAGGAAGCACGCACAATCATCGCGATCCTTGCGCGGGACATTCGCTCCGCCATCGTCTCGGCTAGTAATCCCAACACGTTCTTCGTGGCGACCGGCGATCGGGCCGGCCAGATGCTCACTTTCACTACCTTTTCGCAGCGCCTGCTCGAGGACCCGCCGGAAGAGGACGCCGCTGACACGGCTCTCGTCGTTCCTCAGTCCGATGTGATGGCGGTCAGCTACTTTTTGGATCCCGACACCGGCCAACTCTCCCGATCCTTCAGCGCGATTCCAAACCCGCAGCTCATGCCGGAGCCGGGTTCGCCCGGCACGCTGCTCTCCGCCCGCGTTCGCTCACTGGAGTTTCAGTTCGTTGATCCTCAGTCAGGCCTGCGCAATGAATGGAGTTACATCCCTCAGACAACCTCGAACGGGAATGGACAGGCGAACACGGAAGTCACCCAATCCGGCGATACCTATCTGCCCAGCGCCGTGCAGATAACGCTGGAGATGCTGGGCCGAGACTACAGACCGCAGAGATACACCTGCGCCGTCTCGCTCACCTCACCCATGCCGATGCCCGCCGGGCAGCAGCCGGATCCACCCGCAACATCCACCGGTGGCCAGCCCGGAGGCACGGGCGATGGCGGCACGGGAGGCGGAGGGGGGCCCGGCGGAGGCGGATTCGGTGATGGGGGAGGCGCGGGGCCGCGATCCGTCATTATGCCGCGGATTCCGGCCGGAGCGCTGCCGACCCTTCCCGGCGCCGGAGGCCTCGTGCGATGAGCAGCCGAACCGGCGAGCGCGCGCAGGCCCTCGTGCCCGTGCTCTTCGTGGTGGCGATACTGACCGCCTTCGCGGTCGCGCTCACCGTAACGGCGCATCGCGAGGTGAAGGCCGCGGGCAACTACCTGCAGGCGGCCCAGGAGTTCGAGATTGCGCGAGGTGCCATTGAATACGCCGCCGCCGAGCTTCAGGCGGCAACGAACAACGGCGCCATCCCACCGAGCTTGACGGCGCCGCCAGATACCGATGCGAACGGTTGGACTCAGCTGGGCGACGGCTGGTACAAGGTTGAGATTGTGGATACCGCCTCGCGGCTCAACATCAATACAGCCACGCTGCGCGACATCGCCGCGCTGCCCGGCATACAGAGCAACCCGGATATCGCGGCAGCCATCGTGGATTGGCGCGACGCGGACGAGAATCCGACGTCGCAGGCGCTCGGCAATGTGGCGGTTACCGGAGCGGAGACAGAATACTACTCCACTCTGCCCATGCCCTACAGCGCAAAAAACGCGCCCTTTGACACGGTGGATGAACTGCTGCTTGTGCGGGGCGTAACCACCGCGCTGCTTTACGGCGCCTCGCTCTCTGGCGCAAGCGGTTCCGGCGCGCCCGTCGGGCTTTCTGGAAGCAGTCGCGGCACATTGGGCAGGCAAGGAACGGTGGCCCCCGGCCCGGCGGTGGATACCAGCACCAGCCAGATACCCTTGTGCGAGCTGATTACTACCTACTCGCGTGAACGCAACGTCTCAAGCGACGGCCAGCAACGCGTCAATGTGAAGACCGCCAGCGCGGAAGACCTGGTCAACCGGGTGGGTCTCACCCCGCAGCAGGCCCAGCAGCTCATCAACCAGCGTGGCCAGAATGGCGCGAACATCAACTCGGTCGCGGACCTGCTGAACATCTTTACCCGCCAGGTGATGCAGCAGATAGGCGACCGCGTTACCGTAACAGACTCGCAGTATCGTAACGGTGTCATTAACATCAACACCGCGCCTGCCGAAGTGCTGGCGACCATTCCGGGTGTGGATGAGACCATCTACAATGCGGTCATTTCGGCCCGCAACGCAGGTACAGTGTTCACGGGGATGAACGACCTGTTTCAGCTGACCGACCTGAACCGTCAACAACTACAGGCCCTTGTGGATCATGTGTGCACCAAGTCCTCGGTCTACCTGGTGCGAGTACGCGTGAGAATGCCAGGAATGTCCAGGCAGTACGTGGCGCAGGCGCTCGTGGAGCTGGGCGCCCCAGACACGCAGGCGCAGAGCGAAACGGACGGAACTGCCCAGACGGCTACCACCGAACCACAGCCGACAATACTGCAGTTTCGTGAAGTGCAGCGCACCCCCGGCTGGAGCAGCTGGGTCGCTCTGCCCAACCCATACGCAAGTGGAGGCTCGCTTGGCATCCAGTAACGCCGGACGCCGCGGTGGCGGCGCGCAGATCCTGACCGCGGTGGATATCGGCTCCACCGCCGTGAGGGTTGTCCAGATTGAAGCCACGAAGGAGCACGTGCGCATCCTGAGAAAGGGAAGCGCCTCTCTCGCTCCCGACACCTGGGACAAGCTCCCCGCCACCCGCGCACAGCTCGCCGCGGCAATCAAGGAGGCGATGACGGCCGCCGGAGCGCTTGGCAGCCGCGTCATTACCGCCCTTCCCCGCCGCATGGTTACACTCAAGCACGCGCGTCTGCCGCACGGCACGCCCGACCAGATTGATGGCATGGTGCGCTTCGAGGCCCAGCAGTACATCCCCTTCGCCATCGAAGAGGTCGTGCTCGACTACCGTGTACTCTCCGATGAGTCGGATGATATGGTCACGGTGATGGTAGTGGCAGCGCGCAAATCGCTGGCGCAGGAGCTTCTTGCCGCATTCGAGGCGGCGGGAGTCGAAGTGGAGTCCATCTCGGTCTCGGCGCTGGCGCTTGCCGAGCTGATTGCCGGCGCTGCCGTGCCCACGGCCGTCCTGGAGGTGGATAGCGGCGAGATTGAGCTGGCGGTAGTGACCGCCGGCCGCCTGCTCTTCTGCCGATCGGCCACGGTGCATCACACGAACGATCCAGAGCATGATCGTATCGCTCTGACCGCCGAAGTGGCACGTTCGCTCACGGCCTATCAGAACGAGCATCGCGCCCTGCCGGTGAGCCAGATACTGGTAACAGGTGCCGCCCCGGACCTTCCGGCAATCGAGGCTGCCCTCTCCAACCACCTCGAGACCGCCGTGCGGCGAATGACCAGCGATCTAGTGCCGCCGGCCCAACCCGAAGCAGGCGCCTTCGCCGCTGCCGTGGGCCTCGCCCTTCAGGCCACGGGCAAGAGCATTGCGGGTGTCAACCTCGTGCCGCCGGAGCGGGAGGAGCGCCGGATAGCCTCGAGGCAGCGAACCCAGAAGCTGATCGCAGCGTGTGTCGCGCTTCTGGCGCTGGCTCTTGGCGCGTGGTCCATCACAAAGCAGGTGCAGCGAAGCGAGCAGGAGCGCGCGGCGGCGGCGAAGGCCAACCGCAGTCTGGAAGCCGCCATGAAGAAGCTGAAGAGTGTTCAGGCGGAGCACGACAACGTTGTGAAGGATTACGAGACCGTGCGGAACGGCCTGGACCGCAGCGAACCTGCCGTGGATGTGCTCAAGGCCGTGAGCGATTCCATCCCGAAGGGCGGCGCGCTCTACTTGACCCAGCTCACTTATGATCGCACGGGCACTGTCACGGTACACGGCAACAGCCTCTCGGAGACTGCCGCCACGGATCTCGTCGTGGCACTTCAGGGCAACAAAGCCTTCAAAGAGGTCCGCCTCGGCTACCTCGGAGACGCTCAGACAGACCAGAGCGGCCCGCAGGCGGCTGCCGCGATGCTCTCGCCTGATGCCGCGGCTCAGCGCCGTATGACCTTCATTATTCAGTGCCGCACGCACACGCAGCCTGCTCCCACCACGCCCGCAACCTCGGCGAGGACTGCATCCACCAGGGTTACCGCCAGGTCTACAGGAGCGGTACCATGAAGACTTTGTGGCAGTCGCGCACCCCGCGCGAGCGCTTTCTCATTCTGGGATGTGTTGTCGTGGTCGCGGTGGCCGCTTGGCTCGTGCTGGCACCCGCTGGCGGCCCGGGCAAGCAACTGCTGCCGGCCGCCGAAGCCAAACGCAGGTACGACGCCGCCCTCAAGCAGATTGGTGAGCTTACGGAGGAGATTGACAAGCTCAGGCCCGCTACCGATGCCATGGTGTACGATAAGGCGCCGGCGGAGATTGTGCCCGAGGTCGTGCGAACTCTGCAGGCGCACGCCAAGACCGCCGGGCTCCGCCTTCGCGAAATCAAGCCATTGAGAGCGAGGCAGGCAGGCACCTTGACCAGGGTGCCGATCAGCGTAAAGTTCAATACGGCGCAGTTCAGCCGCCAGGCCGTGCACTTCATGTACCTCGTCGAGGATCCGGCGGCCAAGCTTGTGATAGAGAAGTTCAACGTGTCGGCCGCCGACCCCAAGTCGCGCATGGTGGAAGTCGAAGTGCAGGTCGCGCTCTTTACGCGATCAGGCGGAGGAACACCGGAGAGCACCTAGCGCAAGCAACACATGTCACCTTATTTTGTTCAGACCTGTCTATGTATATGGCGCTAAGTAGGCGAGACACGGCTTCCAGAAACGCGCTGCCAGTTTGAGGGAGAGAGCGACAATGCGACGAAACAGAAAGCGATTCAGCCCAACCCCGTTGCTTGTTATAGTGGGCGGCATTTTACTCGCGGTTCTTGCAATCGCCCAGAACCGGCAGCCGAGCGTTCAAGCCCGCGCACAAGCAAACAAGAAGCCGGCGCAGGCTTCCGTGCGCGTTACGGAGAGCACCACCGTGGCTCGCAAGCCTCTGGAGTACTACATAGGGTCGGTTCGCGAGGATCTCTTCGCGCCGCCTGCTCCGCCAGCCGCTGCACCGAAGGTGGAGGCACCGAAGGTTGAGCCGGTCGCTCCGCCGGTTGCGCCCGCGCCTGTCAATCCCTTTGTAGATTTCGCATACACCGGCTCCATCCAGATGGGTGATGAGACCGTGGCGCTGATAGAGAATGCCAAAACCAAAGAGGGCATGTTCCTTAAGGTGGGCGATGCCCTTGTGGGCGGCACGATCACCCGTATCACGGATCGCGAAGTAGAGGTCTCCGTTGCCGGCCGCGCCGAGCGTCTGCAGAAGAACGAGGACTACAAGCTGGTCTCGCTCGACAAGGACGCTCCGTTCCGCACCCAGCAGCCCGGCCAACCTGGTCAGCCGGGCGGCCCTGTCCCCGGCATGATGCCCGGCTTCCCCGGAATGCCTGGAATGCCTGGAGGCATGCCGGGCCTGCCCGGCATGGGAATGGGGGGCGGCGGCTTCGGCGGCTTCGGCGCAATGAATCCAGATAGAGCCGCCCGTATGCAGCAGTGGATGCAGAACATGTCGCCTGAGATCCGCGAGCGATTCCAGCAGCGGATGATGAATCGCCAGTTCGAGGGCGGCTTCGGCAATCGCCGCCGCCTGAGCAATCAGTAGTCCCGGAAGGAGGCAGGTCCGGAACGATGGTAACACCGAACAGAGTGCTCCTTCGCGCGGTCACCGTATGGCTGGCGCTCGCCTTGCTGCCCAGCGTGGGTGCGGGGCAGAAGCCCGCGCAGACCCAGGGGGATAACAAGGCCCAGCCATCAGTTACGCGGCAGGCCCAGAACCGCCGGGATCGCTCCTCTCAGCGTTCCCGCGGCACTGGTCAGCTCAGCGTGACGCCGGCGGGCAGGCAGAACGGCGCGCCCGTCATCGCTCCGGCGCCGCAAAGCAATCCAGGCGCGGCTCCTCAGGCACAGCCTCCGCAGGCGCCGCCCAACGGCGCGCCCGGGCAGCCCCAGACGCAGCCAACGCAGCCGGGACAAACTACACCGCCCGCGGAGCCTACCCAGACTCAGACGGAAGGCCAGCAGGCGCAGCCGCAGACCGGAGGAGGAGGCTCCTTCGGCTCCGGTGGTTTCGGCGGCGGCGGCCAGCGTATGTTCGGCCGCGGCGGAACCATCACCATGGATTTCCGCGGCTCCGACATCGGCAACGTGCTGAAGTTCTTCTCGATGGCTGCCGGTTGGCAGGTGGTGCCCGATGCCGGGCTGACGGGTCCGGTTACCATCATCAGCCCGCGGCCGCTCACCATAGATCAGGCCTTCCAGGTGCTCCAGTCCACGCTTGAGGTCCGGGGCTTCAGCGGCCAGATTGAGCGCCGCGGCGACGTTACCATTCTGAAGATTGTTCCGCTGGACCGCGCCGTGCAGACAACCTCGTTGCTGACAAGGAAAACGACGGATGCCAACGGCAACGGGTCAAACCTGCCCAGCTT
>CAZGLN010000137.1:0-2949 GCA_964526545.1 uncultured Chthonomonadales bacterium
TGGCCGCATCCGTCAGGTCGTTCGGGATGGTGAGAAAGACCTGCCGCAGCAGGAAGACGAAGAACGCATTGCCCAGAAAAGCAGGCACGGTCAGCGGCAGGTAGGTATCTATCCAGCCGAGCGTCTTGAACACGGCAAAGAGCGGCACCATCGTGACCTGCGCGGGCAGCATCATGGTGGAGAGAAGCAGCGAGAAGAGCAGCGCGCGGCCCTTCCAGGGAATGCGGGCCAGACCATAGGCCACCAACGAACTGGAGAGCACCGTGCCGAGGACGTTCAGCGTGCAGAGAATCAGGGTATTGCGCAAGTAGAGGCCGAACGGAAAGTGCGTGAGCCCCTCGCGGTAGTTCGCAAGCGTTACCTGCCTCGGCCACACGGTCGTGAAGATCTGCTCTTCCGGCTTGAGCGAGGTCATCACAAGCCAGACGAAGGGCGCGAAGAAGAGCGCGCTCAGACCCAGCAGAGCGAGGTAGACCAGCACCATGCGGAAGGGCGCGCGGGCGGGGAGTTGGCGTCTAGCGTGTGTGGTGACCATGGGAAACTGCCTGCCGCCACTCTTTCTACGGCCGCATCGGCAAGCCCTTCCGGAAGTCACCATCTGGCGGCACCTGGAATGCCCTTCGGCGGGGATGAAGCGGGGCATCGCATCGGCGGGCGCCCGAAGAGGCTCGCCCACCTCAGCCGCCATAGTGATGACGCCGGGAATGCGCGTGATACGTAGTCCCTGGTAGTAGTTCTCCTCCTCGCCTGGCAGGAGAGACGGGTGCGTCCGCACAATAGTAGGGGTTACATAGGTGCGCGCATGCAGGAAGAAGGGCTCTGATGACCATCCTGGACGCGGTGTTTCTGCTAAGCCTGATATTGGGCGGCAGCTACATGGTCGCCACGCTCATCATGGGCGGGCTGCAGCAGATCGGCGCGGATCTGGTGCATGGCGTGGATGGGGGCGCACACGACGTGGGCGCATTCGGCCACGACGCGGGGACCATCGGCGCTGCGGATATCGGCGGCGCGCATGACCCCGGCGCCGGCGCGCTGGACCATGGCATGGGGATGGATGCGGGAGCCGCGGCCGATTCGCCCGGGGTGGATGCCGGCCATCACCACACCAGCCTTATGGCGTTCATCAATCCGATGTTCGTGGCGAGTTTCTTCTTCGGTTTCGGAGGTGTGGGTTATCTCAGCCGCCTGATGGGCCTCGGCGCGGGCGCTAGCCTGGGCGCAGCCGCCGTGAGCGGACTCGCCATCTGGTGGTCTGCCGCTCTTCTGGTACTGCACATGTTTGGACGAAATCAGGCCACCAGCCATGTGCGCCAGTCCGAACTGGCCGGCGCGCGCGGCACCGTAACGGCTCCGATAGAGGGCAAGAAGCCCGGCATGGTGAGCTGCGTCTCCGCGGGCACCCGCCAGACCTTCAGGGCGGTGACGGAGGATGACGAGAGCATCCCGACCGGCGCGCGGGTGCGCATACGCAAGGTGGAGAACAATACGGCCCTTGTGGTGAGGATTGACAAGTAGGCCCAGCGTGCGTCCGCAGAGTGCGCGGCACGGGACAGCCATTCTCTCGTTGTCCCTGCCGTGATAAGCAGTTGACGAGCGTGGAGAGGAGCGCAAGGTGGACACTGAGCTGATCATGACGATTGTAAAAGTGGCGGGCATAGCCATTGCCGCGCTGGTTGTGTTTCTCTTCGTGGTGGTACTACCGGCCTACAGCAAGCTCTACCGCAAGGTGGGCCCCAACGAAGTGCTGGTCATCTCCGGCGGCAAGGGCGAGCTGGTGGTGGATGAGACAGGCGAGCGACGGCGCCTCGGCTTCCGAATAGTGAAGGGCGGCGGGTCGCTGGTGAACCCGCTAACCGAGCGCGTAGAGACCATGTCGCTCGAGCTCATCACGCTGGACATCGTGACGCCTGAGATGTACACCAAGCTGGGCGTGCCCATCAAGGTGGATGGCGTGGCACAGATTAAGGTCAAGGGCGACGACGTCTCCATCCGCACAGCTGCCGAGCAGTTCCTCAACAAGAGCCGCGACGAAATAAAGCAGATCGCCTACCAGACCGTCGCAGGCCACCTGCGCGCTATCCTCGGCACCCTCACGGTGGAGGAGGTCTACGCCGCGCACGATACCTTTGCCCAGCGCGTCGCCGAGGTCTCCGCGGGCGACCTGAGCAACATGGGCCTGGAAGTGGTCAGCTTCACCATCCGCGAAATTAGCGACAGCCGCGGATATCTGGAGGCCATCGGAAAGACCCGAATCGCCCAGGTGAAGCGCGACGCGGCCATCGGCGAGGCCGAAGCCAACCGCGACGCCACCATCCGCTCCGCGCAGGCCAACCAGGAGGCCGCCACCGCCAAGTATCTGGCGGATACCAAGGTGGCCGAGGCCGACCGCGACTACAAGATTCAGGTGGCGGAGTACAGCGCGGCGGTCAACCAGAAGAAGGCCGAATCCGACCTCGCTTACGATCTGCAGAAGTACCAGACGGCCCAGAAGGTGAAGGAACAGGAAGTGATGGTCCAGATCGTCGAGAAGAAGAAGATGATTGATCTGGAAGAGAGCGAAATCGCGCGCCGCGAGAAGGAGCTCATCGCCACCATCCAGCGGCCCGCGGAGGCCGAGCGCAATCGTGTGCAGACCCTCGCCGAGGCCGAGCAGTACCGGCTGAAGGTTACCGCCGAGGGCCAGGCGCAGGCCGCGAAGACCACCGGTTTCGCCACCGCCGAGGTAGCGCAGCGCACCGGCATGGCGGAGGCCGAGGCCAACAAGGTGCGCGGCCTGGCCGAGGCGGAGGTCGCGCGGGCCAAGGCGCTTGCGGAAGCGGCGGCCATCGAGGCCAAAGGACTCGCGGAAGCCAAGGCGGTTGAGGCCAAGGGCCTTGCCGAGGCTGAGGCAGTGCGGGCGCAGGGTCTGGCCGAAGCCCAGGCCATGGCGAAGCGCGCAGAGGCATT
>CAZGLN010000137.1:3027-4412 GCA_964526545.1 uncultured Chthonomonadales bacterium
CCGCTCGCGAAGGTGGACCGCATCGTGCTGGTCAATACCGGCGGGGATGGCGGCGTGGGCGCGAGCAAGCTCACCAACGAGGTAACCAGTATCGTGGCCCAGGTGCCTCCCGTCATCGAGGCCATGACAGGCATCAAGCTGCAGGACCTGGTGAGCCGCGTGCCGGGCCTGGCCCCGCACACCGTGGAGGCGCAAGCAGAGCCTGCCTCCGATGGCGCCGCGGAGGCAGCGGAACAGCCCGCCAAGGCATAGCCCCCCCAAGACCCAACCTCACCCCCGTTCCCCTCTCCCAATCAAAGGAGACGAGCCGGGGGTGAGGTCCAAACCCCTCCCTCCGCACATCAACGCAGCTGCGAATCGGGCGTCTCCGCGCCAGGCTACGACGAGGGGACGTACGTCATGGCGGACCAGATGAGATTCACCACGTCGTCCTTGAAGAGATCGTCATGCCCGCCTCCGGCCGCGGGCGGTCCTTCATAGCAGAGGCGGCTGGCATCCAGGTTCGCTTCGTGGGTGCCTGGCGGAAGATCCAGCCAGGGCGGCGAGGTGAGCGAGGCGAATCGTCCGTCGCGGCCGTACATGGTCACGGGCTCGCGATGGCACATGCCCACGAAACCCATTGCCATGCGTCCCTGATTCGCCGCAGGGTAGTAGAAACTGTTGGCCGTATCGTAACGGGTGAATACGGCGGCGAGCAGCCCGCCGATGCGCTTCCGCAGTTCCGTCTCGCGGTCGAACCAGTCGCTGGCCATGGCGGCCTGCAGCGTGATGACGGATTGCAGCCTGTCGAAACCAGCACGAGATGGCGCGCGGTGTTGGCCACGACCACGCCGCCGAAGCTGTGGCCGACCAGGTGAATGCGTGTGTCGTCACTCCACACGCCAGCCTCGCGCAGCCGAACGCGTAACTGCCCCAGGAGGCCAGCCGCCGTTGCGCCGGTCTCCACGGCCTTCATCTGCATCTCGAAGAAGGCGAGCTGCTTGGTCACCACATCCACCAGACCGGCCAGGCGGTCGTCCGGTGCGAAGCACCGGTGCGCCAGCCGTGCCGGAATGAGCGCTAGCCAGGCGAGCCACATTCGCGGCCGCAGCCAAGCCAGGCCATCGTGACGCGGCGCCTCGTTCGGCTTGCCGAGCCGCTCATTGGTCAGCAGAAATCCGCGCAGAAGCCAGCCGAGCAGAAAGGTAACCACGCAGAGAGCGAGCAGCGGCACGACCAGCACCAGAGTTGCGTTGATCCAGGTTAGAAAGACCAGCAGCCCGGGCGGTCGCGCGGGTTCGCGCTCCTCTTCGCCATATCGGCGGGGTCCGCGCCCGGCGATGGCGGCGCTCACCAGCAGGAAAATCAGCGAGAAGGGCACCAGGAGGAGCCAGAGGTTGGAGAGC
>CAZGLN010000137.1:4484-9736 GCA_964526545.1 uncultured Chthonomonadales bacterium
AGAAAAGGAGCCGCGAGCACGGCCAGCGCGCCCGCTCCCACCGCGAAGCCAACCAGCGCCTTCAGCGCGCCCAGGGGAGTGAGGTACCTTCCGGGCGCTACCGTCTGGTCCGCCAGCGGCCGCTTGGCCTGGGATTCATGGTAACAGCGCCAGACCACCGCGATCTTCTCCGCGATGGTTGCTCCCGGACCCTCCTGAAGCTCGTACTTGTCGAGCACGCCGTGCAGCAGTTGGTTCAGCTCGTAGAGCTCCCACGAGATGAAGGGATCAATGCCCGGCGCCGAGAGCCTGGAGATGAACTCGAACAGGTGCTCGAAATCCGCGATGAAGCGTGCATCCGGCTGCGCGGCGATGAAGCAGTCGCGGGCGTTGCGCAGGAAGCTTGCCTTGTGCCGCCTGCCCTGCGCATCCCAGAAGCCGTTGGTTCCCGGATCGGAATGCCAGTGGATGGCCAGAAAGAGAGGGTGGTACTCCGGGCCGGGCGGGCGGATGCGCCGCCGCCTGAGGAGCCACACGAAGCGGCTCACCAGCCTATCGTACACGGAGACCGCGTCATAGAAGTTGCGGTGCCAGCCGTGAGAGAGGATGTAGATATCCGTTGCCGGCTTCCCGCTTGCCGCCACATGCTCAACCACACGGTTAAGGACCGGCTCGCGCTGCTCCGGCGTATCCACCGGCACCAGGAAGTATGGGCGCGCCTCGCGCAGATCGTCGCCGCGGTCGGGCCCGATGGCGAAGAACTCCTCCTTCTCGGGCAGCAAGCCTCCCAGGGAGCGGAGAGTCTGCGGCCCCACGATGCCATCCACCACCAGCGCGTGCTTCTCCTGCCAGGTGCGGACGGCACGATCCGTTGCTTCGTCAAAATGCCCTGTGGGCTCGGCCTCCAGCAGTCCCTCTTGCCGCAGCGCTTGCTGAAGTAGCTCAACATTCTCGCCCACGGCGCCGACTTCAAGCACTCGCATGGCGCGCCCCCTTCCGCATCGGATTGCGATTGTATCCGCGCGTGGAAGGGCAGTTCACCGGCGCGCGCGAGGGTTCCTCCAGCGCGGCAGGCGACGCGGGAGCGCAGCCGGCTCTCGTCGACCTCCCAACCTCACCAGACCCTATGAGGCGCGTGGGCGCAGCAGGCCGAGTGGGCGCGGCTTGTAGCCGGGCAGCACCTCGGAGATGCGCGGGTTGCCCAGGCGGTGCTCCAGCAACTCGGCGAGGACAGCGCGGTAGTCGGTGGTAACGCGCAGGTCTCCGGGACCCTCCAGGCGGCCCGGAGCCAGGCCGGGCCACTCGGCGAGCACACGGCCGCCCCTCACTCCTCCGCCCGCCGCCAGCATCACGCTGGCACGGCCGTGGTCCGTGCCTAGGCCGGTATTCTCGCCCGCGCGCCTCCCGAACTCCGTCATCGCAAGGAGGGTTGTGCGGCGCGACGCCTCGCCGATATCTTTGAGGAAGGCCGCGATTCCGCCTGCCAGGTCGGCAATCTGCGCCGGGATGAGGTTGTTCTGCGCCACGTGTGTATCCCAGAGATAGGGTCCCTGATGGTCGAGGCAGGCAATCTCCAGGCCCACGCCGCCCTTCAGGAGGCAGGCCACCTGCCGCAGCCCCTCGCCAAAGGCCCCTTGGGGATAGACCGCGCCATTGGCCGGCCGGTAGTTTCGCGGATCTATCCGGCGGAGGGTCTCCAGCACGGCGAGGGTCTCCCGACCGCCCTCGCTCACCAGGTCGCGCCCCCCTGAATAGAGGCCGGCGAGGGTGCTCTTGAGCACGGCATCGCGGTGCGGCACCCTCTTGCCGGGGATGCGCAGCGCAAACTCATCGAGCGAGGTCATGGCGGCAGCCTGCGTGGCGCCCCTCAACGAATCCGGCACGACACTTCCCAGGGCAACCGCGCGCAAGGGCGAGGAGTTAGCTGACGGCTGGCTGTCCAGATGCCGCGCCAGCCAACCCGTGGCGGAGCCGGCCTGCTCCCGATACAGCCCTCGCTCCATTGCGCGCATGGCCTCGAAATGGGAGCGGGTCTGGTCGCCGCTGCCGCACGCATGAACGACCGCCAGCAGCCCGCGATCGTAGGCTGCCTTGAGCGGCGCGGCAGCGGGATGCAGGCCGTAGAAACCATCCAGATCCACCGCGCGCTCGCCGGCGGGCCGGCGGCGGTCACGCGGGCCGGGTACGGCCAGAGCCGGACGCAGGCGATAGTAGTCCGGATCGCCATGCGGCGGCACGATGCTCAGACCGTCCGCTCCGCCGCGCAGAAAGATGCAGACGAGCACATCGCCGGGCGGCTCCTGCCGTCGTGGGCGCACCGCAACCTGTGCGAGCGCCGAGGCCGCGCCCGCCCACCAGAGGCTCCCGAGCGAGAGTGAGAAGATGAGCGAGCGGCGGGTCGGCAAGACAGCGGGCGGTTGCCGCTCCGGCCCAACTTTGGGCACCGCCGCGCGCTCCAGATTCCCCTTGCCGTCGCAGAAGGTCCACCGCTTATGCATCGTGCTGCTCCTCGCTATGCGCCTTCGCCCGTGCCCGCCGAATCAGGGCCTCCACCTCGCGGACCACCAGTTCGGGCTCCTCCAGATGGATGTTGTGCCCGCTCTTGTACGTGATGACATGCCTGCTCTCCGCACTGAGCCTGGCCAGACGCTCCTGCGCTTCCCTCCGCGCATCGCCGGCGGGCAGGTCGCGATAGGAGCTAATCACGGTTAGCGGCAGGGAGTCTGGCAGGCGCGCGGGAGCGATGGCCACACTGTCCCGCAGTGCGGCGCGTTCGCGAAAGAGTGTCTCGATTCGCTCCGGACGAATGCGCAGGCCCGCCTCCGCGGCGTCGGCCGCCGTTCCGCCACCTTCCCGTCCCTTGAACCAGCCGACCATGCGCAGCGTTCCCAGCCGAGCCAACCAGGCGAGTCTGGCGCCGCTGCGGAGCAGGCGCTTGCTCTCCTCCTGCACGGAGGCTTCGTCCATCGGCGGGAAACTCCCTGGGCCGATGGCATCCACAAGCAGAATGCCGGCCACCCGTTCCGGCCTTCGCACCGCCAACTGCAAGGCGACCTGCCCTCCGAACGATTGGCCCACCAGCACCACGGCTCCCTCTAGGCCCGCCGCGTCCAGCAGCTCCGCAAGCTCATCGGCCAGCACATCCGCTGTCCGCGGCCCCGCCGCAGGCTGGCTCCAGCCCAGACCGGCCCTATCGTATGCACACACCCGCCTCTGTTGCGCCAGCGCCTCCTGTACCCGCGACCATTGCAGGCACGATCCGCCCACTCCGGTCACCAATACCACCGCGGGATTGCCGGCGCCCTTACAGAGAAGATGAAGCGCCCTCCCGCGCACCCGCACCATGCGCCCGGGGGGCGGATGCCGCGCCTCCTCCATCGCGCGCGCCGCCATCTCCAAAGCCGCCCCTGCGGCCGGAAGCCCCACGATCAACCCGAGCGCCCACCGCAGGATGCGCGCGCCGCGTCTTCTCTGGCCTCCTACTTCCATTGAAACGCCGGCGAGGAGAGGACCAGCGCGGCCGCTTCGGCAAGCGCGGGTGGGGCATTCGGATCGTGCCTGGGAGCCGCCTGCAGATGCTTCAGCACGGCGGCGCGAAGCTCGCGGGCCTGCGGCTCATCGGAACGCATGGCGGCCACATGCTCCACCAGAGCCGCGGCGCACTGCTCGTCCGACGAGCCGCCCGCGGCCCGCATCAAGGCAGCGACATCCACCGTCGTCCCACGAATCTGGTTGGTCGCCAGGGCCAGGGCGAAGTTCCATCGCGCCAGGAGCGAGCCGGTCCATGCCGAGGGACGGTCCGGGTAGCCGTCGGGCCGCGGCCACTGGTAGAGGGGCTGTCCCATGCGCGCCAGATGCTCCTGTATCGGCAAGTCTCCATCCGTATCCGCGCCGAGCGCGCGCAAGGCGGCCACCAGGAAATCGAAGGGCCTCCGCAGGATGGGCGGGCTGGAGCGGAGCTCCTCGGAGAGCAGAATGGGCCGGACCATGGCAGCGATATCGCCCTGTGTCTGCAGATAGATGCGTGCCACGCTCTCCTCAAGGGCGGGTGCAGCATCGCCCAGGAAGAGGCGGCAGAGCTTGCCCGCGATGTGGCGCGCCGTCGCGGGATGCTGGGTGACTATCTCTATCACCCGCTCGCCCGCAAGCTGGCCGGCGGGAATCTCCTCGCCCTCGAACCGGATGGGCTGCCGTGGGTCGCGCACGGGCGGAATGTCGTGCCCGAGCACGTGCTTGGGCGTATTGTCATGGAGCGCGGGCTCAAATCGGAATTCGCCTACCGGCCCAAGGAAGTGCTCGTGGATAGTCCATCCAGTGAAGCAGCGGGCAACCTCCTGCACGTCCTTCTGCGTATAGCCGCCCCGAACGCCCAGTGTGTGGAGCTCCAGCAGCTCGCGCGCATAGTTTTCGTTGGCGGTGCCCCGCCTGTTCACCTGGTTGTCCAGGTACATCAGCATGGCAGGACTGTGCGCGGAGGCCCGCACCATGGCGGGGAACCTGCCCAGGGCGTGCTTGCGGATGACGCGCAGCTCGTCGGCGGGCTTGTAGAAGGCACCGTCGCCCTTCAACACGGAGATGTTGAAGTGGTTGGTCCAGAAATCCACCAGACGCTCGCGCAGCTGGTTTCGGCTGTAGACCGCCTGCAGGATTGCGGCAAGCTGAAGCTGGCGGACAATCTCCTCGCGCGGCTCGTCATAGAGCTCGGCGGCGTAGGAGCGATGGATGGGAAGCCCGTGCGTGCGCGCCGTGAGCGTCTTGGGCTCCTCCAGGCTGGCGCGGAGCTGCTCCTCCACCCAGGCTTCCGGCCCCAGCCGCGCGATGCGCGCCAGATCGCCGGGGGCCCCGCCGAAGCCGGCGCGATTCAGAAGGCGGGCGAGGGGCTGCAACGGCCCCTCAGGTACCGAGAGGGCGCTCGGCAGCTCCGGCGCGTTAAACCGGCGCGTTATCGCCGAGGCCGCGGTGAGCCACACTCCCGCGCCGGCTACCGCGCCCAGCTTGAGCCAGTCGCGGCGATCCACCTGCATCATGCGGCTCCGCTGTTCGCATGGGTTACCGGGCTTGCCGCGGGCGTGCGCCGGCGGAAGATGCCCATGGCCTGGTAGCCCGAGCCCGCGGAGATGAGCAGCACGGCGGGAGTAACCACGAACCACCCAACGATCGGCGCCAGGCAGGCCAGCACGATGAGCGTGGCTCCCCGCGAGAGCGCGCCGTAATCCGATAGATCGCCCGCCGCCTGGCGCACGCGCTGGCCAACCAGCAGCGCCAATCCGCCC
>CAZGLN010000137.1:9852-10384 GCA_964526545.1 uncultured Chthonomonadales bacterium
CCAGCAGCCCGAGGAAGAAGCTGCGCCACGGACGCGTAAGGATGCGGTCCGAGGCAGTCTCCGCGCGACGCGAACAGATGAGTGCGGCTGCCACCATGATGGACCACGACGTGAGGCAGATGCCCAGGATGGCGGAGAGCACGGTGAGAGCCGAACCGGTGGTGATGAACTGCGGCATATGCGCATCCTCCTGTGCTCCCTGCGGACGGGAGCGTGTACCGGCATCACAGATGACGAATATCCTATAAACGAAACTACATCGCCTGCGCGGCGGAGGTTTCAGCGAGAGCGCTCCCGCAAACTCGGCCTACAGTTCCCGACCATCGGGCTCCCGCCCTCTGCACCCGTTACCGGGCGTCGGACGCATCTCTACGATTCGGCCAGCCGATAGGGAGGGCGCGGATAGTCCGGCCGAAACGAGCGGACCGAGAGCACCTCAAACCCAATATCGGCTCTTGCGGCCTCCGCCGCCAAGGACTGCTCGACGGCTGCCTGCAGCCGGCCAGGGTCCATCGCGATGCGCGCATTGATG
>CAZGLN010000138.1:0-10325 GCA_964526545.1 uncultured Chthonomonadales bacterium
AGCCCGAGCCATGCCTGCGGCTCTGGAGCATCATTCGCCTACCGGACTCGTTCGCTAAGCAGCGGCCGCATCGCTGCCACCGCGCCGCTGGTGCTTGGCGTGGGTGTGCGTGTTTGGGCGAAATGGCCTTGGGCCTATTGCGACGGGGCGGCGGTTCTCGCCTGCTCGACGATATCCACTCTTCTGCCGCTGGTGGTGCCCTCCGTTCCCACGGAGTAGACCTCATAGGTCTGCTGACCTGTGACACGGTAGACCAGCGGCTTCCCGGTGAAGGGGTCTACCATCATCTCTCCCAGCCCCAGTTCCTCCAGGGAAGAGGGGAGCCGCTGATGCTCCCAGGCATATCGCCGGATGGCCGCGTGGACTCCCAGCAGTTGGAGTTCGGTGCGGGCCCAATCGAACCTCGTCATTGCGGCCGCAAGGGGTTCGAGCAATACGGCGACAAATGCGCTTCCAACCGTTCGGCCGCCCTCCTCGGGAGGCATCTCTCTGCGTTGCCAGCGAGGCCTGGCTGCCTCCGCTAGCCGTTGGCTGAACGCGAGGTTGATTTCGGTAAGGACCTGGCTCACAAAGGCATCTACGGCGCGCTGATCTGGGAGGTCGGGGAGTTCGGCGGCTCCTTCTGGCTGGGCGAGGTACGCACGCAGAGCGGATGCATCTCTCCGCAGACTGCTGATGCGGGATGCAACGTGCCTCCGTTCGGCTTCAAGCGCCAGACGCGCGGGGTCAGGCAAGCGACGCATGCTGCGCACCACCTCCAGCAGGCGGTCGCAATCGTTAGCGGAGAGTTGGGTGAGGTAGCGCGCATAGATTCGGAGCACGATGGAGTGGACGGCAACTCCCACCAGGCTGGCAATGAGTGTTTCGCCATGCAGGGCGGCGGCAAAGCGGATCCCTGTGCTCAGATAGCCCAGCGCGTCCGCATTGCGCCCGTCGGCAAAGGCCGCCCGGATATTCGCCGCCAATAGCCGCGCAAGACTGCGCAGATGCTGCAGTTCCGGCTGGAGCGCATCGGGACCTTGGGGGCGCGCGGGAGAGGAGATGGGTTTGCGGAGACCGGCGCGCAGCAGCTCGATGGCGCGGATGCGCTCAGGATCACGCAATGCCGCGCGGAGGCTCGTGAGCGTTACTTCCGGCCCCGTGAGCACCATGCGCGCCTCGGCGGCCGCGGCGAGATCCGCGGCCATCACAATCTCCTCATAGCCGTTGGCGCCGGTCGGGGCGGGAAAGACTGCCGGGAATGCTGGCTTAACCGGGTCCTGCGCCGGAGCGGCCGGGACGCGTGCAGCCGCAGTGAACACCAGTGCCATGCAGAGCGCGCACGTGCGATACCCCATTGCTCATTCTCCGGACCTGCGCATTGGCGGCAGCCCGCCTACGCGGACGCGGGACAGCCGGCCGTGGGACCAGGGCTACTGGAGGTACTCTCGAAGTTTGCGGCTTCGGTTGGGATTGCGGAGTTTCTTGAGCGCTTTGGCCTCTATCTGCCGGATGCGTTCGCGTGTGACACGGAAGTGCCTGCCCACCTCCTCCAGCGTCCGCGAGCAGCCATCTTCCAGTCCGAAGCGCATGATGAGCACTTCCCGCTCTCTATCCGAGAGGGCGGAGAGCGCTTCCTCGATCTTCTCACGCAGGATAAGGTGGGATGCCGCCTCCGCCGGGGAGACGGCCTCGTGGTCTTCGATGAAGTCGGCGAGGTGGCTGTCTTCGTCCTCGCCGATGGGTGTTTCGAGCGAGAGCGGCTCGGGGGCGATGCGGATAATCTCGGCGACACGCTCGACAGGCATCTCCAGTTCGCGCGCCAGCTCATCGAGAGTCGGTTCGCGGCCCAGGTCCTGCAGGAGCTGACCGCTGGTCCGTATGAGCCGATTGATGGTCTCCACCATGTGGACGGGGATGCGGATAGTGCGCCCCTGATCGGCGATGGCCCGGGTGATGGCCTGGCGAATCCACCACGTGGCGTAGGTGCTGAACTTGTAGCCCTTGCGGAAGTCGAACTTTTCAACTGCCCGGATGAGGCCGATGTTGCCCTCCTGGATGAGGTCCGGGAAGGACATACCGCGCCCGGTGTAGCGTTTGGCGATGGATACCACCAGGCGGAGGTTTGACTTGGTCAAGGCGTCCTTTGCGCGGCGGTCGCCGGCCTCGATGCGTTGGGCGAGGCATATCTCCTCTTCCATCGTGAGGAGAGGCGTCTTGCCTATTTCGCGTAGCCACATGCGCACGGAGTCGTCAACGGGCAGCGGCTCGTGGGCGGGGGCCTCGTCTTCGCGTTTGGGCTGGCGAATGAGGACGGAGGGGCAGAGCGGGTCCGCGGGCGACTCCGCCGGCTCCTCGCGGCGGGCCACCACCTGGATGCCGGCGTCCTCGAGGATCTGATGAAGCTCATCCAGCTGGTCGGGGTCGAGCTCCTCGTCGGCGAGGCCGTTGTTAATCTCGTCGTAAGTAAGGAAGCCCCTGGTCTTGCCCTGATCCAGCAGGCGCTGAAACTCGCTCTGGTCACGCACCTGGTCTATTGCCACTCTTACCAAACTCCCGCCGCGGAACCGGCCCGCCCGTCATCCAATCGCCGCTCAGCGCGGCCCGCCGAACACACCCTGGCGCCTATCTGCCCAGCTCCGTCAGAAGGCGCTGGTGTTCGGCTATTCGTTCCCTGTCCTCTTCGGTCAACTCCTGCTTTCTTGCCAGCATCCGCGCAAGTTCCTGCTTGAGCATGCGCATACGGTGTTTGCGGAGGGTCCGTGCGCAGGCGAGCACCTGTTCCGGCTGTATCTCGGTGAGCGCGGTGCGGACCGCCGTGGACGCGCGGATATTCGCCGCCTCGGCCTCCATCTCCTGCAGCAGTGTGCGGACCGCTTCGCAAAACCCCGTATCCGCCGCCAATTCCAATACCGCCCGCGTGCTGGACGCCTTGCCGATCTCCTCTGCACGCTCCAGGGCGAAGGCGTGGACTTGGCGGCCGAGTTCGGTTACGAAGTCTTCCGGGTGGAGTGCCTTCAGCGCCTCCGCACTGATTCTTGGTGTGAGCAGGCCGCGGATAACCAGACGCTCGGCGCGCTCCTCCGCCGTGGGTGGCGGAGTCTTCGCTGCCGCAGCCTGCGCGTCGGCTCCGGAGTGCCTGGAAGTAACGGAACCGGCGGCACCACTGGCAGAAGCAGGCGGCGAAGAAGAGGGTGTGGCGGCGCGGCGCGCCTCCGCCCGCAAGCGCGCGGCCACGGCCTCCGCATCCGCGTGGATCATCTCCTTCGCCTTATCGGGACTTGCCGCGCTGAAGGGATGGTGCCGCGCCACGCGTTCTACGTAGAAGTCGCGCTCGCTGCGCAGCGGGACCGTCGCCAGCACGTAGATCATCTGGCGCAGCATCCGCGCGCGGCCCTCTTCGGTGGCATGGTCCGCTTCCGCCGCGATGCGATCCAGCAGATATTCCACTCTGCCCGAGGCGCCATCTATGGCGCGCTGGAACCGTGCTCTCCCTTCCGGCCGCCGAAGCAGGGAGTCGGGGTCTTCATCGGCGGGCAGCTGCACTACGCGCACCGTGATTCCCGCACCTTCCAGAAGCTCCGAGGCCCGCAGGGTGGCCTTGATGCCGGCGCGGTCGGCATCGTAGACAAGCACCACCGTTGGGTTCTCCGGAAAGAGGCGCGCCAGACGCCGCGCGTGGGTCTCGGTAAGCGCCGTGCCGAGGGTCGCTACCGCGTGGGTGAAGCCGGCCTGGTGCGCGGCAATCACATCCATGTAGCCTTCCATGAGCAGGGCGCGGCCAGCCTGGGCAATGGCCTTGCGGGCGAGATGGAGCCCGTAGAGCTGCCGGCTCTTGTTGAAGATGGGAGTCTCGGTGGTATTGAGGTACTTCGGCTCTTCGTCCCCAAAGGCGCGCCCGCCGAATCCAACCACCCGCTCCTGCTCATCGAAGATGGGAAAGATGATCCTATTGCGGAACACGTCGTAGTAGTCGCCCGTGCGTCCTCGCGCAATCAGCCCGGCGGCCTCCGCGGCGGCGAGATCGTGCCGGTTGGCGCGGAGGTAGCCGGTGAGCCCGCTCCAGTTATCGAGCGCAAATCCTAGTTTGAACTGGTCCACCATCTGCGCGGCGATGCCGCGCCGCTGTTCGAGATAGGCGCGAGGCGCCTCCTCGCGTTGGTACATGCGCCGGAAGTAGGCGAGGGCGAGGCCGTTGACTTCGTACAGCCGCTCGCGGAGGTTCGACTCCTGGCCGGTGCCTCCGCGGCGCTCAAAGGTGAGGCCGACCCGCCGCGCCAGGAACTCCGCGGCTTCCACGAACGAGAGGTTCTCGTGCTTCTCGACGAATGTGAAGACGTCGCCCTTGGCGCCGCAACCGAAGCACGTGAATGTCTGCGTCTCCTGGCTCACGTGGAACGAGGGAGTCTTCTCCAGGTGGAACGGACAGAGGCCGACGAAACTGCGCCCGCGCCGCTTGAGCGCCACGTAGGAGCCGATGAGCTCCACGATGTCGTTGCGTGCGCGGATCTCTTCTTTATCTGCGCCCATGGTTAAGGGAACGTGGCGGGAAGGCAGCGTTCGGTTAGGAGCTGCAGGTCCGTTTGCAGAGCGACCTAAGGAACAAGTAGGGAGCCGGCAACCGCCGGCTCCCTACCTATTCTACCTGGTTATGCGAGACTTACAGGCCCATGGCGCCCATCTTGCCGCCGCGTCCGCCGCCAGCGCCCTGCGGGCGCATCATGCCAGCGCTGCTGCCGCCGTAGGGACCCATGCCGCCGACGGTCGGCATGGACATACCGCCCATCATCGGGGCTGACATGCCGCCCATTCCCATCGGCCCGATACCCATCGGACTGGTCATGCCGCCCATGCCCGCGGGCATTCCGGGGCCCATCTGGCCGCCGCGCGCACCCGCGCGCACGAGGGTGGACATGCCGTCCGTCGCGGCCACGGTGATGCCTACCACGCGAGGCCCGCGCACGCCCTTGCGCTCGGCCAACTGGAAGGCCACCTGGTAATCACGGCCATAGTCCAGAATCAGGTTGCTGCCATCCTTGATGCTGGCCCCGGGCCAACCATACAGCGAATAGATGCGGCTGTGCGTATCGCCCAGTCGGATCCCGCGGCTGGTGGTGGCCGGGTTGCTGTAGCCGAAGAGCTGAATCTGGATAACGCGGCCGTCCTTATTGAACAGGATCTGGTAGGTGGTGGTGCCCCGCTCGTAGATCCAGGTTACCTCGCCCTCTTCGCTCTGAATGATTTGCTGACCCGCTCCGCCAGGAGCCGCCAATCCGCCTCTCGAGTCCCCGGCATCCTCGCCACGGCGCATTCCGCCGCCGTAGGGGTTGCCTGTGGAGCCGCCCATACCCGCCATGTAGCCCGGCATCGGCGCGGTCATTCCGCCAGAGCTCATCGGGCCCGGCATCGGCGGTCCCATAGAGCTCATCATCGGTGCGCTGCCGCCCATCATCGGCGCGGACATCCCGCCCATGCCCATCGGGCCGATGCCGGTAAGGCCGGGCAGGCCTCCCGCCGCGGGCGCTCCCGAAGTCTGACCGACCGGCACGCCGGAGACAGCGCCGGGCTCGATGCGGTCAGGAGCGCCAAGGCGCTGCAGGACGGCCTTGTAATCACTAAACAGGCTGATGCCGATGAGCCGCCGCTCCGCGCGCGGATTTGCTCCGCTCTGGGCCATGGCCGGTCCGACGATGGCCAAAGCAAACGCGACTGCGCCAAGCCCTGCGGTCAGCTTCTTATGCATCGCAAACCTCCCTCAGGCGCACCCGGTCCGCTTGCGGCCGGGACGCTAACAATGGCGTGCTGCTTTACGTTATCGCTGCAGCGCATTCCTTCCATTAGGCGGAAGATTCCGCGCATCCGTTACAGGCGCGCCCAAACTTCCGTTGCGCCTGGCGTCCAACTGCTCGACGGTTACAAACTGGTAGCCCTTGGCGCGAAGTCCCGCGATGATTCTCGGCAGAGCCACCACTGTATTCATACGTCCGTTGTGAAGAAGTATCACCGCTCCCGGCCGCGTTCGCTCGATAACGAAGCGGGCCAGCCTCTCGGGAGGTCCTCCTTCGTAGGTGTCGCCGCCCACGGTCCACATGCACGCCGTCAGGCCCCATTTCTCGGCCAGGCGCGCCACTTCCGCGTTCGTGTTGCCACCCGGAGGGCGATAGTACCTCGGAAGCCTGCCTGTTGTCTCCCGGATGGCGGCATTTGTGCGAAGGAGCTCGCGTTCCACCTCGCGCGGCTGCAGAATGGTGAGGTTCGTGTGGGTGTAGGTGTGGTTCTCCACCTGCATACCTGCCTCGGCAATCTTGCGGGTGAGGTCCGGATAGGCGGTAACGTGTCTTCCGATGACGAAGAATGTCGCGGGGACCCCTTCCGCCGTGAGCACGGCCAGCAGCTGCTCCGTAATGCCTGGACGCGGGCCGTCATCGAAGGTGAGCGCAACCCACGGAGCGTCGTCCCGCCCGCGCCAGAGCGCCGGGGCCGCGCGGAACGGCCGGAGGCTGGCTAATCGAGCATGGGCGCCGCCGTGGGCCGGATCCAGCGCGGTCTGCAGCTCCAGAAGGCGGGTCTCGTCGGGGATGTTGTTGAGCGCCCGCGCCGCCGCGGCTCCCATGGCGGCCAGCGCTAGCCGGCTGGGCCGAGGTGCCAGCAGCGACCAGAGCTCCTCCCGCAGACGTTCCCTGCGCGGATCGGCCATGCTCTCCGCGGCTGCCGCGCCGACGTTATATGTGCGGAACTGCCTGGATGCGCGGGAGAGTTCGATGCCCGAGCGATCGTAGACCACGATCTCCACGCGGTGCGGCCCATTCGGCGCCCGGGTGGAATCCCACACAATCTTGTATGGCGGAGTGTTGACGATAGACCTGTAGGTATCGTCAATGCGATAGGCCACATAGGCGGTGCGCGGATCCACATCGTCCGGGCCGATGGTGATGGACCCGGAGTAGGGGCGGTCCGCACTCTCCTGGAGGCCGGGCACCAGCCGCGCACCGGTCTGGAGCGGCGGCCCGCCGAACCGAAGCGGCGCCGCGCGATCGCCCGTCAGGAGCACGGCACTGTTTTCGGCGTAAGGATCGCCGTCCAGCACGCCGAGAGCCGCCTTCACCTCCGCGAGGGTACGGGCGTGGTCTCCCGAGCGGGCTGCCGCGAAGGCACTCAGCGCATGAGCGGCGGCCCTCAGGCCTTCCGGAAGCGGCAGCGAGTCCCCGGCACCGCCTACCGCCACCAGGCCCTGAGCGTAGCGGTCTAGCAGCAGGCAGTGGCCGCGCTCGCCGCTGCCGAAGGCCATGCCGGCGTAGTCGCGCGCCTTGTCAATCTGGGCACGCGCGAGCGCCACAACGGCCAGACCATACTGCGCAAGCGGGTCTCCCGGGCGCATGGCAAGCGCCGCGGACCATGCGCAGGAAGCGTTCTCCACGTCACCGCAGAGCGTCAGCAGAGTAGCCGCGGCGGTCTGAACCGCGGCGTCATGCGGGCTGGCTTCCACTGCAGCGCGGAGGGTGGCGGCGGCCGTGGAGAAATCGCCCTCGCGCAGCGCCCTGATCGCGGTCTCGGCCCGGTCCAGCGGCGTCGGGTTGGCGGCATCCGCGCGCAAGCCTGCCACAAGGAGCAAGAAGAGGAGGGGTACGCGGCGTAGCATCATCATGGCAACGAAAAAAGAGGCTCCCTTCGGAGCGCTGCGTTACGCCATTATACCGTTCCGGCGAAGGCGAGGGTTTCCACGGCCCTTGCTTCAATCTGTCTCGGCGCGCGGGGCGGAGCCCTGATGGGCCAGCACCACTCCGGCCAGCGCGAGCGCGCCGCCCGCCAGAGTGAGCAGTGTGGGCACCTCCCCTAGAAGCAGCCAACCGAAGAGCACGGCCAGCGCGGGAAGCAGGTAGAGCGTGCGCGCCACGCTCACCATGGGCATACGGCTGAGCACGTAGGCCCACGAGAGGTAGGCGAGCCCGATGGGAAAGACTCCCAGGTAGATGGCGGCGGCCGTGGCCTGCCATGATGCGCGTGCGAAGGCCTGCGGCAAGCCGGGTGCAAAGACCAGCAGGCCGGCGGTCCCTATCCACACGGTCCAGATGCCTACCTGAATCGGCCCCTGGCCGCGCAGACCAATCTTCTGGAACAGCATGGCGAGCGCCCAGCAGATTGCCGAGCCCAGCAGGAGCAAGGTGCCGGTCTCGAGCCGAGGTCCGCGTCCCTCTCCGGCGGCAATCAGCACTACGCCGCCCAGCGAGACCAGCAGCCCCAGCCAGGCCGCCAGAGAGACCCTCTCGCGCAGAAAATACGCGGCCAGGAGCGTGGCAAACACGGGCGCGGTATTTACCACCATGCTGCCCGCGCCCGCGCTCACCATGGCCAGCCCGTGGTTGAGGAAGGCATGGTAGAGCGTGCCGCCCACGATGCCCGCGGCGATCAGCACGGGCCACCCGCGCGCGCTGCCCATCGCTTCGCGGCGCAGCAGCACGTACAGTGCGAGCGTCGCAGAGGCTGACAGAAACCTGATGAGCGCGAGGTGCCCTGGCGAATAGGCTCGGATGGCGTAGCGGATGACAGCGAAGGCGGACGACCAGAGCACGAAGGTAAAGATGAGCGCGGCGAGCGTGGGGATGTCAAAGGCGGTCCCAGCGGTCGGTTGGGCGGGGTGTGCCGCAGTGGGCCTGGACACCCGCTCTCAGTCCTCGCCCTCATCCTGGAGCGATGCCGGCCGTGCACGCGAAGCGGCCGTGCGCACCGAGAACTCCACAAACGCGGCAAGGGCCTCTTCCACGCGGAGTGCCTCTATCTGCCTATCCACCTCCGCGATGCGTGTCCGCCAGTGCGCTCGGTCCGCCTCGTCGGCCGCCTGCTCGGCTTCCGCCGCGTAGGCGCGTCGCCGCGCGCGAAGGGCCTCTATCAGCGGCTGGAGCTCGGCCGCGGAGCTTCCCTCCGCGAGGGCCTCCCGCACGGCCTCCTCCACCGCGGCTTCGTCCAGCGCATCCGGATCCGACATGGAATCATCCTACCTCGACGCTGCTTTCGTGCATAGCCTACCTCACGCCGGGGCCTTGGACTTGACAATGCCCGCGCCCGCGCCCTATACTGAACAACTGCGGATCGGGGTGTGGCTCAGCTTGGTAGAGCGCACGGTTCGGGACCGTGAGGTCGGCGGTTCAAATCCGCCCACCCCGACATGCTGCCGCGACGTACCACGCTTTCTCCTCCCCGCTCTCGCTCCCCGTCGCGTTCGTCGTCCGTGTAACGATCCGCATCGCCATATCGAGCTCGGGCGTCTACATGCCGACAAGCAGACATGGGACACCGAGGCTGTGAGCCCACCGGAGGATCTCCTCCGGTGGGCGGAGCCGACCAGGTCCATCGGTATCGCGCTCGGAAGCAACCCATCCGCTTTCGGGGCAGCTCGCAGCAGGCGAAAGTCTTCAGGAAGGAAATCCGGGTCCAGGCGCGAATATCTCGGCGTTCTGATTGACACGGCTTCGCCGCGTGTGTTAGATTGTAGCGCTTTGGCGCGTCGGAATACCCGCGCGCGCCAACGTTGCCGTTTCTGTGCGCGGCGATCCAATAAGCGTACTGAGAAACCCAGGCGCCATTGGTACAACTGGCGGCTTGATCCATCACCAGAGGAGGCACTGGTATGAAGAGGATGGCTTGCGTTGCCGCTGCGGCTAGTCTGCTGGGGGTGATGGCGGCATCTCCGCCCTCCGCACTGGCGGCAGCCAAGGCGCGGCAGGCAAGTGGACTGCAGTTATCCGTCATCACTCCGGACCTGCGCGGCTCAGGCGACAAGGTATCGCTGGATGTGAGCTACAAGGGCGGTGTCGTGGATACGGTCGAGCTCTACCTGGATGGGTCGCTGGTGGCTAAGAGGCAGCTGAACTCCAGCCAGAGCCGCGCCGTGATCTCCTTCCAGCTCGAGACGGCCTACCTCAGCGAGGGCAACCACGAGATCGAGGTGCGGGCTATTGGAGTGGATGGCAAGGTGGTAACCGCGCCCGCGCGGCTGCGGGTGGTTGCCGCCGATCTCTCCGCGCCGGTGCGCATCGCCTATCCGCAAAACGGCATTCAGGTGAGCGGTCTGGTGCCCATCCGCGTGCAGTTGGATCCCGATCTGCAGCGGCAGAAGCCGTACGTCACGTTCTTCATCAACAAAGAGTTCAAGGTCCTCAAGAATTACCCTCCCTACGAGTATCAGTGGGACACCACCAAGGTAGCGAATGGTTGGCATCTTCTGGAGGCCTGGACCCAGACCGACGGCAGCCCCATCAAGGCCCGACCGGTGAATGTCAACGTGAACAACGCGGCGGGCGAGACGCGCAAGCTGGACAACATCGAGACCTTGGCGGGACCGAAGGAGA
>CAZGLN010000139.1:0-5833 GCA_964526545.1 uncultured Chthonomonadales bacterium
CGTCGGAGAGGTGGAGTCTCTCGCCGCCATCGGAGCCCACAAGCGCCTCATCCAGTGAGACCAGGGCCGTCCTGCCGGTATCCACGAGCAGCTTCTGGAAGTCCTCCAAGGTCATCTGCAGGTGGTTTGCCACTTCCTGCTCGCTGGGGGGCCTGCCCAGGATGGTCTCGAGGTCCAGGTAAGCGCGCTCGAGCATCTTGAGACGCTCCCTGATGGAGCGGGGTACCCAGTCCTCCTCGCGGAGCATCTCCAGGATGGCTCCGCGGATGAGAGCGATGGCGTATGTCTCGAACTTCACCTGGCGGCGACTGTCGAACTGGTCCACCGCCTTTATCAGCCCGACCACGCCGGCACTGACCAGGTCCTCCCTCTCAAGGCTAGGCGGAAGGCTGCTCACCACGCGGCCCGCGGTGATTTTGACCAGATAGGCGTACTGGTTGATGATGGAGTCGCGCGCGCGTTTGTCGCCGAGCTGCTTATAACGACGCCATGCGTCAGTGAGTTCGGTGGCTGTCAACTCCACGTCTCCGGGCCGCCGGGAACAACGGCAGGGTGTGCAGTGCTATTCGGCGCCGAGGGGCGCGAATCCTGTCGGAATATGACCTATGATGGCATACAGGGACACTGCCGCGAAACGGCGGAGGGCCCGGCAAGTGCCCGAGGTTTCAGGCGGCTTCTTGTTGGGAGCCGTCGTCCAGGGCTTCCCTGACAGAGGTGCCGGGCAGGGCGCGCTCGATGGGCACATCGGCCTGCTGGGCACCTTCCTGCCTGGCGAGGGTATCCAGCACAACGTAACGGATAAGCATGCCGAATGCCGCGAACACCACATAAGCCGCCACGGCTCGCAGGGCGCAGACGAGCGGCGAGACCTGTGCCAGCAGGCTAAGAAACACCACGAGAATCCCAGCGCTGGCGCCCATGACAGTTGGCAGGCGATCGGCAATCATTTTCATCGAAAAGAGCTGGCCGGCCCCGCGAAGGCGGCGCGGGGCCGGCAGCGGATATCAGGCGGCGGAGGCCAGGTTGACCATGGCCATGGCCTGTTTGTAGAGATCCACGTAGCGCTTCGCGGAGGCATTCCACGAATAGTCGCACTTCATCGCGGCAATCACAAGATGGCGCCACTTCTCCGCGTCATCGTAGACTGCCGCGGCGCGCCGCACCGCGTCCATCATGGCGTCCGCCGAGTACTCCGCGAAGGCGAAACCGTTGCCCTTGCCGGTGCGCGGCTGGTAGTCCTGGATGGTATCCGCCAGACCGCCGGTAGAGCGCACGATGGGAATGGTGCCATAGCGCAGGCTCATCAGTTGACCAAGGCCGCACGGCTCGAAGCGGGAGGGCATCAGGAACATGTCGCTGCCCGCGTAGATGGCCTGGGCAAGGATGGCATCGAACCCGATGTGCGCCTTGAGCTTCTTCGGGTACTTGGCTTCCAGGTCACGGAAGAGCTGCTCGTACCGCGGATCGCCCGTGCCGAGCAGAATCAGCTGCAACGGCATGGACATAAGCTGCTCGGCGGCCTGCTCAATCAGATCGAAACCCTTCTGATCGGCCAGGCGGGAAATGATGCCGATGACGGGATTCTTGCTCTTGGGAAGGTCGCTCCGCTTCTGCAGGTCCGTCTTGCACTTGGCCTTTCCGTCGAGCGAATCGGCCGAGAAGTTGGCTGCGATATTCGGATCCGTAGCCGGGTTGTACACCTCGTAGTCTATGCCGTTGACGATGCCGGTCAAGCGGCCGATGCTTGCGAGATGCCGCAGCAGCCCTTCAAGGCGTGCGCCGTACTCCGGGGTCTGAATCTCCTCCGCATAGGTCTTGCTGACGGTGTTCACCATGTCCGAGAAGACGAGACCGCCCTTCATAAAGCACATGCGTCCGAAGAACTCCAGCTTATCGTAGGTGAAGAGCGAGTCCGGCAGGCCGGCGTAGCGGAGGACTTCGAAATCGAACTCGCCCTGATAGGCGAGGTTGTGAACTGTGAAGACCGAGGCCGTCTTGGCCCACGTGGGGTGGTTGTGATAGAGCTGCTTCAGGTAGACCGGCGTGAGGCCCGTGTGCCAATCGTTGCAGTGGATGATGTCCGGGGTCCAGGAGGGCTGCAGCCGCGGCACGAACTCCGTAATCGCGCGGGCGAAGAACACATACGGCTCGGCCGAGAAGGTGTAGACCTTCTTGCTCTCGGTGGCGTCCACAAAGTACCTGTCGCTGGCGATAAGATAGACAGGGACATCCCCGATAGAGGTCTGCCTCACCCAGGCCGGCTCGGAATAGCCTTCGTGGATGGGCACCTGAAACGTGGGAAGGAGGTCCTTCACCCCGTAGGCGGGGTTCTCCTCGATCATCTTGTAGCAGGGCATTGCGACACGCACATCGTGCCCCAAGGCCTTCAGTGCCTTGGGCAAGGCGCCGGCCACATCCGCCAGGCCGCCCACCTTGGCAAAGGGCGCCACTTCCGCCGAAACCAGCAGTATCTTCAGTTTGCGTGCTGCCATTAAATGCTCCTTTGAGGATCCAGACATGCCGGAACCTCCTGTCCCGGCAGAAAAACCAGGTCTACCCTATTGTACTCGCCGAAGCCGCCAGCAACTACGCCGCAGTGCCGCTGGGCATGCCGAGCCTCTCGGCGCAATCCTCGACGAAGGACTCCGCTCCGCGCAGGGCTCCCCTGAGATGAAGCAGCGCGCGGGCGGCCCTTCGCAGCTCGGTGCGATCCTCACCGGGCCTTGTCCAGATGGGCGAAATGCTGCCGAGATAGCGGATGTCGAGACCCAGAAACCGTGACGCCGCGCCCGCCAAGCGGCGCGCCACTCCGGCGGAATCTCCGGTGCCGCAGAGCATCAGCCGCAACGCAGCCACCGCGCCGTTGCGGTCGAGCGTCTTGATGGCCGTGTAGGCCCGAGCGATATCCACATCCTCCATGCCCGCAACCAGGAGGACCTCAGGCGCGCAGAGCGCCTCCACATGATGCCAGGCATCTCCATCGCAACCAAAGAGCAGGATATCGAAGAGGCGGTCGGCGCGCCGGGCGCCGGCCCGTCGCTCCTCGGGCCTGGCGAGGTCGAAGACCGGGCAGGGCAGCGGAGTGCGATCAATGATCGGCTCCGGGCTGGACGGCGCAAGCATGCGCGGTACGCCCACGCGCTGCCCCTCCGCGACGAGCGCTTGTCCCATCGCGATGGCGGTTTCTCGTGAGCTCACCTGAGGCACGTACGAGCAGCAGGCAATCACCCGTGCTGCTGGCCGTACGTGGACAACGGCGGCATGCTGCGCCGTGATGTCCTGGGTCTGGGCATTCGCTAGGATTCGGAGACCTTGCGCCTGGTCGGGCATTACCCTTGGTCCGTGGCGGCGGGCGATGGGCGCCGCGGCGAGCGTGGTTCTCAAGCATTATTGGCAGGTATGCCCGTGGTTTGCAGACCGATCGGCTCCCGATCTCCTCCATCAGGGTCCGCACGTGGGAAGACGCCCTATTGCAAGAATCGTGCCAACTGCCTTGACATGCGCCTTCTGCCGCCATATAATGGCAACGAAGACGCGGAAGCCGGGCCTCATGTGCGACGGCTCTTCTGCCGAGAATCTGTCGTTGTGTGCTGATTTGCCACCAAGGCTGGCAGTCCTCCCCTGGAGAAATGATGGCAGTGCTGGTTCGGCAAGAACAACGCCAGACAGTCACCCAGCGCATCGATCCGAAGCTCATTATGGCGAACGCCATACTGCAGCAGAGTTCGATGGAGCTGCTGGAGAGCATTGAGGCCGAGCTTCTCCAGAACCCCGCGCTGGATGTCTTGGAGCATGAGCCTGTCTGTAACGGCAACTGCAAGAACCCCGATCTCTGCCCGGTCTGTTCGCAGCGCACGAAGTCCGTGCTCGACGATACGCCCGTTGACGTGCTCTGGACGGACGCGGAGGCCTTCTTCAGCCCGCAGGGTTACGCGGAGACCGAGTTCGATCTTGTAGCCAACCTCGAGGCCGAGGTTACCCTTCAGGAGCACCTGACTTCGCTGCTTCGTGCCGCCCTAACCGATGAGGAGTTCCGCATCGGTGAGTACATCGTCAACAGCCTCAACTCGTATGGCTGGTTGGATGTGGCGCCCGAGGAGATTGCCCGGGACCTGTGCGTGGAGGTCTCGGAGGTGCTCCGCGTGCTGGAAGTTGCGCAGTCCATGGATCCGCCTGGGGTGGCGGCGCGCGACCTACGGGAGTGCATGATTCTCCAGTTGCGCTACCTGGCGGAGGAAGGCCAGGGCCACGCCCTGGCGCAGACAATCGTGGATCGCCACTTCAAGGACATGGTGCGAGGCCGACACGCCAAGATCGCGCGCGCTCTTGGCGTGAACCCGGAACAGGTGAAGGACGCCGTGCGCTTCATCCGTGAACGGCTGAATCCCTATCCGGCGAGCCAGTTTCGCCCTCCGTGGGCCACCAGGCATCTTGGCGGCGATGGCGCCATCAAGCCGGATGTGGTCATCCGCCGAACCGAGCTCGGTTACGAGGTGGAGGTGGTTGGCTCGGAGCCCTTCGTTCTCGGAGTGAATCCCACCTATCGTCGTGCCTACGACGCGATCCAGGCTGGCAGCGCGCACGTGCCGGAAGAGGACCGGAGGCACATCACCGAGTACGTCGAGCGTGCCGAGCTGTTTATTCGCAACCTCAACCAGCGCCGCAAGACGCTCCGCATGATCACACGGTACATCGTGGAGCAGCAGCAGGGCTACCTCGAGACCGGGTCCCGGCAGTTCCTGGTTCCTCTCACGCGTACGCGCGTGGCGGAGCTCCTGGAACTGCACGAGAGCACCGTGAGCCGCGCCACGGCAAAGAAGTACGTGCAGCTGCCTAACGAGGAAGTGGTGCCGTTCGACATCTTCTTTAACTCCTCGCTCAGCGTCAAGGAAGCCATCGAGGAGCTGATAGCCAACGAGGATCCCTCCCGGCCACTCTCCGACCAGCAGATCGTGGCGGCGCTCCGACAGCGCAACATCATGGTGGCGCGGCGCACCGTCGTCAAGTACCGCGAATCTCAGAAGATCCTCTCCTCAAGCAGGCGACGTCGTTAGTCTGCGCATAGCCGGCACTGTGTGCCGCGGCTTCCTCACGAAGTGCCCACGCAGCCGCTTTCCTGGGTGCCCATGCCGTCGGGGTAGACTATTGGGAGGAGGTGCACTGTGAGGAACTGGCTCCTGCGTTGGGTGTCGAGTGGCATTGCGCTTGCCGTGGTGGCCCATCTGGGGATTGGTGTGTGGGCCGAGTCCACTTCGGCCCTGGTGCTCGCCACCGTCGTGATCGGGCTTGCGAACTCCCTGGTGAGACCGTTTCTCGTACTGCTTACACTGCCTCTCACGTGCGCCACCTTCGGCCTCTTCGGCTATGCGATCAACGCGCTGCTCTTCTGGGCAACCACCCGGGTTGTGGATGGCTTCCACGTGGATTCCGTGCTTGGAGCCGTGCTCGGTCCCATCTTGATGGGGCTCGTCAGCGGCTTTCTGAACCACTTCTTGCAGGACCACCGGAAGGATCATTAGGTTCAGCATGGTGTCCTCTCGCAAGAGGGGGTGCGGATGATGGACCGCATCCTGGAACTGGTTAAGCTGCTCCGGCCCGGCCTGCGCTTCAAGCGCTGGATCGTTCTCCTCTGTGTCGCGCTGGGAATGATCTTGCTCGGCGTGCCCCTGGCCACAGGGGTGCACACCCTGGACCTCTTGAAGTGGCCGAACGCCTTTTGGACGTGGTTCGAGCAGCTTGCCGGCGTGCCCATGGATGGCGCATCTGGCGCGGGCATGGGAATGCTGCTGATTCTGGCGGGCCTTGCCCTCGTTTGTGTCGCGCTGGCGCACCT
>CAZGLN010000139.1:5854-6115 GCA_964526545.1 uncultured Chthonomonadales bacterium
TCTTCATGGCTGCTCTGAGCCCTGCCGTTTCACCAACCCGCCTGGTGGATGCCGTGTACCGAGACCGCGTGCTGAAGCTCGGTCCCCGCGTGGTGGTTCTGGGTGGCGGCACCGGGCTCTCCACCATGCTGCGCGGCTTGAAGCAATACAGCAGCAATCTGGTTGCGGTTGTAACCGTTACAGATGATGGCGGCTCCTCCGGCAAGCTCCAGAAGCAGCTTAACGTGCTGCCTCCGGGAGACATCCGCAACTGTCTGGTGG
>CAZGLN010000139.1:6146-9166 GCA_964526545.1 uncultured Chthonomonadales bacterium
CACCATGACCGATCTCTTTCAGTACCGGTTTCGGCGCGGCGGGGCGGAGAACGGGCTGCGCGACCACGCCTTCGGCAACCTTCTGATCGCCGCGATGACCGAGATAGCCGGCGGAGATTTCGAGGAGGGCATCCGGCGCACCAGCAAGGTGCTCAACATCCGCGGAAGAGTACTGCCCTCTACACTGCAGCATGTGCGCCTGCGCGCGGAGATGGAAGATGGCAGCGTGATAGAGGGCGAGACCGCCATCGTTCACTCTCCCCTCCGCATCCGACGCGTGGCGCTGGACCCGCCGGACGCGCAGGCGCCGGAGGAAGTCCTGGAAGCCATCGAGTTGGCCGACATCATTGTGCTCGGGCCGGGCAGCGCCTACACGAGTGTCGCGCCGAATCTTCTGGTGCGCGGCATACCGGAAGCGCTGCGCCGCGCGCGCGCCCCCAAGGTCTACGTGTGCAATGTGATGACCCAGCCCGGCGAGACCGATGGGTTCGCGGCATCCGATCACCTCAAGGCGATCGAGGCGCACGTTTCCAGGCCTATCGTGGACTACGTGGTTGTCAATACCGGAGTCCCTTCGATGGAGCTTCTGAACAAATATCGTCAGAGCGGCGCCACCTTGGTGCAGCCGGATATTGACGTAATCCGCCGAATGGGCCGCAGAACCGTAGTGGGCAACTTCATCAGCCAGACCGATGTGGTGCGGCACGACGCGGTACGGCTGGCGGAGGCTATCATGGGGCTCCTGCCCAAGAGTGCTTGGAGCCGCATGCTTCGCGAGCGCATGCCCGTCGGCTAGTGCGCCCGGCATCAGCGCCTTCCGCTTCGGCAAGTCATGTATGCCTCATCGCCGGCCCGTCTCGTTCTTGCATCGGCTTTGCCCCTCCTGGCGCCTGTTCGCAAAGACCCAATCCGGAGTGATGCTCTCACGGCAGGCGGCTGTGCAGGATTGCCCTGTGCCGCGCAAGGAGGGCGCCCGGGAGGCCCCTGGCGGGTACAATACCTTGGTCGCCTCACGACCGATTGGCGCCGCCGGCGCGGTGCCGTTCCCATAGGAGGATACTGCTCGACATGACAGGCCATAAGCGCGTCTACCTCTTCCGCGAGGGAAACGCGAAGATGCGAGATCTGCTCGGTGGCAAGGGCGCGAACCTTGCCGAGATGACGAATATTAACCTGCCTGTTCCCCCCGGTTTTACCATCACCACGGAAGTCTGCACCGATTACTACGCCAACAACAAGCAGCTGCCGGAAGGTCTGATGGACGAGGTGCGTGCCGCTCTGCAGGACGTGGAGCAGGCAATGGGCAAGCGGCTGGGCGATCCGGAAAACCCGCTGCTGGTCTCGGTGCGCTCCGGCGCGAAGTTCAGCATGCCCGGCATGATGGACACCATCCTCAACCTGGGCTTGAATGACGAGACTATCAAGGGAATCATCGCCCGAACCGGCAACCCCCGTTTCGCGTATGATGCTTACCGCCGGCTCATCATGATGTATTCCGACGTGGTGATGGAAGTTAAAAAGTCCACGTTCGAGGATATCTTCACTGCTCTCAAGGAGCGGCTAGGCGCCAAGCAGGATACCGATGTGGATGCCGACGGCCTGAAGGAGCTGTGCGAGCAGTTCAAGGCGCATACACTCGCCAAGGCCGGCCGGCCCTTCCCGCAGGACGTGATGGAGCAGCTGCAGGGCGCCATCGAGGCCGTCTTCCGCTCCTGGAACAACGAGCGAGCCATCGTCTACCGCCGCAAGGAGAAGATTGACGATTCCATCGGCACGGCGGTCAACGTGCAGGCGATGGTGTTCGGAAACATGGGCAACGACTCCGGTACCGGCGTTGCCTTTACGCGCAACCCGGCGACGGGCGCCAAGGAGCTCTACGGCGAGTATCTGATGAACGCGCAGGGCGAGGATGTGGTGGCGGGTGTGCGCACTCCCATGGATATCAAGACACTCGCGGAGCAGAACCCTGCCATCTACGCGCAGTTCGAGGAGATCTGCCGCATCCTGGAGAGTCACTACCGCGAGGTGCAGGACATCGAATTCACCATCGAAAACGGCAGGCTCTTCATCCTCCAGTGCCGCGCAGGAAAGCGCACCGGAGTGGCAGCGGTGAAGATCGCCGTGGACCTGGTGCACGAAGGCGTAATCACACGCGAGGAGGCGGTCGGAAACCGCGTAACACCGGAGCAGCTGGAGCAGACCATGCATCCGCGGTTCACGCAGAAGCCCGCCGACCGGGTACTGGCCAGAGGCATGAATGCCGGCCCCGGGGCCGCGTCCGGCAAGATCGTTCTGGACTCCAAGACGGCAGTGCGTCTGCATCACGAAGAGCCGGAGACGCCGCTGATTCTCGTGCGCGAGGAGACCAACCCAGATGACCTCGCGGGCATGCTGGCCAGCAAGGGTGTGCTGACTACCCGCGGCGGCCGGACCTCGCACGCGGCGCTCGTTGCCCGGCAGTTTGGCATCCCCACCATCTGCGGCTGCGGCGAGCTGAAGATTGACCACCAGGCGTGCACTATCAGCGCAAACGGCATCACTCTGAAGGAAGGCGACTGGATCTCCATTGACGGCTCGGATGGAACCGTCTACGTGGGCCAGTTGCCAACCGAGCCGCCCAAGGAGGCTGGCGAAGTGGGCGAACTGATGCAGTGGGCCGACAGCTTCCGCAAACTGGGTGTTCGTGCCAATGCGGATACGCCAGAGCAGGCGGCGGAGGCGGTGGAGCGCGGTGCCGAGGGCATCGGCCTCTGCCGGACCGAGCACATGTTCCTGGGTGACCGCGTGCCTCTCGTGCAGAAGATGATCCTCGCGGAATCCGATGAGGAGAGGCAGAAGGCGCTGGACGCCCTCCTGCCCCTGCAGCGCTCGGACTTCGTGGGCATCTTCAAGGCGATGGGCGGCAGACCGGTTACCATTCGTCTGATAGATCCGCCGCTGCATGAGTTCCTGCCGAACCAGGGCGAGCTTCTGGTAGAGGTTACGCGGCTGGAGATTACCGAACCGGAGTCGCCCAGGCT
>CAZGLN010000139.1:9235-10279 GCA_964526545.1 uncultured Chthonomonadales bacterium
CTGCGCGGCTGCCGCCTCTCCATCTACATGCCGGGCATCGTGCAGATGCAGGTTGCCGCCATCATCGGGGCGGCCTGTGACCTGGTGAAGGAGGGTCTAGAGGTCCACCCGGAGATCATGATTCCGCTGATTGGGCATGTGAACGAGCTCACCTGGGTGAAGGCGCGCCTTGAGGAGACCGCGCAGGCGACCATGAAGGCTGAGGGTGTCAACGTGGATTACAAGTTCGGCACCATGATCGAGATACCGCGTGCGGCGCTTACCGCGGCGGAGATCGCGGCAGAGGCAAGCTTCTTCAGCTTCGGCACGAACGATCTCACCCAGATGACCTACGGCATCAGCCGAGACGATGCCGGCAAGTTCATGAAGCTCTATCTGGATGAGAAGATCTTCCCTGGCGATCCCACGGAGTCCATTGACCGCGCCGGTGTGGGCAAGCTTATGCGCATGTGTGTGGACGATGCGCGGGCCGTAAAGCCGGATCTGAAGGTGGGCATCTGCGGCGAGCACGGAGGCGACCCCAACTCCGTCGAGTTCTGCCACCAGATCGGGCTGGACTATGTGAGCTGCTCGCCCAAGCGCGTGCCGATTGCGCGCTTTGCCGCGGCACAGGCTGCGTTGGCCATGGGAGGGCCGGCAGACAAGTAAGATGCGTTGTTGAAGTGAGGGAGAGAGCGGCCCAGGCGCACGGAGCGTCTGGGCCGCCACTCTTCCAGCGTATGCGCTTCAGGCGCGGGTGGGGAGCTCCGAGACGGAGAGCCAGAACTGCTCGATGCTGCGAATGGCGTCCGCGAACATGTCCAGGTCGAGCGGTTTGGTGATAAAGCAGTTCGCGTGGGCCTTGTAGCACTCGATGATGTCTTTGTGGTGATCCGAGCTTGTAAGCACCACCACTGGGAGTACGCAGAGTTCTGGGTCGGCCTTGATAGTTGCCAGTACCTCCCGGCCATCCACCTTCGGCAGGTTCAGATCCAGGATGATGAGGTCCGGCTCGTGGATGACCGCGGCCAGGGTCGTGGATTTGCCGCTTCCCGTGGGGCCCGT
>CAZGLN010000140.1:0-3212 GCA_964526545.1 uncultured Chthonomonadales bacterium
AGGTAGCGAGCCACCGCGTCGGCGGCTGCGGCGCCGATCTTCTCCGGGTACTGCACCGCGTCGGCCTTCAGGAGTTTGCGTGGATTCCGAATGCTTTCAAGGGCCTCTCGCGACCCATCGTAACCCACGATCACGAGATCGGTGCGGCCTGCCTGTTCGGCCGCTGCCTGCGCTCCCAGCGCGGTGTTGTCGTTGATGCCGAAGAGCGCGCGCAGCGAGCGTCCATGCTTCAGAAGCAGGTTCTGCGCTGCCTTCTGCGCCTCCGCGCGCTGGCCGCGCGCGCTCACTTCCTCGACAATCTTTATGCCGGGGTGCTTCGCCAGCTCCTCGCGAAAGCCCGCCACGCGGTCGGCAACGCTGGTCACCTCGGGAAAGCCGATGATGGCCACATTGCCCTTGCCTCCCAGCAGCTCGGCCAACTTTCTTGCGACTTGCCGGCCGCCGTCGCGGTTGTCGCTGGCGATGTGCGACACCACTTCTCCGCCCTTGGCGGCAATATCCGCGGTGAAGACCGGGATGCCTGCCGCATTCGCTCTCTTGACTGCACCCACGACGCCGCTTGAATCCACCGGGCAGAGAACGATGGCATCCACCTTCTGCGCAATGAAGTTGTCAACCTGATCGGTCTGGCGCTGCAGATTGCCGTTCGCGCTCTGAATGAGCGCTTCCAACCCGGCCTTCGTGGCTGCCTCCTGGAAGGCCGCCTTCAGGACTTGATAGAACTCGTCGTCCTCCTTGAGGAGGGAGACACCCACGCGTTTCGGCTGCTCAACGGAGGTCTGCCGCGCACCGGCAGGTTGCGCAGGCTCGCTCGACCGCTTCGTGGGCGTGCAGCCAACAAGTGCTGTGGCCGCGACACATACGAGAAGCGCTCGTCCACGCACTCCCTATCCTCCAAGCCTCTTGATGGATTCCGCAGCGGCGGTGTTCTTGGGGTCCGCCTTCAGTGCCAGTCGGTACTGATTCAGCGCCTGATCCTTCTGACCGTTTCGTTCGAAGAGACCGCCCAGCCGAATGCGGTAGCCAACCGCAAGTCCGGCCGGCAGCGTAGGCACTCGGAGCACCTCCTCATATGCCGAAATCGCTTCGGGTATGCGGTTCAGCGTCTCCAGATGTGAAGCGATTATCACCCGCGTGCCATAGTCCTCGGGCGCCGCGGCGGCCACTTTCCGGTAGGCCTCGATGGATTCCGCGATCTTTCCGTGGCGAGAGAGGAGACCCGCGACGTAGGAGAGGATCGTGCGGTCCGTAGGGTGGCGCGCTGCCAGACGCTCCATCTCCGCCAGGTGGTCCTGCTGCTTCTCGAGCTTGGCTGCCGCGGCCTCGAGCCGCGCAAGCAGTACGCCGTTGGCGGGCTGCTTCTCCACCCGATCGCGCAGGAAGGCGTACCACGCTTCCTCTCGCTTCTCCTCCTTATAGAGCTCCTCCAGGCGCAGCAGGGCCTCGCCGTTGTCGGGCTGCTTGTCGAGCAGGCGCATGTAGGCGTTGCGCGCTTCGTCCAGCTTCCCCTGTTTGCGGTGGATATCGCCTATGCGCAGATAGGCATAGTAGGAGTTCGGACTCGCCTCGATGATCTCGTCGTACGCCGCAATCGCCTCGCCATCTCTGCCCATTCGCTCCAGAAGAGCGGCGAGCTGGTTCCGAAAGCCCTGGTTCTTCGGATCGCGCGCGCTCAGCCTTCGCAGCTCCTCCAGTGCCTTGTCCTGCTGACCCATCAGTTCGTAGAGACGCGGCACGTTGGAAACGTAGTAGGAGTCTGCGGGGAGCAAGGCCTCAATCTCGCGATAGACCGCGATGGCCTCCTCGTACCGCCGCTCCTGTTCGTGGAGACGGGCGATGCTGGCTAGTGTCGAAGCATCTTTGGGACGAACGGAAAGGAGCGCCCGGTACTCTTGTATCGCCGCGTCGAGGCGCTTCTGCCGCTCGTATGCCGAGGCAATGGACTGGTAGGCGGAGGCGTCCGAGGCGTTTATCTTCTTGATGGCCTGAAACCTGGCGATTGCCTCATCGAACCGCTCCTGCCTTAACAGAATCTGTCCCGCGCCACGCAGAGCCTCGATATTCCTGGGTTCCCTCGCCAGCAGCCGTTCGAAGGCCTTCAGCGCCTCTGGAAGTCTGTTCTGCGCTTCTTCCAGCCTGGCGAGCGCCAGATAGCCCTGCGCATCCGCGGGATTGACGGAGATCGCCTTCTCGTAGTGCAGACGGGCCTCGTCAGGCTTCTTCTGAGCCTCCTTGGCGCGCCCAAGGGCCAGATGCGGCCTCGAATCCTTGGGATACTTCGCAATCCACTCGGCCATCAGTGCCGCAGTCTTCTCCGAGGCACCCTGCTGCTCGTAGAGGTAGGCCAAGCCTGCGTAGTATTCCGGCTTGGGCTGCAGCGTGATGGCCAATCGGAAGTTTCGCTCGGCCGCGCCGGCAAGCTGCTTCTTGACGGCCTGGTCGGCCGTCATCTGCGAGGCCCAGGTCTCCGCGACCGCCAGATCGTAGAGATGGGGGGCGCTTCGAGGCCGCAGCCGCACGGCCTCGCGAAAGTGATGCACGGCCTGGTTGTAGTTGCGGAGCTCGAAATAGAGCCGCGCAACATTCGAGCGCGCCGGTACATTGGAGGGCTCCAGACGGAGCGCCTGCAAGTACGCGCTGATGGCCAGATCCGTACTTCGCGGTTCCTTGGCGCGGGCTGCATGCAGCTGGTAGGCCACTCCGAGGTTATGGAAGGCGGCAGCACTGGGTCTGGTCTCAGCCAGTTTCTTGTAGGCAGCAATCGCGCCTGGCAGGTCGTCGCGCGCCTGGCGTATGACTCCTAGCAGGAGAAATGCTTGCTCTAACTGCGAATCGAGCTCGCATGCGCGCTGAACTTCCGCCTCCGCCTGAGGCAGCCGCTTCTGGTTGTACAGCAGAAGGCCGAGGTTGAAGCGGGCCCGTGCATGATCGGGGGCAAGCCTGATGGCCTCGCGAAAGGCCTTCTCTGCTCCCGCTGTGTCGTTCTGCGCAGTGAGGACACCGCCGAGCACGAACCGAGCCTGCGGATCGGCCGGCGCCAGGGCGATTGCCCGGTCAATCTGTGCCCGGGCCTCTTTCAGGCGTTTCTCCATCAGGTAGACGGTGGCAAGCTGGATGGCGGGCTGCGGGTTCTTCGCTTCAACGGACGCCGCCTTACGAAACGCGGTCTCCGCCTCCCGATACCGACCCTGCGCGGCATACAGCATGCCCAC
>CAZGLN010000140.1:3222-10189 GCA_964526545.1 uncultured Chthonomonadales bacterium
GTTGATGAGTGCGGGATAAGCGTTTGGCGCCGACTTCAGGAGCTCGTTGTAAGCGCGGATGGCTTCCGCGGACTTGCCGGCGCGCTGCAGCGTAAGCGCCTTCTCAAAGAGCCCCGCCAATCGTCGGGCCTGAGCCAGTTCCGCCTCGGAAGGCTTTGCGGTGCTCGGAGCGCTAGGACCGGAAGTCGGCGTTTGAGGCGTGCTGGTAGGCGCGGACTGGGCGTGCGTCTCAACTCCACACGACCAGAGGACTGCGGCCGCGCCGGCTACACGCACGCATTTGAGAAGGAAACGGGGCATGGCGTGGCGGATTCTAGCCGAACCGATTTCGCCAAGTCAAGGCAATCATACAGTGCACCCGCTCCGGTATCCCACCGAGACCCTGGCCACTGGACCAAGTCTCGGAAACAGCGTCTGCTTCGCGCGGACTACTCCAACCGCCGATCTCGACCATCTCTGGATGTCTTGGAGCGGGCGATGGTACTTCGGCGGCACAACGATCTCCATCACAGCCGACGGGCTCCCTCTCAGGCCGCTCTGGACCGAGCATCGGGCCGAATCGGTATGCTGCCTCTACGAAGACGCCGGCCTACAGATACGTATGAGCGTCCGTCTTCCGTACCGTCATGCTCCAGCTGTCGCGCTGCGCCTCATTGCCCGTCGCGCCGCGCAAGCAGCGTCCGAGGTCCGCGTTGAGATTCGGGGCACTTTCGGCGCGCGGCCGTCCCCGTGGCACCGCCGTCAGCCTTCGCCGGAAGACGTGGCCCGCTCTTTCGCGCCCGTGGACATTACGCCGAACTGCCTCACCGTGCGAGCGGATTGCGGTGATCTGCTGCGCGTTTCGGCACGCACGGGCGAGCTCGCGTGGCTCGCGCCCGATTCCTGGAGATGGACGGGGACCTTACACATGGCAGGGAAGCAGCGCGAGGAGCGTGCGCTTCTTCTGGAGGTCCTTCACGGCGACGATACACGGTCGGACCAACTACGGATCAGCCGCGCATCACGCCTTCGCCTCTCCGGCATGGACGAAACCATCGCGCGTGCCGTGCAGTGGGCCGTTATCAATTCCGAGCGCGTGGCACACAGGTTTCGCGCCGGGTATGGCTTCACCAACGATCCGCCGGGCACGCTCCTGGTCACTCGTGACATGGCGTGGTTCGTATTTGGCGCGGACTGGTATATGCCCGCATTCTGTCGCCGAATGCTGGATGCCGTTGTGCAGCAGGGGCTCTACCCCTCCGGCAAGGTCGCCGAATACCTGGACATGCGCTGCCAGCCGGCTGCGCGTGAAGACTACGGGTTGAACATCGCGGACCCCACCCCGCTCTTCCTGCTCGCCGTGCGCCACCATGCCGCATGCACGGGCGACACTGCCTGGCTGTCTCGCACCTACCCCTCCGTCCGCCTGGCCGCCGCCTATCTGCAATCGCAGACCGTGGATGGACTGGTCATGTGCCGCAGCACGGAAGATACGCCCGGCCGAGGCCAATGTGGATGGCGCAATGTGCTGCAGGGGCTGCGCATCAGCGGATCGGTAACTGAACTGCAGGCACTTTCTGCCTCGGCGCTGCGCGCTGCCGCGGAGATGGCCGCCGCATGCCGTGATGTGGACTTCGCGCGAGGATGTACGCGAGCCGCAGATCTCGCGGCGGAGGCTCTTGAGAGCCGCCTCTTCAGCCCACAGGAGGGCCGATACCTGCTCTGCCTCGGGGAGAGTCCGGAGTACTCCGGGCCTTCCGAGACTCTGGATGGCGTATTTCCCCTGCTATTCGGCCTAGCGCCTGCCGATGTCGAGCATCTGACGGCGGAACGGCTGCGCGGTGAGGAGTGGCAGTGCCCCACGGGCCTACGAACCGCACCTTCGCGCGCGCCGGGCTACCATCCATCGGCGCAGTGGGGCCTGGTGGGCGGCTCCTGGCCGAACGCCACCGCATGGGCCGCCACCGCCCTGGTCCGAGTCAACCCGGAGGAGAGCCTTCGCCTCACACGTGTGCTCGCCGCCCTGCTCTTTCCAAAGCCAGGCCCTCCAGAGAGGGCGGGCGCGCTGGTTCCGGGTCAGTTCGCCGAATGGTTTGATGGGGAATCGGGCAAGAGCCTGGGAATGGCGATGAGCCCTTGGATGCCGCCGACCTTCGTATGGCTGGTGCTTGAAGGGCTCCTCGGCCTCCGCCCCACCCTTGCCGGTCTTCAATGCGAGAGGCGCGCCCTGTGGCCAGGCGCTACGATTCACGGCCTGATGTGGCACGGGCACCGCCGGGCGGCCCTTGTGGATGCCGAGGGTCTTCGCTGGCTCTAGCCGCTTCACCACACACAGCACACGGTCTCTTGACGCCTCCCCTGCGGGTCTTGCTAATCCCGAGTTGGCGTTCGCCTCCGCTGCCCGCCGCAACCCATGGGCAGCACTAACCCACGACGGATGCCCCGTGCAGTCGGCAACGCACGACGCCTCGCAGGAAACATGCGCCATAGACCGGCATCGCAGGCTTGCATCCGGATGTGGCAGCACCCTGCTTCCACTATGGCACCTGCGACCCTGGCCACACGGGTAGCGAGGCATTCTGGAATATGAAGCCAAATCGCCGTATAGAAACTCTGAAAACTCTCACGTTGCGTGCAGGCTATTCCGGCGCGTTCACGAAGTGAGTGCTTGTTGGGTACTTGCTCTAGCCCACCACCCATTCAATTCAGAGGCCTGCGCAGATGAACAGAATGCACCAAGCTGCGGCGGCAATGGCCGTGGTCTGGCTGTTATGCGTCTTCGGATGTGGCGGTAAATCGAACAACTCCACTCTCACGCGGGTGGCCATCGACTCGCGTGGCGGCCTGTTGGAGACGAAGGACGGTAGGGCGAAGGTGGAAGTGCCGGCCGGCACGGTCGCCACGCACACCGTCTTCTCAGTCCAACCCCTCTCAGCCCCTCCTGCCGATCCAAACCTCGTACCAGGAACCACCTGGACAATATCCGCCTCGGGCGCCAGCCTATCGCAGCCTGTGCGTATCACCTTGAAATACGACCCCTCGAGGCTGCCCGCCGGAACGCGGGAATCCGACCTGGAACTGGTCACGGTCGCGGGAGGCGCGTGGACATCCGTTCCGGGCAGCACAGTGGATGAAGCCAACGATACGGTCTCCGCATCCGTCACACACCTGAGCGATTGGGGAGCGCGCGTCCGCCAACGACGGGGCAACTGGATATGGTTCCGGGCCAACAACGGTGTTCTCTATCGAATACATCCCGATGGCACGGGTCTCGAGGAACCGCCGAAGCCGGCTCGCGGCAGGTTCATGACGGTCTCCCCGGATGGATCCAAGATGATCTCCCTGGTGAACGCGGGAGAGGTGTACGAGTGCGGCCCGGATGGCGCGGTAATCCGCCAGCTTCCGCTCTCAAACATGGGCTCCCTTTTCGTCTATTCGCCAGATGGAAGCAAGATCTTGTGCAACCCCTACCCAACATCCACAGGCGGCCGACTTGCCGTCGCCAATGCCGATGGGACCAACTTGGTCGAGATTGTCCCTGAGGATCTCATTGGTACACCGGCGGGAAAAGGCATCTGGATGAGCCCCAATCGCGTGTTGTACAGGTACTTCGAGTCGAAACGGCGCAACGGGGACTATATTGAGGCATACCTTCACTACCGCTCCATCAACGCGGACGGAACGGGCATGCAGACTCTCATTCCGGATCCGTACGCAGAGTTTGTATCCATTCAGGCGGTCTCTACAGGCGGTCAGATGATCGGTTTCGCTGCGGAGGAATTTGGGCAGAACTACGTCCATTGGCTCGCACTGATTGTGCCTGGTGGTCCGGCCTCGATCGAGAAGATCAGGTACTTTGGACTTCCCGGGTTCTCCACGAAGGTTGCGTGGTCCCCATTAGGCGATGAGATCGCGTACTGCTTTCAGGGGAAGCTCTACCGCAGCCAGGCCTCTGGCGGGGCAACACCGATCGTGGTCTACGATCCGCCTACGGGAGACGCAACGTCCGTTGACTTCTGGACTCAGTGAGTCGGAACACGGCCGCCGAAGCAGGACTTGGCCTATAGAGTGCCTGGAGACATAGGCAACGCGTGGAAGGGGCGCTCCGGCGGGTGTACGGACTCGACGACTGTGAAACGGCCGCCGTGTACCGCTCTGGCGTGCACCTCGGTACCTAGATGGTTCACCGGTGTTTCAGGACGTAGCAACGCAACGGAACTGAGGGCCGACCAGGGTTCACTCCGTTTGTGAACCTGGTCCTCGGCCGCGTGAGCGGTCAGTGCGCGCTGTTGGGCTCGCGCCGGCGTCTGACGCCGGCGCGAATCTTTAGGTCGTCAAATACCGTGTAGAGCACGGGTATCACCACAAGGGTGAGCACGGTCGAGACAACCAGCCCGGAGATGACGACAATCGCCATAGGGGCGCGAAGCTCGGCAGCGCGCCCAATCCGCAGCGCGATGGGCAGCATGCCGAAGATCGTGGCCAGCGTGGTCATAAGAATAGGACGAAGGCGTGTCACCGCTCCCTCAATCACGGCTGTGGTGCGGTCCGCGCCCCGCGCGCGAAGCGTGGAGGTGTAATCCACAAGCAGGATCGCATTCCGACCCATCAAGCCTGTCAACATAATCACGCCGATCATGGAGACGAGAGAGAGGGTATCGCCAGCCAGGGCCAGGCCGCCGAGGGCTCCCGCCAGCGCCATCGGAAGCGTGAACATGATGAGGAACGGGTTCAGCAGCGAGTTGAACAGCGAGGCCATCACCAGGTAGACGAAGACCACGGCAAGGCCCAGCGCAAGGCCGAGGTAGGGCAAGTTCTCTTCCAATGCCTGCGCCTCGCCGCCGCTTGCGATCTCCACGCCCTCCAGCCCCATCTGTCCAATCCGAGCCTTAATGGCAGAGTCCGCGGTGCCCGCCGGATAGCCAGGACTCAAGTGGGCCGTTACGGTCACCATCCGCATCCCGTTGACGCGCTCTATGCTTGCGGGGCCCGTGCCCTGCTCCAATCGGGCCAGATCGCCCAGCAGCACGCCGCGGCCATCCTTGAAGCCGACGGGAAGCTCCAGCAGGTCGCGCACCTCGTTGCGGTCACCCCGTGCCACCTGTACGCGAATGGGCATCTCCTCGCCGGCCGCGCGAAACTTCACGTCGGTATTGCCTTCCAGCGCCTCGCGAAGGGCCTGTCCAGCCTGAGCCGGCGCCACCCCTAACGATGCGGCCAGGACCCTGCTCACATGGACCTGGACCTCGGGCCGGCCGGCTCTGTACGAGGTATCTGGGTCCACAATCCCGGGCATCTGCGCCATCTCGTCACGCAGCCTTGCCGAGGTCCTCGCCAGCGCGCCGAGATCCTGCCCTCGGAGCTGAATCTGCACGGGCGCACCGACATTTGCGATGGTGCGAATGGTGGAGACCGTAACACGCGCGCCGGCCACACCGGCCACCTTCGCCCGTATCTCATCCGCAACGGCACTGTCTGAACGCTCGCGCAGGCCGGCAGGCACCCGACCAAGGTTCAGAAGACGCTCAAGCACGCCGGCCTTCTCGCGCAGCCGAATGTTGAGCTGCGCGAACTGCGGACCCCTCTGCGGTATGGTGCCAAAGCCGGCCAAGATCTCGCCCACGGTGCAGGCGACGGTTCGCACGTCCGGAACAGTCCGCACCGTCTGCTCTATCTGTCGGGCAACCGCGTCCGTCGCCGAGAGCGAGGAATCCGCAGGCCGCTCGATCATCACGGTGATCTGACCCTGATCCAGTGCCGGCAGGAGCTCAAACCCCAGCGAAGGCAGGCTGACCAGGACCACGGAGACCAGCAGCACCAATGCGTAGGCCAGAACCCATCCGCGCCGCGCCAGGGCGTAATCCAGCGTTCTTCGGTAGAACCGTTCAAGCGCCTCCAGCCACGGCAGGCGCCGCTCGGCAAGATCCTCGGGGCGGGTGCTCCGGTACCAGCTGGAAGCCAGGCTGGGAGTGATGGTAAACGACACCAGAAGAGAGAAGAGCGTCGCGGCGATGATGGTAAGGCCGAACTGCTTGAAGAAGGCGCCGATGATGCCGCCCATGAATGCGATGGGGAAGAAGACCACCACATCCGCAAGGGTGAGGGTGATGCTGGCGAAGCCGATTTCCGTGCGCCCGTTGTAGGCGGCCTCGGCCGCGTCCTCCCCGAGATGCAGGTGCCGCGTGATGGATTCGAGCACGACGATGCTGTCATCCACGAGGATGCCCACGGAGAGCGAGAGGGCCAGGAGCGTCATCTGATTGAGGGTGAAGCCCGCGAAGTACATCACGATGAAGGTGGCCAGTATGCATGCGGGAATCGCCAGTGCCACAATGGCCGTGCCGCGCGCATTCCTCAAGAAGACGTAGACCACGCTCATTGCCAGGATGGCACCGAGTACCAGCGAGACGTTTACATCCTCAAGGGCAGATTCAACCGCGACGGACTGATCCTTGAGTGTCTGCACGTCCGTGTCGCGCAGGATACTCGCTTTCAAGCGTGCCAGGGCGGCTTTAACATCCTGGACGACGGTGACGGTGTTGGCGTCGCTGGTCTTGGTAACCAGGACACCTACGCTGTCCCTGCCGTTCACGCGTGTCAGCGTGGTATGCGGAGCGTCGGCTTGATACACCCTGCACACATCGCCCACCGTCAGCGGCGCCGAGGGGTCCTGCCTGGGGAGCAGCCGGGCGAACTGGGCGAGGTTGGGCATCATCAATTGAGGCGCGATGAGTGCCGCGGACTCGATATCCGCCAGCCCGCGGAAGGCACCGAGCGTACGAACTCCAACGGAGCGCGGCCCATCCGCCAGAGCACCGGCGGGAATATCGAGGTTGGCTGCCTTGAGAGAAGTTACTATATCCGACAGCGTTACCCCTACAAGCGCCAGCTTCCTCGGATCGGCCTCAACGCGCACCTCCCTTCGGTCGCCGCCGGTAACCGTTACCGCCGCCACTCCCGGTACGCGGGCAAGCACGGGCTTCACCGC
>CAZGLN010000141.1:0-6320 GCA_964526545.1 uncultured Chthonomonadales bacterium
TGACGGCGTATTATATCACATGGGGGCGGCTCTGACAACCGATGCACGCTGTTCCGGTCGTGTCAAGCCGTAGCCGCGCAACAGCCATTGGAGCTCCTGGAGGCCGACAAGTTAGGAATGCCAGGTCGGCACCGATCCAGTGCCAGCGTACCGCTCAGGTGGAAGTCAGCGCGGATCGGCGCTCGATTGGTGATCGCTGCACGGGTCCATCACGACGGCATGGCCGTTGTCCGTCTCAGCCAAACGGCTGAGGGGATCACCGCCCGCCAGGCGCATCAACAGCGAGCGGATGAGCTCATCATCGCCCTCCTCCGCTGCCTGCAGGAGAGCATCCACGCCGCGTGAATCCGCCTCGCCCACGGCAGCCTGGCGGGCCACGGTGATCTTGGGATGGGAGGTCTTGGCGGAGACTTCGAAATCGGTGAAGAGCTGCTCTTCCAGCTTCTCACCAGGGCGTATTCCCGTGATCTCGATGGGTATATCCTGTCCAGGCACGTAGCCGGAGAGTCGGATCAGGTCTTGCGCAAGGTCCAGAATCCGGACCGGCTCGCCCATATCCAGCACGAAGACTTCAGCGCGGTCGCCCAACGTGGCGGCCTGCAGCACGAGGCTCACGGCTTCTGGTATGGTCATGAAGTAGCGCTTCATGTCGGGATGCGTTACCGTTACTGGTCCGCCCGCCTCTATCTGCCGCTTCATTGTCGGGATCACGCTGCCGCGGCTACCCAGCACATTGCCGAATCGGACGATCGCGAAACCCGTCGCCTCCGTTCTAGCCGCCTGCATGCGCACTATAAGTTCGCACACACGTTTGGTAGCACCCATCACGCTGGTGGGATTCACCGCCTTGTCGGTGGAGATGAGCACCATCCGATGCACACCGTAGCGCACCGCGAGCTCCGCCACATTGCGGGTACCCAGCACGTTGTTGCGCACGGCTTCCGCGATGTTCATCTCCATGAGAGGCACGTGTTTGTGCGCAGCCGCGTGGAACACCAAGGTTGGACGGGCCTGAGAGAAACAGCGCTCGAGCCGCTTCCGATCCTTGACATCGCAGATCCAGGCCTGCAGCGGAAGATCGGGATACCGTGTCTCCAGCTCCTTCTGAATCTCGAAGATGCTGTTCTCGCCATGCCCTAGCAGAATAAGCGATTGCGGACCCAGGTTGGCAATCTGACGGCAGAGCTCCGAACCGATGGATCCTCCCGCGCCTGTTACCAGCACTCTCTCGTCGTGCACCAGACGAGCTACCTGCTCCAGGTCTATCTCCACGGGAGGGCGCCGAAGCAGGTCGTCAATACTCACCTCGCGGAAGCGCGTAACGGGCACCTCTCCGGAGAGAATCTGCTGCACGGCCGGAACCACGAGGATCCTTGCCGAAGTCTCGCGGGCGATGCCGAAAATGCGCCGGATGGCCTCCCCTTGTGCCGAAGGAATGGCGATAACGACGATGTGAACTTCGAGATCACGCACGAGCCGTGGGATGTCGTGCGTTGTACCGAGCACATCCACTCCATGGATACGCTGACCGCGCTTGGAGATCGAATCGTCCACGAAGCCGACGGCCTGGTAGGATGGGTTCGCCAATACCGCTCGCACAAGGCGCTCCCCCACGTCACCGGCCCCCACGATGAGCAGCCTCTGTTTGGGTTTGCCGGCGTTCCGAATGGCGGACCAGAGGGGAAGATCCAGCACGCGCAGGGCTACGCGAAAGCCGCCGGCTAGGATGAACATCACCAGGCCCTGGATAATGGTCACGCGGTTCGGCAGGGGCGGCACTCCGAACAGCAGTCCTCCCATCAGGGTAACGGTTGCGGCCACCAGCACGGCCAACGCGAGGGTTACTGTATCCTGCAGGCCAAAGTAACGCCAGTGGAGACGGTAGAGCCGGAAGAAGTGGAATGACAGAAGGTACGGTATCGGCAGAAACACAAGATAGGGGACGACCGGGTCCCATCGGTCCCGAATAGTGGCAAAATCGAAGCGGAGGAGCCACGCACAGGTCAGAGCCACGTATACCAGCGCGCCATCCAGTATGTACTGCCCGAGCAGCCTTCTGCTGATGCTCGCCATGGTAGACCAGGTTCCTTCCTTGAGCGCCATACCGCCGCGGAGGGGGAGAACATAACTGAGCCGGCCAGAAACTCAGCCAGCTACAAACTGAAATAGTACCTCATGTAGCGATATTCGCCTCCCGCCTTTCGGGCACGGAGCGCGGCAGAGACATGGTCATCGGGGTGCTGAGGGCGGTTCGTACACACTCTGTGATGGAGGGTGTATCCAGGCCGTACGCTCGCCGCAGGTAGTCTTGCGATCCCACGATCGAACTGAATCCTGCGCGCAGTCCGATGCTGCGAAACACCCTCGGCATCACGCCAAGCTCCAGAATCGCCTCCGCCACGGCCCCACCGAGGCCGCCGATCACGGTGTGCTCCTCGACCGTGACGATGCCGCCCGTCTCCAGACACGCTGCCCGCACCGCACCCACGTCCAGCGGCTTGAGGGTGTGCATGCTAAGCACCCTGCATGATATGCCGTGCTCGCCCAGACGATCGGCGGCGTCCAGCACATTCGCGAGTATTCCACCGCACGCTATCAGCGTGATATCGGTTCCCTGGCGGACCACCCGGGCCTCCCCCAAACGGAAGACCTCATCCTCTGCCGGAGTCAAGTTTGCGCCGGCACGGTCCAGCCGAAGATAGCATGTTCCAGGCGTGCCGACGATGGCCGCCGTGGCCTCCGCAGTCTCCCAGTTGTCCCCCGGGGCCACCACCGTCATGCCGGGCAGAGCCCGCAGGATGGCGAGGTCCTCCGTCGCGTGATGGGAGATCCCCAGTGCGCCGTAGCTGAAGCCGCCGCCCACCGCGGCGATCTTCACGTTGGCATCGTGGTAGCAGGCGTCGTTGCGTATCTGCTCCAGGCAGCGCAGTGTGGGGAAATTGCCGATGGAGTATGTGAAGACGATGCGGCCCTCCATGGCAAGGCCTGTTGCAAGGCCCGTCATGTTCTGCTCAGCCACGCCGGCATTCAGAAACTGCCTGGGAAAGCGCTTCTCGAAATCCGTGAGCACGCCAAAGCCGAGATCGCCCGTAATCAGCATAATGCGTGGATCGCGCTCGGCAAGGCGCGTGAGCGCCTGGGCAAAACTATCTCTCATTCGGAGCACCCCAATTCCCGCATGGCCGCCTCGTACTCTTCGCCGCGGGCCGTGCGGTAGTGCCAGAGCACGGAGTGCTCCATGAACGAAACGCCCTTGCCCTTGACCGTGTGCGCGAGGATGCACGTGGGACGACCGGCGGCGGCGGGAATGCGGGATAGTGTCTGCTTAAGGTCTGGATGGGCGTGACCGTCCACCTCAGCAACTTGCCAACCGAAACTGGTCCATTTCGCCGCGAAGGGTTCGAGCGCCAGGGTATCTGCAACGGACTTGAGGCTCTGGATCTTGTTGTAGTCCACTATCGCGACCAGATTATCCAGCCCATGGTGCGCGGCAAAGAGCACCGCCTCCCAGTTCGATCCCTCGTCGCACTCTCCGTCGCTCATCAGAACGAAGACTCGGTGCGTCCTGGCGTCCAACTTCGCTGCGTAGGCCATGCCCGCGGCAACGGAGAGCCCGTGTCCAAGGCTGCCGGTAGAGAGCTCCACGCCTGGAATCCCTTTGTGCGAGACGTGCCCGCTCAGGGTTGAGCCGTCTTGGTAGTGCTGCTCCAAGGTGCTTACCGGAAAGAAGCCCGTCTCCGCCAGAGCGGCATACACCGCCGCGCCGGCATGTCCCTTGCTCAAGATAAACCGGTCGCGCTCCTCCCAGCCAGGATTGGCGGGATTCACCCGAAGCACTTGGCCGTACAGCACTGCCACGATGTCCGCAATGGAAAGGCAGGAGCCCACATGCGAGCTGCCTCCGCGGCTGGTCATCCGCACCACATGTCGCCGAATGCGCTGCGCCAACTCCTCGGTCGTGACGGAGGATCGTTCGGCTGCCGCAGATGTTGTCACGGCACGCTCCTCAGCAGCCATGGCCGTAGAACGCGCAGATGGCATCCGCCACGCAGTGCACTTCGTCATCCGTCAGCATGGGCGACATGGGCAGCATCAGGCAGCGCGTGAACATCCGCTCCGTGTAGGGGAGAGGACCAGGCAAGCCGAGATCCGCGAACTGGTGCACCGCCTTGCCTCCCCACTGGATTAGGGTACCAATGCCCTGCTCGCGCAAGTAGGCCCTGAGCGCGTCGCGCTGCTCGGCTTCTATCTCGTAGTTCTGGAAGACATCGAAGTGATCGGGATCGGAGTCCGGCGCGGGGGGCAGCACCAGCTCCCCCAACCCGCCCAGCCGCTCCTGATAGAGGGCTGCAATCTGCCTGCGCCGCGCGATCACCTGGTCGTAATCCGCAAGCTGGACATCCAGAAACGCGGCCTGAAGATTATCCAGGCGCGAGTTATATCCCCACATCCTGACTTCGCCATCCTCGTCACGACCGTGGTCACGCAGCAAGCGCACCGTTCGCGCGATGGAGTCATCGTTCGTTACCACCGCGCCACCGTCACCCAGGCAGCCCAGAATCTTCGCTGGGTAAAAACTGAAAGCGGCCGCGGCGCCGAAAGTACCGGCGTATTGCCCCTTATAGCGGGAGCCAAGTGCCTGGGCGGCATCCTCGACCACCGTGAGTCCGTGCCTGCGGGCAATATCCAGAATCGCATCCATCTTGCAGGTGCGCCCGTTGAGGCTCACAGGCATGATCACGCGAGTGCGAGGCGTTACGGCAGCTTCCACGGCGGCGGGGTCTATCAGGTGGTCCGGTCCACACTCGACGGGCACCAACTTCGCACCGCAGTGGGCGGCTGCGGCGGCTGTTGCCACCATGGTGTGAGAAGGAAAGATGACTTCATCGCCTGGCTGAAGGCCAACAGCCCTTAACGCCATCAGCAGACCATCGGTGCAGTTGGCGACGCCGTAGCAATATCGGATGCCAAGGTACAGCGCTACGTTGGTCTCAAAACGGGCAAGGTCCGCCTGCTGTATGAAGGCGCCGCGTCGGATTACATCTCGCAGGATCTCTGCGAACTGATCCTCACGCGCCGAGAAGGCTTTCGGATAGTTGAAAAAGGGAACGCGAAGTTGATGGACCGAAGACATGCACCATCTCCTTGGACGGTCGGACGATGTAGCCGGTGTTCATGTTCCAGCCACGGTCCAGCCGTTACTGCAGACTATGTGTTCGTACTCGTGGACTATTCAAGTGCGGCAAATGCAATATAAGGGTCCCACTCGATGTGCTCAAGCCGGAGGTTTCGGAGGCCGAGAGACTGCAGGACCGCCAACGTTTCGCCCGGCCAGATAGGGTTATCCAGCTCATCGAAGGCGAGGATGGCGCCTTTGGGCATGCGTGGAACGAACGCCTCCAACGCTGCCTTGGTGGGCTCAAACAGATCGCAGTCTATGAAGAGGAGGCTCACAACGAGATGTGGATGCGATTCTACGAACGCCTTGCACGTCTGCGTGATGTCACCTTTGATGAGTTCGACTTTGTGCAGATGACCGAGAAACCTGTCGCGGTCGTACAACGCGATTAGTTGCTGAAGCTCGTCATAGGAGCCAGCACTAAGGTCCCCTACTTTGGCCTGGGCAAATGCGCTACAGTCTTTCTCACTCGTTGCCGGAAAGCCCTCAAACGTATCGAATCCGTAAATCCTACGCGTAAGGTTCTCCGGCTCCAGAATGGTGCTAAGCTTCGCCCATGTCATCAGCCCAAAGCCTCGGAAGACTCCGCACTCAACAACGGAGCCCTTTACCGGTAATGCGCGCTTAAAGATCTCGTACATCGCCAAGAACCGCTTGAGCTGCTGGCGCCTAACGTACTTCGGGAAGTTCTCAAGCCGCACTTCCACCGGGTCCGGGCAATTGAGAAAGACTCTCTCCAGCTCCGGCCCAACAGCCTTCTCCGCTTCAGTCTTGAACGACCGCACTGCTTGTCTCCTTCGCTCCTACGCGAGCCTGCCGAAGGCGACTGAGCTCCTCTCTGAACTCAGCCGGCACACACCACAGAGGATCCCTTCGGAAAACAATGGCCAACGCGGTCGCTGACAGTATCTTTAGATCTACAGAGAGGGAGCCATGATCAACGTAGTGTAGTCCCAAGCGCATCTTCACAGGATGAATAAACCGCATGTAGTCGGCATCGGGGTCCTTGCTGCCCTTGAGCACCTCGCCCTCGTCAAAGGACATGCTTGCCCAATCCGTTATTCCTGGCCGAACGTTGAGGATACGCCGTTCATCAGGCAAATATAGATCGACGCACCACTGTACCTGAGGTCGCGGCCCG
>CAZGLN010000141.1:6330-10188 GCA_964526545.1 uncultured Chthonomonadales bacterium
CTCATGTCCCCCCGAAGGACGTTAAGGAACTGGGGCAGTTCGTCAAGCTTAAACTTACGCATAACGCGTCCAGGACGCGTTATGCGGGGATCGTCATCTGCCGTCGAGGACCCGCCTATCTTGTCCGCGTTAACCACCATGCTTCGGAACTTGAGCATGTCGAACTGGGTTCCAAAGCGGCCAACACGGCGCCCGCGGTAGAGAATGGGACCAGGAGACGCAAGGCGGATCCAAACCGCCAGGGCTAGAAGCAATGGTGCCAAGATGAGGAGAAGAGTTGCCGAGACCGCAACGTCCAGCAACCGCTTTGCCAAGTGATACACGTTGTTACCAGCTGCTCTATTCGTCGGCAGAACCCACGACGGGTCCTGCCGGAGTTGTTATGACGAAGGCACCTAGAAAGCTCGATCCGAACCGCTGGACTCTCTCTCCAGCACCTACCAGCTGCATGCCGAGAGCCTCAGCCGTGCGGATTGATGCGTCGTTGGTGTCCTCTACAACAGATTCGACGGCCGGGACGAGCACAGGTTGCAAGTGCCCAGCGAAGAGCGTACGAGGCGATGCCGCGCCTGCGGTACTCTGGTGCCGTCCAAACGTCCCCGATCTGTAGATCATCGCGCGCCATGAACGGAAACCGGAAATACGGTGGAAACAACCCGGCCCTGTGAACTACCCGACCATCTACATGCGCCAACAACACGCCGTAGTCGCGGTTGCGGAACACATGCAGGTAGTGGAACATCCACCACACCGCGTACGTTCGATCGGTCAGACCTGGAGGAGTAAGGCGTCTCAAGCACGGTCGCCAGAGCTCCAGAGTCATCCCTGGCACGGACGGTGATACCACTCGGTTCGAACCGTCCCCATAGCAAGCATAGAAGAGGCAGCTCATCGCGACACTTGCCTACACACGTTACGAACCACACCGTCAAGAGCATCAACGCAGGATTTGCGGCTGTAGCGCTCCTCGAGCGCCTTCCTGGCGAGTTTGCCCATCTTCTCAGCGCTGCTTGGATTAGTGCGCATCTGCCTTAGGGCGTCCGCCGCACCATCCGTATCATCTGGCTCGACCACGATTCCGCAGCCTGCCTCCCTAACAGTTCGAGCTAGATCACTGCCACTTGGTGCGATGGTGAGCATTGGTCGGCCTGCAGCCATCTGTTTGTAGATCTTGGACGGCAGAGAAATCAGTGACGCGCGTGGATGGAGTGTAACAACCATGACATCCGCAGCTCTCAACGTGTCAGGATAACGCGAGGCCGGCTGAAATGGAAGGAAACGGATGTTCTTCAGTTGGAGATCTCTGGCCTTCTGGACCAGACGCTCCTTATGAACGCCTTCGCCAACAATAAGGAACATAAACGGCTCAGACCTAAGCAACGCAGCAGCATCGAGCAGAGTGTCCAGGTATGAGTTGTGAGTCAACCCGCCAGAATAGACAACCAGTGTCCGGTCACCAGGGTCCACCAGGGCACGAAACTCATTATCCCGCGGACCAGGTCGGATCGTCTCAGGATCTGACCAGTTCGGCACTACAGAAAGCCTCTCCGGAGGCACGCCTTTGCCGACAAGATCCTCCATAAAGCCATCCGCAATGACAATAACGTGGTTCGCATTGCGATACACCCAGCGCTCCATGGCTTCGAAGAAACGGATGACACGAGCATTTGTGAGCACCCCGAGTTCTACGGCGCCGCGGGGATAGATGTCTTGAACGTGTAAAACGTGCTTCACTCCCTTGACCTTTGATATAAGCGCCCCTACAACTCCGAGCGGAAGCGGCGGCAGCCAGGTGTACACCACGTCGGGCTTCCGACAACGAACCAGCCCAGTCACCAACGCCCCAATGCAGAAGCTAACATAGGTAGCTATCCTAGCAACCGTCCTCTTGCTGGGCGTTGCGTACACCCAGGTCCTCAACACGTCAACCCCATCGATTTGCTCACGCATCCAAAGCTTGCCTCGATAACCTTCATAAATCCGGCCTTTTCCATAGTGCGGCATGGCTGTAAGCGCTGTCACCTCGTGGCCTCGTTCCACCAGGCCAGCTGTTAGCTCATGAACCTGCCACATGCCGATCTCCTCTGGAGGATACTGCTGGCATAGAAAGAGCACCCTGCATGATTTTGATTGACTAGATCTAACCACTAAATCACCCGCCCCCTAATTCGAACGATGTACTCACAGAATAACAATCCTAAGATGAATCGCGCAGCACCACGAAGTCTCATGCGCCTCAAAGCAGCTCGCTCCTCCGTCCCTCTGGATGTTCGAGTCGCAACTAGTTCTGGCGCATTGCGCTGTATATCGCAAATATATGGTCCGAAGACTGAACGCCTAACCAGCCGTGAAGGTCTTGCGAAGCACGCCCCAAAACTCGTACTAAACAGCCAAGGCCGAAGTTGCCTGAATGACGCAAAATGAAAGTAGATGATCGGGAGATCATTTACTAACACATAGGGACTTCTGAAGCTCAGCCGATAGTTTCCGATATTCCATGGAGCCACTCCGGCGCCAATGTGCTGTATTATTTTGGTAGCGCCAAAGAGACATGGGATCATGTCAAGATAACGTTGGTTCGCGAACTTACCATCTTCGACTCTGTCATAGCACCATTCAATGCAGCGCTCGGACCACCACGCAGCAGCCTCGTTACCAATAGCATCATTACGGAACCCAATCCAACCAACATTGAATCGTCCATACTTAAGTGCGCGCCTGTTCATCCGAGTAAACCGATGCTCCGTAAGGCCGAGCGAATATCCTTCGAGTTCTTCATAGATTGGAGCCGGATCGTGAAAGAAGTATATGTCTGCATCCACAAGTGCGACGGACTCTGCCGTTGGATTGTTGCTCAGCACATATTTGGGTAAAACTCCGGCGCATGTGAAGCAGTATTCCGCCCAACTTCGGTCCGCGCGGGTCTCGCGCAGGCCAGGGTTGGCCTCTTCGAAATCCGCCAATCGTATTAGAACTATTCCCCCTGGACGCGTCTTAGCAAGTGTTGCATGACACTGATCGTCTAGAGCCAAGCAATGCAGAGTGAATCCCGGCGAATGGCGCTCCAAAGAGTCGCGCAACGCCAGTGCTCGAGGTAAATAATTGATGTCGAAGTAGGTGCAGAAGTGGTACATGCCTAGCGGTCAACCGGCTCACCGAGGAGTTCTCCAAGCGCGCGGCACACGGCCTCGATGGAGGCATCCGGGAGCGATGGATAGAGAGGAAGCGAAAAAACCTCTTTGGCAGCCCGCTCCGTTACCGGAAGCGAACCCTCCTTGTAGCCAAGGTGGCTGAAGCCGCGCATGAGGTGGATCGGCCAGGGGTAGCTTATGTTCAGGAGAATCTCGCGGGCGCGGAGCTGCTCGAGCAGCCAGTCTCGCTTCGCATGCCTTACAACGTAGAGGTAATAGACGTGCCTGTTGCCCTCCACTTCAACAGGGAGCCGTAGCGATGTACGCGCCAGAGCCCTCTGATACCGTGATGCGATTTCCCGCCGCCGCTCGATGTAGCCCTCTAGTCGCACGAGTTTCCTTCGTAGTATCGCCGCCTGGAGCTCATCGAGGCGCGAGTTGTACCCTGGTTCTTCAGAGTAATAGGCGCCCTCCATGCCGTAGAAGCGCAGTCTTCGGAGACGTTTGGCAAGATCCGCATCATTGGTTGTAAGCATTCCGCCGTCGCCGTAGCCTCCGAGCGGCTTGGTGGGATAGAAGCTGAACACTCCCATATCTCCCAGGCGTCCCGCGCGACATCCCCGATATGTTGCGCCGTGGCTCTGAGCACAGTCCTCCACCACGCGAATCCGAGCGCCTCCCGCAATACGGCGGACCGCACCCATATCCACGCACTGACCAAACAAAT
>CAZGLN010000142.1:0-10157 GCA_964526545.1 uncultured Chthonomonadales bacterium
CGGTAACCGTTACCGCCGCCACTCCCGGTACGCGGGCAAGCACGGGCTTCACCGCGGTGTCTACGGTGTGGCGCAACAGCGCGCCGCTTCCGCCGTGCGAGAGGCCGAGATAGAGAACGGGCTGCGCGTTGATGTCCAGTTTTGCGACCAGGGGCGCGAGGGCGTCGGGCGGTAGCTCCAGCCGGACGAAGTCCATCTTCTCGCGCGCGGAGGCGAGAGCTGCATCCAGATTCGTGCCGATCTCGAAATCCACGCTGACGATGGAGACCGACTCCTGGGAGACCGAGTAGACGTCCCTGGCGCCCGCGACGGTTCCGATCGCCTCCTCAATCGGCCTGGTTACAAGGCTCTCCACCTCCATGGGACCAGCGCCGGGATAGATGGTGGTTACCGTGAGCGTCGGGATGTCTACCTTTGGATTGAGATCCGCCGGCAGTCTGGTGTACGAGAGCCCGCCCAATATGGTCATGGCGATGAGCGCCATCCACATGAGCACGGGTCGTGCTATGGCAAGCCGGGTGAAGAGCAACTGAGTTACTTATCGGTCTGTGCGCGGCACCGGGCAGGCAGATCGGCGCCATCAGGCACCCTTGACTGCCACGGAAACAGCCAGGGACACGTACAGGGAGCCTGAGAGTGGAAAAAGTAACACGTGAAATGCGCTGTTCGACTCATTCTATTCGGCGCTCCACTCGTATAAATAAGTGGAAGTAAACAGCCTTGACTGCGACGTCACCCCATTGGGGGAGGATATATTCATGAGCTTGCTGACAGCAGAAGTGAACCTGCACTTTCATTCGATGGATCGCGGCTACCGGGTTCGCGTCTCTCCGCGTCAGCTCTTCTTTCTCGACCTTTTCGCGGAGCGCCGGGTGGAGCCAGATGGAACGGTCAGCTACATCCTGCCGAGGGACGCCCGAAGCGCCATCTGGCGCGTGGGCATAGAGAACGTTGAGCGGTCTCTGGTGGCATGAAACGCTATGGCTCGCCGGCACGAACCGGCATGCCATCTCTCAGGTCGCTGGGACCGCTCACCACGACCCGGTCGCCGGCGGCTAGGCCCCGCATCACATAGGTCTTCCCCCCTGTGGAGCGGCCAGCGATCACTGGCTGGCTCCGTACGCTCCCATCCGCAAGGCGGAACACATACGTCTCGTTGCCGCGATAGCGTATCGCTTCCGTCGGAATCACGACGGAGGGAGCCAGTCCGCCGATGGAGAGGACTACTTCCACCGAGGCGCCGTTTGGCAGCGGCTTGGGTCGCTGATCATAGGCCACTCGCACTTGGAAGGAGCGCCCGTCCGATCCAGCAATCGGCGAGACAGACGTAAGTCTGCCAGCGCGCGCGGCCTCGGCACCTCCTGCGGTCAGCACCGTCGCCTGCATTCCGGGCCGCAGCAGTTCTGCCACGCGCGAACTCGCCGGCGCCAGTATGTGGCTGTTTCCGTCCTGGACTACGTTCATCAGCGCATAGCCAGGCTGCGCGTACTCCCCGGCCTTCGCCGTCAGATTGGCCACGATGCCGGAGAGGGGCGCCGTAACCACTGCGCCTCCGATTGCTCCCCGCGCCTGTGCAACGCCCGCGCGAGCCTGCTCCACACCGGCCCGCGCGGCCTCCACATCCCGTTCCGCGATGCGCAGCGCTTGCGAGCGTGCCGCGCGGGCAGTGCGCAGCCCCTCCTCCGCGAGTTTCACCCCTGCCCTGGCGGCCTCCAAATCCGCAAGGCTCACCTCATCACGCAACGGCACCGAGTCCACCGCTGGCTGCTCGGCCGCTCGGGCTTGCTCAAGACCCGCGGCGGCGGTTTCACGCTGCGCTCGGGCGAGACGAAGCTGCGCCTCCGCCCCGTCCAGGTCAACCTTCGCCACACCACCCTTCTCGTGCAGCCTCTTCAATCGTGCATAGGCGTCTTGCGCCTGGGCAAGGCCTATTTCGGCCTGTTCCAGCGCCGCTTTGGCCATCGCCACGCCGGATCGAGCCCGCTCCCGGTCAGACACCGCCGCGCTGCGGGTGAGTTTCTGGCCAAGTTCCGCCTGAGTGAGCTTGGAGCGAGCCAGAGCCAACGATGCCTCCGCCTGTGCCACCTGCGCATCCAACTCTGATCTGCGTGCCAGGCGGCCATCCTCGGCTTTCCGCGCCAGGGCCTGCGCGCCGCGCAAACCGGCTTCGGCAGCGGCGATTTGGGCATCCAGATCGCCAAGGTCCAGCCGGGCGAGAGGCTGACCGGCGACAACGCGCTCGCCTTCACGAACCAGGATGGCCGTGATTCGCGCGGGAACCTTTGCCCCAACGGCCGCCTGACTGCCGGCCTGAACCGTTCCCGCTAGCGTTACCTGGTCGGCCGGCGTCTCCAGCTTGGCCGTTGCCACAGTGACCAGCGGAAGCGTAGTCTCTACTCGCTCGCCCGATGGCGTCGCCGCCCGGCCGGAACGCAAATAGTAGAAAGCACTGGCTAACAGGATGACTGCGAGGAATGCGATGGAGAGAGTGCGCGTCATGCCAGATGCTCAGCGTGCGATCGCTGGATTAGACGCAAGTACTTGTCGAAGGCCGTAAGCATGCGGGACCCAGTTACCGTGCGGGAGGGGCATTCATACCAACAACACGCTGTCGAGATTGTGGCACATCGTCGCCGAGGGCGTATCGAAGCTCAACCAGCGCAACCCGGAGATCGTATCTTGCTTGAGCAACGTTTGAACGGGCGCGCAAGACTCCGAAGAGCGCTCCGGATACCTCCAACTGAATGGCGGCCCGCTCCTCGTAGCGGGCACGCGCGATCTCAAGCGATTTCGATGCAGCCTCCACTTGTCTCTCGGCGGCTGCCAGGCGCGCGCGTGCATCCTGGGCGTCTCGCCAGGCCTTCTGTACCTCGAGAAGTATGCCCGCACGCGCCTCACGCTCCTGCGCCTCCAGCTCCGCGATGTGGTGTGCCGCCTCCGAGGCATCGAGCCGGGCCTTGTCGCCATCCAGCAGATTCCAGGTTATGGTCAGGCCGCCAGCCGCGTAGGCTGGCCTCTCGAATGCCGAGCCCGTCTGCCGCGCAAGCAGCGCGCGCGCCGAGACCATCGGCTGAACCTGCGTCTTCGCCAAGGCCAGACCGGCCCGCGCCGATTCCAGGCCCGCGCGCACCTGCCGCAGTTCGACGCGCTGGGCCAGGGCCTTCGCCTCCAGTGCCGAAAGTTCCGGGAGCTCGTCGGCAGCCAGGGGCATCTCTTCCAGCCTGGCATCGGCGGCCTGCCTGTCGCCGGTCAAGCGCGCCAGATCCGCGCGTGCCAGCGCAAGTCCGTTTCGGGCACGGATGAGGCCCTGCTCTGCCTCCGCGAGATCGGCGTCGCTCGCGGTGAGGTCCCGCGGAGGCACAAGGCCTTCGGCGAGAAGGTTTCGGGTCTGCTCCCGCTGCGCTTCGGCCAGTTTCACTCCTTCCTCCGCTACGCGCAGAGCGGCCTCAGCCAGGAGAACCGCATGGAAGGCCTTGCGCACATCGCGAGCGACCTCGTTGGCGGTCTTCAGCAACTCCAGCTCGGCCAGCAATTGGGCTGAACGGAAGCGGCTCCAGGCAGCGCCAACGCCCGGCCGATACACGGGCTGTTCGATTTCAAGCTTCAGGCGGTAGTAGCTCTCGGGCAGCACCGTGGCATCCTCGGCGCCCGCCCGCGGAAAGGTGACCCGTGGTCCCTGCAGCCGCCCCTCCAGTTGAGCCGAGAGCGTGGGGCGCGCAACAGGCTTCTCGCGGTCGGCGCCTACCAGCGCAGCCATGCGGGCATGGCGTGCGGCGGCGAGCCGCGGGCTGCTGGTCCACGCGAGCTCCACAGCGCCCTGTTCAGTCATCGCTCCATGCGCATGTGGCTCGGTTCCTGCCTGGCCCAAACACAACAGAGCGGCGTAAACGATCAACGTGTTCATGCGAACGGCCCGTTCAGGGCAGACGTGAAGATCGACGGCTGTTTGGTCATATGTGCATCGGCAGGAGCGCAGTTAAGGGCCCAAGGAGCCGCGCGCTGAAGACTCTACGAGGGCCTCTACATATCCTTCGACCCAGCAGGCCAGGTTCCTTGCCGCGCATCGCGATCGTCGGGCGAGCCGGGCGAAGGCTGGCCAGATTCCGGGCCGAACCAGGAGGTCCCGAAACATGCGCAATCGCGCAATCTGTCCCGTGGATGGCGTGAGGTACCGCGCGAAGTCCAGGGGCAAGGGATCTCCGACCGGATCGGACACCGCACGTACCGCCACCCACGGTATCGAGGCCTCCGCATACACACTTGCCGCGGGATAGGTCTCCATCTCCAAAATGACGGCCGCAAGCTGCTGGGCGGCTGTTTTCTCGTGCTGCGTGCGCACCACGCGCGATGTTGTGTAAAAGGTGCCCTGCGTCAGGCTGCCGTTGTGTTCCAGGGCAGCCGTCTGCAGCCGCGCATCCGGGACCAGGGGCATTTCGGCTTCATCGGCGCGCACCTCGCTAGCGAGCACCAGAGATCCCGGCGCCACGTCCTCACGGTTACCGGCGCCGAGGCCCGCGAGGATGACGGCGTCCACGGGCAGCCGCGAGATGAAGCGCGCTGCCGCGGCAGCGCGCTCCCATCCCATGCCGCTGGCCACCACGAAGAGAGCTGCATCGGCTCGGCGCGCCACGCTGCACGGAAACCCTTCCTCGCCGCTTCCTGGCAAGGCGCAAAGGCGGCGGGCAATGGGCGCGAGCTCCTCAAGAAAGGCCACCTGAACGCAGATGCGTGGCGCGGCCATGGGTTGGCGCTGCCCCCGTGGGCCTAGTGGCCCGCGGCGACGGGCAAGTAGCGCTCCAGCGGAGGTGCCTTCTCCGGCTCAACGGGGCCCGGATAACTCATGATCTTGGCGCGCACCGCCTCCACCAGGTCATCGGGAGTGGAAAGACCGGACGCCAGCCCGATCTCCTTCGCCCAGACGAAGTCTGCGGTCTCCAGCTCCTCCGCCCCCTGGATGTGGAGCGTTCGAGGATTGTGATGGCGGCAGAGCGCTGCCAGCTCCACCGTGTTGGCGCTGGTGCGGCTGCCCACCACTATCATCAACTCCACGCGTTCGGCAAGGTCCAGCGCGTCATCCTGCCGGTTCTGCACGGGCCTGCAGATCGTGTTTATAATGTGCACTTCCTTGCACATGAAGACAATCTCGTTCACGATTTCCCTGCACAGTTCAAGCGCATGGGTGGTCTGGAAGATGACTCCTACCTTGCGCAGCAGACGATGACTCGCCTTCGCCTCGCGCAGCTCCTCCACGCTGTCAATGACAAGGGCGTTGCCGCTCAAGGCGCCCAGGATGCCCTTAATCTCCGCATGGTTCCTGTCGCCGATGATGACCACCTGGCATCCGCGCGCTTCCAGCGCCTGAGCGGCCTCTTGAGCGCGGGTAACAATAGGACACGTCGCGTCAACAATCTCCAGACCCCGGCCGCGCGCCTCGGCAATCTCCGCCTTGGGCAGACCATGGGCCCGGATGACCATTGTGCCGTCGCGGCCTTCGCTCAGCGAGCCTACCTTGCGAAGTCCCTTGTTCTCCAGTTCGTCCGTCACGCGCCGATTGTGCACGAGGTCACCGAGGATGAAGACGCTGCTGCGCTCAGCCAATGCCTGCCGAGTCATATTGATGGCGCGCTTCACGCCGAAGCAGAACCCGACCTCTTTGGCTAGAATGACTCTTCTGGCGGACATACCCCTCACCTTCCGTGCCCATGTGGCGCGGGCATCACCTGCCCGAATGCTTCGCCTCAGGCGCGCACGTATCCATTCGCTCGAAACCACTCCACCGCGCGCGCCAGCGCGCCCTCCACCGGCGATTGCGGCAGCCCAAGTTCCCGGACGGCCTTGCTGCTGTCGAAGAACATCCGCTTGCGCGCCATCAGCACGCCTTCCAGGGGAATCCTCGGCTCGCGGCCGAGAACCACTCCGGAAACCAGCGTGTCTATTCTTGCTGCCCACAGCGCCACGGCATACGGAATGCGCCGCGTGGGCGCGGGAAGTCCCGTGATGCGTGAGAGCATCTCCAGGATCTCGCGCAGTGTGACGTTTCGGCATCCCAGGATATATCGTTCCCCGGGCCGCCCTCGTTCCGCTGCAAGCAGATGGCCATGGGCAACATCGTGAACATCCACCAGATTGAGGCCCGTGTCCAGATATGCCGGCATACGGCCCCGCAGGAAGTCCACGATGATCCTGCCGGTCGGTGTGGGCTTTAGATCTCCTTCGCCTACCGGAGTGCTCGGATTGACAATGACCACGGGAAGCCCCTCGGTGGCGGCGAAGCGCCGCACCTCTTCCTCCGCCAGGAACTTGCTCCGCTTGTAGTGTCCTACCATCTCAGCGAGCGTAACGGGTGTCTCTTCGGTGCCCGGGGTGCCGTCTCCAATGTTTCCCAAGGTGCCGACCGTGCTGGTGTAGACCACACGCCCTATCCCGGCGGCCAGAGCAGCCCTCAGAACGTTCAGGGTGCCTTCGACGTTAGTACGGTACATCGAGCGCGGTTCGCGACACCAGAGTCTGTAGTCCGCGGCAACATGATAGACCTGGTCACAGCCCTTGACGGCGGAGCAGACCGAGGCGGAATCGCACAGGTCGCCGATGACAGGCTCGCACTGCAGCGCGACCAGGTGGTCCACGGGGCTGGATCGCCGCACCAGAACGCGCACCACATCCCCCCGCTCCGCGAGGAGGCGCGCAACGTGACTCCCTACGAATCCGCTTGCGCCAGTGACCAGCACTCGCATCGCAGTGTCCTGTTCAGCGCCGCTGCCCGCGCTCTGTTCGGCTTTGTGGCGCCTACTTGCTTACGGTCCAGAGCGCCAGCTGAAGTTTGCCCTTGAGCGACCTCATCTGCTCCTCGACCGCGCTATGCTCGAAGCCGCTATGCATCTTGCAGTTCGCGCAGCGGCGATCCAGCCGGCTCTCCCAGTACTCCCAGTTCGTCTCGTTCCAGAAGGTGTCCCAATCGTCCACGAACGACTCGCCCACAAGGTAACAGGGCGCCTTCCAGCCGTTTGGCGTGTAGTTAACGGTGGACCATGGCGCGCATGGAAGCTCCGTAAGGCCGGCCGCGAAGTCCAAAAATCCCGGCGTGGCGTTAATCTTATACTTATGCGCGAACTGGCGGATGGCCCGAAACTTCTCGTGTATCTGGTCCTTGGTTAGGAAGACATCCGCCTCTACCGATTCGTACTCGTAGCCTGGCGAGAGGAGAATGCCGTCCGCCTTGAGACGGGTGGCGAGCTGGCACATCTCCTCGACGGAGGTCTCCTTGAACACGGTCGTGTTCACCATCGTCACGTAGCCGCGCTGCTTGGCCTCCACCAGCATGGCTACCGCCTTGTCAAAGACGCCCTTCCGGTTGCACACGAAATCGTGTGTCTCGCGCATGCCGTCCAGATGAACCATCAAGAAGAGCTGCGGGTGCGGCGGTATTACCCCGAATACCTTCGTGTCGAGTTTCAACGCGTTCGTGCAGCAGATGATATATCTTCCCCGTTGGATGAGCTGCTCGATGAGTTGGGGAAGCTCGGGGTAGAGAGTAGGCTCGCCGCCGCAGAGGTTGATGATGGGCGCGCCGCAATCGTCTACAGCCTTCAGGCACTTCTCCAGCGGCAGTCTATCCGAGAGCTTGCCCGTATGCCGCTCCACCGAGCAGCCGATGCAGGCGAGATTGCACGTATAGAGGGGTTCCAGCATGAGAACCATCGGGTACCGTTGCCGGCCCTCGCGCGCCATGCGGTTGCGGTACCGCACCTGCGCCATCGTGAATCCCAGCGGATATCTCACTGCAAACACCTCCAGAGAAGCATCCCGCGACGTTCTTTAGCCTGACTAATGGTAGCACCGCAACGCAACATGGCGAGCATTTCACAACCCATCTACGCGGAGACCTGTACGCGGGCGGAAGTCACGGCACTGCGCACCTCGCCTGCAAGAGCGGCTGAATACTGCGCCAGGGCCCACAGCGGGAAGTAGTGCCGATAGTAGTGGTACCGCAAGTAGAAGACACACGGGAACCCCGTGCCGGTGAACGCTGACTCGTTCCAGGTACCTTCCGCTGTCTGCGTGGAGACCAGGTACTGAATGCCCCTCCGCACGGCAGGGGAACGCGCGTGGCCCGCATTGATGAGGCCCATTACGGCCCAGGCCGTCTGGCTCGCGGTTGAAGGCCCACGCGAATAGCGCTCGGAATCGGCCTCATAAGATGCGCAGGTTTCGCCCCAACCGCCATCCTCGTTCTGTACGGAGCGAAGCCACCGGCAGGCACGCCGCACCGGCTCGGAACGCATGTCGAAGCCGATGCGCGCCAGTCCCCGCAGCACCTGCCACGTCCCGTAGAGGTAATTGACGCCCCACCTGCCAAACCATGCGCCCGTGGGTTCCTGCTCGTTCAGGACGTACTTGAGCGCCCTGCGCGCTCCGGGGTCCTCCTGACCGATACCGTAGAAGCTGTACATCTCCAGCACGCGCGCCGTGATGTCTGCCGAAGCAGGATCCAGCATCGCATTGTGATCGGCGAACGGCACATGCTGCAGGAAGAGGCGGACATTGTCCTTATCGAACGACGCGAAACCACCGTCGGAGTTCTGCATGGCCTGAAGCCACGTCAATCCGCGCCGCATGGCTTCACGCACTTCCGGCTCCGCGCTCTGCCAGGGTTCTCCCGGAGCGCAGCTCGCCTTGTACAGCGCCATCAACACCATGGCGGTGTCGTCGGTGTCTGGATAGTGCTCGTTCTCGTATTCGAAGTACCAGCCGCCGGGCTCCGCATGCGGCGCCTTCACCGCCCAATCACCCTTCGTCCTGGTCTGGCGCGCCAAGAGCCACGCTACTGCCTTGCGTACCGCGGAGGAGTTACGATCAAGCCCCGCATCGAGCAGCGCGTTCAGCGAAATACACGTGTCCCACACCGGCGAGAGACAGGGTTGGACTCTGATGCCGCGCTCGTCCTCCAGCTCGAAACTTCGAAGATGGCGCAGCTCATGCTGAATGGCGGGATGGTCATCGGGGTAGCCCAGGCACTTCAGGGCCATCACGGTATGAGTCATCGCGGGGAAGATGGCCGCCATGCCGGCGGAACCTACCTGGCGTTCCAGCAGCCACTGCTCACTGCTGCGGAGTGCGCGACGCCTCAGCGGTTTCACCGGCAAGCGGTCGTGCACCTTAAACAGCCTGTCCGTCAGCAAGAAGAAGTTCCGCCAACAGAGGGGGCGGGTGCGCTCCCAGGGAAGGCGGAGGGCCTTGCCTGTCCGCGGACCGACGAAGAGCTCCTCGATGCCGCGGCCCGGCGGTACTTCCCTGCTCGGACGGCTGGCATTGATAATCGCCAGGGGCACCAGGATGGCCCGCGACCAGGAAGAGATCTCGTAGATGTTGAACGCGAACCAGTTGGGGAAGAAGAAGATCTCCGGCGGGATCGTGGGGACGCCGTCCCAGTCATATTGTCCGAAGACCGCCAGGTAGAGCTTGGTAAATGTGTTGCAGCGAGTTACGCCCCCGAGCCGGTGCACGCAATCGCGAATACGCACCATGTGAGGAGCATCCGCGGAGTGACCGGCGAGTTTGCATGCGAAATACGCTTTGACGGAAGCGCTGACATCCGAGGGGCCGCCAGGGTAGATGGGAAAGCCGCCGTCTTCGTTCTGCCAGGCTGCAAGCATGTACCGGCAGAGCTTCTCGCACTTCTCGAGATCGGGATTACCCAGGAAGTGCTCCAGCAGAACATACTCCGACTCGAGGATGGTATCGCCTTCCAGTTCGGCAACCCAATGGCCATCTTCTCGCTGGCGCTGAAGCAACCAGTGCTTCGCCTTCTGGATGGCTGCGTCAACCCCGTCCACGGGCTCCTCGATAACGGGCTCCTGATGATGTGCAACGGCGAACGGAGCTGGAACTGCGGTTGTCGGTCTACGTAGAGTCAAGAGTTCCGCTCTTGGTGGCAATGATTTAGATGGTAAGTACAACCATGCCGAGTGCGCGCGGCCCTTCATTGTAGAACCGCCGCGTTCAGCGTGTCAAGGTAAAGAGGGCGACAGAAGGCTTGCCGGTATGCACAGGGACATACTGTCGTCGCAGTTGTGTCCTGGCCCCAACCGCGTAAGGTTGTAAAGCCCTGCTGGGGATTGGTATAATCGAGAACGGCTCTGGAGAGATGGCTGAGTGGT
>CAZGLN010000143.1:0-10147 GCA_964526545.1 uncultured Chthonomonadales bacterium
CAGCGTGGTCATTGACACCGCTCAGCCCATCACTCTGCGCGCAGGGCGCGACATCCGCCTGCATGGCGCCATCCGTGCCGCGTCGCTCACCGTACGCGCCGGCGGAGGAGCGGACCTCTCCGGTTGGTCCATCTTGCGCCGATACGATGCGCTCTGCTATGGCAGCGCGCAGGGCTCCGTCTTCGCGGAAGGCCTGCTAGCCACGGTGGATGGCGCCATGCGCATCAGCGCCGGACGCGATGTGCGGCTGGACTTCGCCGCTCTCGCGGGCAGTGACGTCATGGGCTACCTCCCGCCGGTGAGCAACCTTCAGGTCCGTGCCGGCGCGGCATTCACGGGTGAGCAGCTCTTCTGCGTGTTCGGCAAGGCTATACGCACGGAAGCTCACAATACCAGCGCCCGCCAGGCCTACCTGAGCGTGGATGCTTCCGATCCATCCACCGGCATTCGCATCAACGCGAAGGGGGACCTGGATATCACGAACCTCGCGGCCTCGGCAGGGGGCGCATTTACTACGTCCTCCTGCGGGCTCTCCAACATGGCCGGGATATCGGTAGCCGCCGGTTCGGTCAGCATCCTGGCCTATGGCGACGCCTATCTGACGGGTTCCGACCTGCGCAATGCCAGCCTCTCGGCGGCGGGACAGGTCTCGGTTACCTCCAAGCAGACCCTTGCTCTATGGGACCCTCTGCAGCCCATGGCCGCGGCCATCGAGGCTGCCGAGGTGGATCTAAAGGCCTCTGACGACCTGGATGCCAGCCAGGCCTACATCGTCTCCAACACCGGGTACACGAACATGGTGGCCACGTGCGGAAAGCTGACCGTGGACGGTGCGGCGATCCTTGCCGCCAACAACCTGCTGGCACAGGGCGGGTCCGATGTCTGGGCGCGAAGCGCCCTGGTACTCGCAAACGGGCAGATAAAGTTCCAGTCCCGCTACGGCGCCCTGGATGCCTCTGCCAGCTCCATCTGGTACCTGGACTCGATGGTTCCCGGCACCTCCATCAGCGCCCGCTCCTCGGGTCCGTTAACACTCGACGGCGCCAACTGGACCGTACCCTCTACTATCACCGCGCGGTCGAACAACGACAACGTCATGGCGAACAACGTCACGTTCTCCGCCACAAGAAGCTCGTTCTACGCGGGAGGCCGCACAATCTACATTCTGGGTGCCTCCATCAGCGGCGCAGTGCAGTTCAGCCCGTGGGGCGTCACCGTCATCGGCCCGTAGCACGCACACTGCCTGGCCGTGATTATCCAGCCGGCGCCGTCTCCGCGATGGGATGGCGCCGGCCGGCTCGTACCTCTCGCCGTACTCCGCCGTCCCGGTGCCGCCGTACCCCAATGCGCGGGCGCCTCGCGAACAATGCCCACTGTATCCGCGTATGCTAGAATCGGACGAACCCACATTCAACGATGCGTAAACGAGGATACCCATGCTGCTAAGCGCCGCCGTCAACAAGGCTCTCAACGAGCAGGTAGGCCGTGAATTCGCTTCCGAGCTCCAGTACGTGGCCATCGCCGCGTACTTCGATTGCGACAGCCTGCCCGAGCTTGCCGCGCACTACTACCGCCAGGCGGAGGAGGAGCGCGCCCATGCGATGAAGATTATCAAGTACATCGTGGACGCGCTGGGCACGGTGGAGATTCCCGCCATTCCGGCCCCGAGAGCCACCTTCGAGAGCGCCGATGAGGCCGTCAAACTGGCCCTGGACAGCGAGATAGAGATCACGCGCCACGTGAACGAACTGGTGGGACTGGCACGCAAGGAGCAGGACAACCTCACGGAGACATTCCTGCAGTGGTTTGTTACGGAGCAGTTGGAGGAGGTCTCCACGGCGGATACGCTGCTGAACATTGTGCGCCGGGCCGGACCGCAGGGCCTCCTGTTTGTGGAGGATTACCTCGCGCGGCGCGGGCCCGTGCAGGAATCAGGCGGAGAGACCGGAGGCTAGCTCAGTCTGCAACGCCATCAAGAGCTGGCCGCTAAGTGATGGAGCCAACGGAGTCCCAACCGGCCGATATCCTTGCCATCGGCGCGCACGCGGGCGATGCGGAGATCGCCTGCGGTATGGCGCTGGCACACCATGTGCGCCTCGGTCGTCGGGTGGCCATGCTCCACTGCACGCTAGGTGAGCGGGGACACCCTACGCTCTCAGCTTCGGACTACGCGCAGCAGAAGCGCGTCGAGGCGATGGAGGCTGCCAAGGCGCTCGGCGCGAGCGTCTACTTCCTGCCCTATTGCGATGGCGAACTCCTTGTAGAAGAGAGCGCGAAGATGGCGATCTGCGACGTCATCCGCGCCTGCCGCCCCTCGCTCATCCTCACCCACTGGAGGGGCAGCATGCACAAGGACCATGCCGCCGCCAACCGGCTCACGCCCGACGCTATCTTTTATGCCGCCCTCAAGACCATCCCGCGCGATCTGCCGAACCACTGGGTGCGTCAGACTCTCTATGCGGAGAACTGGGAGGATCCCTTCGGTTTCGTTCCCGAGATCTACTGCGAGATTACGGTGGACGATATCGCGCTGTGGGAGGAGACCGCCCGCAAGTACGCCCTCTTCCGCAATGAGTGGAAGACCTTCCGCTACCTGGAGTACTACCGCCACCTGGCGCGCGTCCGCGGCCTGGAGGTCGGCACGGAGTACGCCTCGGCGTTCGCCGTGCCGCCGGATTCCCGCCGAAGGCGGGTGTCGTCCCTCTTGTAGCATGCCGAGAATCCGTGGAGCGGCGCTGTGAATAGGCGGGCGCCCCCGGCGGCAGCCACGCTGCGGGCCTGCATGAGCACATCAAGATTGGGTTCCGGCTCCGTGCCGGCACACCCGGGAGGCATTGCATGAGCAAGTCACTGTCCCGCCGAGAGATTCTCCGCGGAGCCGCGCTGCTGGCAGGCATGCCGGCCATTGTGCCGAGCAGCGCCCTGGGGCGCGGGCGCACCCCGCCGAGCGAGCGCATCACCATCGGCTTCATTGGTGTGGGATACCAGGCCCGCGGACACCTCGGCTTCTGCATCCGCCACCCGGATTGCCAGGTACTGGCCGTGTGTGAGGTGGACCAGAAGCGCCGCGAGCATGCCAAACAGATGGTGGAGGAGTGGTACAGCGGCGACAGCAGCGTGAAGGACTACAAGGGCTGCATGGCAACCGCGGACTTTCGCGAGGTGGTGGCGCGTAAGGACATTGATGCGGTGCTCATCTCCACGCCGGACCACTGGCACTGCATCCCCGCCGTGGAGGCCATGAAGGCGGGCAAGGACGTCTACTGCGAAAAACCCCTCACGCTCACCATCGCCGAAGCTAAACTCCTGATAGACGTGGCCCGAAAGTACAATCGCGTGTTTCAGGTCGGCAGCCAGCAGCGCTCCAGCCGCGAGTTCCGAGTGGCCTGCGAGGCCGTGCGCAACGGCCGCCTCGGAAAGGTGCAGCGTGTGTATGCCGCCGTAGGCGGCCCCAGCCGCCCGTGCGACCTTCCAGAGGAGCCCATGGAGGAGGGCCTGGAGTGGGACCTCTGGCTGGGACCGGCGCCCATGCGTCCCTACAACTCCGTGCTGAGCCCGAGGGGGGTGCATAGCCACTTCCCGAACTGGCGCAGCTACAAGGAGTATTCCGGCGGCATGATGACGGATTGGGGCGCGCACCACTTCGACATCGCCCAGTGGGGCTTGGGCATGGATGAGAGTGGGCCGGTGGAAGTCATACCGCCGCCGGACCCGAGCGCGGGCCAGGGAGTCCGCTGGGTCTACGCCAACGGCGTGGAGCTGGTGCATGGAAGCCACAAGGACCCGGACGGCCAGGAGCGCGGCGGGGTGCACTTCGTAGGCGAGAATGGCATCGTCTACGTGGACCGCGGGCAGCTCAAGAGCTGGCCGGAATCCATTGTTACGGAGCCGCTAGGCGCGAACGAGAAGCCGCTCTACAAGTCTCCCGGCCATCAGCAGGATTGGTTCGACTGCATCCGAAGCCGCAAGCGGCCCATCTGCGATGTGGAGATCGGCGCCCGCTCCGTGACGGTGTGCCACCTGGGCAACCACGCCTACTGGAACGGCCGCAAGCTGCAGTGGGACCCGAAGGCCTGGCGCTTCCCCGGCGATTCCGAGGCCAATAAGTGGCTGGACCGCGAGCGCCGCGATCCCTGGAAGCTGCCTTCCGCATAGCCTTCGCGTGTTCCGCGAGAGACCGCTCCGGATGCGCCCGCGCGGCAGTTGGCGGCGCATCCGGAGCAACCCATCTTCTCTAACCGCGCGCCTCGCTCCGGGATCACCCGCGTATTCGAGCGACGCTTACTTGCCCCACATGCCGCCTGGCGCGAAATGCGCCAGCATCAGCACGTAGGCCGCCTGGTAATAGATTGCCGGCTCGGTGATCTCCCAGGAGGACTCGTTGGCCTGCCTCTGCGCGTTCCAGGCGCCATCCCAATCGCGGTAGGCCTTCATTGGAGGCTCACCGTAGGGCGGCCGTATCCAATCCACCGTAAAGAACCGGTTCGGCCCACCCGCCAGGTAGCCAGGCGCGGGCAGCGGCCGCGAGCCGTCCGGCTTGTCCGGCAGCGTGGAGAACCACTTGTGATAGATGCGCGTGATGCAACGGTCCGCGCCGGCGTGGTTCATGTTGGTTAGGTAGCACCACCCCAGCGGGTTGCGCCCATGCAGATAGTGGAGGTAGCCCGCGACAACATCGCGGTAGGCGGCGTGCTGCCCGGGCTCCACTCCGAGCGCCATGGCCATGAGCAGCACGCGCGCCCAGCGGCCCTTCACACTGTTGCTGCCCCAGCAGTAGTGGTCGGCGTAGTGGTAGCAGAGGTAGGGGTCGTCCGGGCCATTGGTGTTCGCGCGAATCATCTCCGCCGCGGCGCGGAGCGAATCCTTGAACCGCCGCACGAGGGAGGCATCCGCGCCGGGAACTCCTGCGTAGACGAAGAGCCCCTTGGTGAGCGCCAGCGCGTTCAGCGGATCCACCTGCTGCTTGAGAGGATGGATATCCCGCTCCTGCGTGGCCTCGATGTCGGGCGCCCACCGCTCAACGTAGTCGGCGAACCGCCTTTCGCCCGTGGTGGCGAAGAGCTCGGCGGCGGCATAGACGCGGTCGCGACGGTCGGCATTGACGTCGGAGGAGGCCTGCGCCGAGACAATGGTGCTGTCTCCGTCCGTGCCGTCCGGCGGGTCCATGCGGGGATGTTTCTGCAGATACTCCCACGCCTTCAGGGCGGCTTCGCGCAGTCGTCGGCTGTACCCGGGCAGCTGCTTATCGAATGGAGCGAAGGTGCGTGCCGCATGGGCGCAATCGCCCGCGAAGGTTGCCGTGGCCCAGGTGGTCTTGGCCGTGTAGAAGCGCGGCTGCACATCCGAGTTCGGCGGCCCCTTGCCGTTGTCGTGAGAGCGTCCGCCATTGCGGTTGAAGACCCCGCCATCGGCGTCCTGCATCTTCAACATCCAGTCCAGCTCCCACTTCACCTCGTCCAGCAGGTCCGGCACGCCGTTGCCGCTCTCGGGAATGTTGGTCGCGTCGCCAAATGCCTTCGGGTTGCGTTCGTAGGCCCAGAGCAAGTCGAAGAGCGTGTCGCGGGTAAAGGGAATGTACTTGGTGAGGTCACCCGCGTCGTACCATCCGCCCAGGAGATTGCGCGGGCTGCCGCGCGCGGTTCCACCCTGTGTATACTGGGCTGCGCGGTCCTGGTTCGGACCCAGATGCCCGCCGGGATGCGCCCACTCTCCCACATGCCTGGCCAGCAGGGGCGTGCCGCTCCGCTGAAACAGAAACACGCGGACCGCATCCACCAGCACCTGTTTGTAGACCTCCGGATGGATGCGGAAGACATGCGACCGCACGCGCCGCACGGGATCCACAAGCACGTACTCGCCTGGCTCGCGCAGCGTGGAGAAGTCCGCGTGCCACACCCGGTCACCCGCGATCTCGGCCACCGCCCCGTTGCGCCAGGGCGGAGCCGTGCCGCTGAAGAGGGTGGCGCCGTCCGCGATGCGCCGGGTCTCGAAACGGCCCGAAGGCGTAAAGGGCTGCCCTGCATTCTGCCCCTTCACCGGGCTGGCGAGCACGGCAATCTTCTTCTGACCCGGAAGCCAGCCGAACTGATCCACCGTGAGGTAGGGCGAGACCGGCAGCGCCAGCACTCCGCCTTGCGGAGGCACCGCGAGCACCATCCAACCGAAGATGCCTATCAAAGCTTGCCCTCGACCTTCTTCCTGCGGGTCCGCCCTCGATGGCGGGCACGCCGCGGGTCGGCCGCCAACTTACAGCGGCACAATCCAGATATTCCGGAATTGTACAGGGTCGTGATCGCCCTGCAGGACGATGGGCCCTGTCTTCGCCTCGCCCTTGAACTGCTCGTACTGGATGCCCGTGGGGCCCGCGAACTCCTCGTTGTTCTGCACGAGCAGCCCGTTATGAAATACCGTCACCCGCGCCTTCTCCGTTACTTCGCCATTCGGCCCAAACCGCGGAGCGCGAAACACGATGTCGAAGGTCTGCCACTCTGTCGGCGGCTTGCAGGCGGCAACGCGCGCCGCCTTCTGGCCATAGAGCGAGGCGCAGTTGTGTGCCTCCGGCTTGGCGCCGTAGGAGTTCATCATCTGCACCTCGTACCGCCCCTGAAGCCCGACGCCCGCGTTGCCGGAGCCGATGGCCTTGCCATTCGCATCGGTTACGGGCTTGAACTCCACATGCAGAATGCAGTCGCCGAACTCGGCCCGGGTGGAGACATCCCCTCCCTTCGGAGTCGCCACGCCCTCCGCGTCCATCTGCCAGCTGGGCGGATTGGTGGTCCGACGCTGCACCCAGTGCTCCGCCAGGTCCTCGGCGCGCTTGCCCAGCAGAACCACGGCGCCGGTGGGCGGTCGAGAAGGCAGATTCAGCACCGGCTCGGCGGCGTTCTCCTGCCCACGAAGCGTTCCCGCGCAAAACATGCCAGCCGCCACTCCGCACATCGTTGCCGCCAGGGCAAGACGAAGACGTACTGCGCTCCTCATTGCTGCTTTCGCTCCTCTCCTACAAAAGTTGAGTGCGCCGGTCGCGTTCCTCTCGGCCCGGGGCCAGGCGGAGCCTGGGCGAATATTGGCACCGAGTTATCTAGCAAAATCGGCCGGTCGCTAGGTAGACTTCCTCAGGTCCTGACGCCCTCAGATAGCCTCTGGTATCGCGATGTTCCTCTATCTCCTTCTTGTTGGAGCACTTGCCTCGATGAACTACGCGGCCAGTCCTCAGGGCGCCACCCAAATCCCGACGACGCGTCGGGCCGAAGTGCGTGAAACCCTACACGGCACCGAAGTTGTTGACCCCTATCGCTGGCTGGAGGACCAGGACAGTCCAGAGACACGCGCCTGGATAGACGCGCAGAACGCCGCGACGCGCGCAATTCTCGATCCCCTGCCCGTGCGCGCCGTCTTGGAGGAGCGCCTCGGCAAACTGATGCGGCTCACGGTCCGCAGTCTTCCCATCCTGCGCGCGGGCCACTACTACTACATGTCGCGCGCGGCGGATCAGGAGCTGGGTGTCATCTGTCGGCGCAAGGGCCTGCGGGGCAAGGAACAGGTGCTTGTGGACCCGCACGGCCTGAGCCCCGATCACACTGTCTCCGTCTCCCTTCTGGATGTCTCCCGTGACGGCGAGTGGATGGCCTATGCGCTCCGCCGAGGCGGCGCGGACGAGGTGGAGGTGCGCCTGCTCGACACCCGCACGGTTAAGGACGTGCCGATTACCCTCCCAACCGCCCGCTACTTCTCGGTAACGCTGGCGCCGGACCGAAGCCACATCTATTACGTGCGCCACGACGAGAACGGCCCCCGGCTCTTTCGGCGTGATCTGAGGCAGCCGGAGTCACTGCCGGAATTGCTCTTCGGGGAGGGATACGGCGGCGACAAGATCATCTCCTGCGAGCTGAGCGAGGATGGGCGCTACCTGGTGATGGTGGTATGGTACGGCTCCGCGGCGCAGAAGACGGAGGTATGGGTGTTGGACCTGCGCCGCGGCGGTCCTCCTACGCCCATTGTTACCGACCTGGAGTCCCGCTTCCACGGCTCGATCGGGGGCGATACGCTCTTCCTCCAGACGGACTGGCGCGCGCCCCGCGGACGCATCCTCGCGGTGGACCTCGATAGGCCCCAGCGCGAGAACTGGCGGGAGATCGCCCCGGAACAGGCGGACGCGCTTCAGAGCTTCGCGCTCGCCGGAAAGCGCGTGTATGCCCACTACTTGCGCGATCTGGCAAGCCATATCCGGGTCTTCGCGCCGGATGGCACCGATCTTGGCGCACTGAAACTTCCCGGAATCGGTTCGGCGGACATCGCGGGCGAGTGGGGCATGAACGAGGCGTTCATCTCCTACTCCTCCTTTACCGTTCCGGACAGCATCTACCGCCTCGAAGCCTCCCGCGGCACGCTCAGTCTCTGGTACAAGACCGAGGCACCCATCCGCTCGGGCGATTACGTGGTCCGAGTGGTAACCTACGCGTCCAAGGACGGCACCCGCATCCCCATGTTCTTGGTGCACCGCAAGGGCCTGAAGAAGGATGGCAACCGTCCCGCGCATCTCACGGGCTACGGCGGCTTCAGCACGAGCACCACGCCCTACTTCAGCCTGCAGGCCACGCTCTTCGCCGATGCCGGCGGCATCTTCGCCACACCCGCACTTCGCGGAGGAGGCGAGTTCGGCGAGGAGTGGCATCGCGCCGGCATGCTTGAGAAGAAGCAGAACGTCTTCGACGATTTCATCGCCGCTGCGGAGTGGCTCATCGCCGAGGGCTACACACGGCCGGAGCGCCTGACCATCTCGGGAGGAAGCAACGGCGGCCTGCTGGTGGGAGCCGCCCTCACCCAGCGCCCCGATCTCTTCCGCGCGGTGCTCTGCGCTGTGCCCCTTCTGGACATGCTCCGATACCACCTCTTCCTGGTTGCGCGCTTCTGGGTGCCCGAGTACGGCTCCGCGGAGGATCCGGAGCAGTTCCGTTACCTGCTGCGCTACTCGCCGTACCACAACGTCCGCGAGGGCGTGATCTATCCTGCCGTGCTCTTCTCCACGGGCGACAGCGACACACGGGTGGCTCCCCTGCATGCGCGGAAGATGTGTGCGCTGCTTCAGCACGTCAACCCGCCGGACCGCCCCGTGCTCCTGGACTACGATACGGCTTCCGGGCACGCCGGCGGCAAGCCGCTCTCCGAACGCATCAAGGAGTTCGCCCGCGAGATGGCGTTTCTCTTCTGGCAGATCGGCGCGGACCTCAAGTAGCCGGCGAAGCACCCTCCTGCGGGCATGGGCGGCCAGCCCGGCCGCGGCAGCCACCGCCGTCGCGGGTTCGCGGGTAGTGCACCCAGAAATCGTGCCTCGCGGCCGCCAACCGGGTGATGCCCGGCCCGTACATGCGGCGCGAGGTTCATGGGCAGGTCCCGCCGAACTATGCGCAAATTCCGGTCAAGTGAGGCGCGGGGATGGCCCTTACTCTTCGGCTGGTGCTCCTGGCAATCTTTCTGGCATCTTGCGCGCCTGGCCGCCCGCCTCGCGAAGCGCCGCAACCGCCTGCTACAGTGACTGTCCGGGTGACGGGGCGGGTGCTCAACACGGTGCGCCGGGAGATATTCGGCGATAACATCGAGTGGGTGCACAACGGAATGGGCTTCTGGGACCCGGACCGCAAGCGCCTTGATGAGAGGCTGGTAGCGCTTCTGCGGGAGGCTGGCGTTACGCATCTGCGCTACCCCGGGGGAACCCTCTCGGACTACTTCGATTGGTCACAGGCGGTCGGCGAGCGGCGCACCCCCCAGCCGAATCCCTTCGAGGAAGGCAGGCCGCAGTATCCCTCCTTTGGTCCCGAGGAGTTTATGGCGGCTGGGCGTCCCCGGCTACATCACCTTGAATGCAGGCACGGGATCCCCGGAGCTGGCCGCCGCCTGGGTGCGCTATCTCCGCGAGAAGCGCTTCCCGGTACAGGCGTACGAAGTGGGCAACGAGATCTACATGGCGGATGCCGCGAAGGAGCAGGTGCCCGCGCTGCCCGTGGCCAAAACCGCGCGGCAGTACGCGGATTTCTTCCTCAAGACGCGCGACGCGGTGGACCGCGCTGCCCCCGGCGTCCGACTCGGCGCCATCGGCGAGCGCCCGGTGAGCGTGGTGCTGCCGGACTTCCTGGAACTGACGATCCTT
>CAZGLN010000144.1:0-10021 GCA_964526545.1 uncultured Chthonomonadales bacterium
AGGGGCTTCTCGCTCGTGGCCGCGTATGGCGCGAGCAAGGCGGGAGTGGCCGAGCTTACCCAGACGCTCGCGCTGGAGTGGGCTCCCTACGGCATCCGGGTCAACGCCATAGCGCCCGGGGTCTTTCCCACACCGCTCAACCGCGCCCTCATCGAGGGCACGCCGCGCGGCCGCTGGTTCCTGCACCACACGCCTGCCAACCGTTTCGGCGATGCCGAGGAGCTGGTGGGCACGGCTATCTACCTCTGCTCACCCGCCGCCTCCTATGTTACGGGCGAAACAGTAGCGGTGGATGGCGGATTCCTGGCAATGGGGGTGGGGCCGGATCCGCAGGTGTAGCGATGCCGCTCACGCCGTTCGCCTTGAGGGAACGAGGCAGCGGTCACCGAAACCCCTCTCCCCTTGCGGGAGAGGGGTTGGGGAGAGGGGCATTTGTTGTAAAGACCAGGCTAGGTAACACTTCTGACTGGGAACATCGGAGCGCCGGATGCCTAGAATGCCGTGCATCGCTATGCGCCAAGCCAACGCAGAGCCTCAACCTCACCCATCGCAACACTTGCTCGGGCCGCGCTCACTCCTCTCCTAATCACAGCAGAGGCGCCGGGGGTGAGGTGAGAACCTTCACAAGATCTCGGTCGCTATTCTGAACCCGTGGTTGCGGTGCGCGCTAATCGCGCCGGGCCAGGCGCGCCATCTCCTGTGCCTCGCGCAGGAACCGCACAAACTCCTCCTCGCTGGCGCGCCCCATGTGGGCGCGCACCAGCGTGCCATCCGGTCGGAGCACCGCATACACGGGGAGGGCGGTGGACTGAATCAGGCGCACCTGCAGCGCCTGATTCTTGCGGTCTGATTCCTTTTGGCGGTCCGTATAGAGCTCCACGGGAACCATCTTGCGCAGCTCGCGCAGCACGGCCGGCCGCGGGAGCACGTTCTTCTCCATCTCGCGGCAGTTCACGCAGGTGGCGCCGGTGAAGTTGACAAAGAGCAGCCGGTTCTCGCGGGCGGCTAGCTGTGCCCCCTCCTCGTAGTCGTGGAGCCAGCTGATGGCCCCCGCCCGCTCCGCGCGGAAGCGCCCGTACTCCTCCGGCGGCGGGAAGGCCTCGAGCTGCTTTAGAGGCGCGCCCTCCAGGGCCGCCAGACAGTAGAAGCCGAAGACGGCCATCACAATGCCGACGGTGCGGCGAGGCCAGCCGATGGGCAGCTTCTGCGGATCATGCGGCAGGCGCATCCAGCCCAACAGGTAGATGGCGGCCACGAAGAGGATGGCCGCCCACACCGCCAGGAAGATGGGCCGCGTGAAGAGGCCAAGATCCCAGGCGATATCCGCGTTGGAGAGAAACTTGGCCGCCGCCAGCAGCTCCAGGAAACCCATGGTGGCCTTCACGGCGGTGAGCCAGTTGCCGGATTTGGGCATGCGGCTCAGGTAGCCCGGAAATCGGGCGAGGAAGAAGAACGGCGTGGCGAAGGCCGTGCTGTAGACCAGCATGCCCAGCGCCGGATAGAAGAACTCACCTTGCGAGGCGGCCGCGAGCAGGGTGCCGGCGAACGGAACGGTGCAGGTGAACGACGTGAGCGTGAAGACCAGGCCCATGATCATGGGACCCACGATGCCTCCGCGCCCCGTCCCGCCCTGCGCCCGATTGACGAGCCACCCTGGCAGCACAATCTCGAAGACGCCGAAGAGGTTGGCGGCCAGGACCACGAAGAGCGCCGCCAGGCCGAGGTTGAGGATGGGGTTCGCGGCGAGATTCTGCAGGTTTGTCGCGCCGAAGACCGCGCTCACCAGAACGCCGATGAGCGTGAAGGTGCCGATGATGCCGCCGCAGTACGCGAGGGGAGCCACCAGCGCGGCGCGTCCTGTCTCCACCTTCTGCTTTGAGAAGAAGCTGACCGTGAGCGGAATCATGGGGAAGACGCAGGGCGTGAGCAGGGAGGCCACGCCCGCGAGGAGGGCCGCCACCAGAAAGGCGAGGAGGCCGCCGCGCCGGGGCGCGCCCGTTACGGGCGGCTGGCCGCCCGAGGATGCCTGCGCGGATGCCGCAGGGCTCGGCGGCGAGGGCTTCTCGACCTCCGCGGGAGCGGCCGGCTGGGGCGGCACGGCGGTTACGGGGGTCAGGCGATCGGGGCGCGGCGCTCCATCCGCCACGGAGTATTCGAACGCCACCTCCACGTTCTCCGGCAGGTTGCACACCCGGTCATCGCATGTCTGAAAGCCTATGGAGACCGTGGCGCGGCGGCTCCTGCCGCCCTCCTGCTCCACGCGCACTGGCACCCCGAAGGCCACCGTGTTGCTGAACACGCGCACATCCTTGCCGGTGATGGGGTCCTTGATGGCGGACGGAGGCGGCTGCACCGCCTCTCCGGTTGGCTTGAGGCCGGAACCAGGCTTGACCTCAATCTGGGTGGGATAGACATCCACGCCAGGCCAGGCGAGGGCGTAGATGTGCCATCCAGCCTTGAGGGTGGCCGTTACCACCACCTGCGCCTGCTCTCCCGCGCGAACGTCTGCGGGCTCCAGGCGGGCGGACCAGGTAACCAGCGGAGCCTGCGCCAAGCCAGGCACCGAGAACAGGGCGAGCGCCCCTATCGCAGCCAGCAAGGGATAAGTTCGCATCATTGGGTTCGCGCAACCGTTATCTTGTGCGTCACACTCGCCTCGGCGGGCGGATAGCAGGAGGTCGCGTCGCACGCCTGGTAGGTTACCTCCGCGGTGATTGCCGCCGGGCCGCGTGCACTCTTCGGAATGGTTACGGGCACACGCACCACCACCCGGCCCTCGAAGAGGTCCAGGGTCTGCCCGCCTGCCTCGCCGCGCGCGGGATGAGGAAACACGGGCTTGCCCGCCTTGCAACCGCGAGGCAGCTCGAGCAACACGCTTGTGGGGATGTGGGGAGGCGGCACCGTGTGGGCTTGCACATGGTAGCCCTCCGGTATCTGCAGGACCACGTTCAGGGTGATTGTCGTCCCGGGTGCCGCCTTTGCCGGACCCGCCACCGAGACGCGTACCGTGGGACCCTGCACCGGTCCAACGACCGCGAGCAGGGCGCACATTGCGACTACTCCGCCAACCATCCGCTCCCTCCGTTATGGGCAGGTGCTGCTGTACACCTTATAGCACGCGGGGCGGCATTTGAGTTCCGCGAAGGATTATCGCCGGTTCTCGGCGCGCCTCAGAGTCTGCACTCCACGCCCAGACGTTCGGACCAGTGACGGATCTCCGCGCTGAGACCGGAGCGCGACAGGGAGCGGTGCCCCCGAATGCCCTCTTGCTCGCGGTAGGCCCGCAGCAGGCGCAGGTGAGGTCCGAAGAGCCGCTCGGAGTAGTTCAGGGTCTCACAAAAGACCTTCTTAACGCCGAGCGATGCCGCCGTGGCGAGGTAATCGCGCACGGCCTCCGCGGAATCCGCCACGCCATAGAGGATAGGGCACCAGAAGAGGCGCACCGAAATGCCCGCCCGCACCAGCTCCCGGACAAGGTGCACGCGCCCGGGTATGGCCGGCGCGTGAGGCTCGAAGGCCCGCCTGGCGGAATCATCGAATGTCGGTATGGAGACTCCGACCCAGACGTTGGGAATGCGCCTCAGCACGTCCAGATCGCGAAGGAGCAGCGGCGAGCGGGTAACGACCTGCACAGGATTCGGATAGTACGCCAGCTCTTCCAGGATGCGGCGCGATATGCGGTACCGCTTCTCGATAGGCTGCCAGGAGTCGCTCGCCGTGCCGATGGCAATGCGCGCCTCCGGCGGCACGTTGAGCATCTGCCGCCGCAGCACGTCCGGGGCATTGGTCTTTACCTGCACCCACTGCCCCCAGGGGAGCGAGTCCACCTGCCCGCGCCGCTCGCGCATCACCGGAACATAGCAGTAAGAGCAGGCGAAGGGACAGCCCTGGTACGCGTTCAGGGTGTACTCCGCGAACCCCATGGTGCAGCGGTTGAGGATGGTGCGGCACTCCGTCTCCACAATCTGGACGCCACGCATGGGCATAGTCTACTCGAAAAGTAGACAGAAGTACACATCTATGGGCTGACGAAGATGTGGATGGACAGCCGATCTACAGTCTCTCCTCGGGTCGGGAGAGAGCCGCCCAGCCGAGCAGAGCTCCAAGCGACACCGTGAACCACGGGTTGCAGGTGAGCCCTCAGGTGCTGCCGTAGGCGCGCGAGAGGAGGGTAAGCCCCCAGCCCGCCAGTCCGCCGACAAGGGCGCCGATAAGGTTGCGAGTGAGACCCATTCCCGCCATCAACGCATCTCCTCACTTCACGGAGGCGTGCACCGCCGTCTCGTAGAGCATAAAGAGCCCAATCACAACCAGGAATACGGCGAAGGCGGCCCGCAGCGTTGCGGCCCTGGCCCGCGAGGCCAGGTATTGCCCCATCGCCATGCCAGGCAGCGCGGCGACCAAGAAGAGCGCCGCCGCTCCCCAGGGCAGCTCGACCGTACCCACCGCCCCCGCGAAGCCCATGGCCGATGTGGCCGCGATGGCCCAGAGCGAAGTGGCCATGGCCTGCTTCACCGGAATGCCCGCAAGCAGCACCAGCGCGGGCACGATGAGGAAGCCTCCTCCCACGCCGACAATGCCGCTCAGTGCACCCACGAGGAGACCGGTGAGCGGCAGCAGGCGCATACCCAATCTATCGGCTGTGGGCGGAGCGGTATCGAGGGGAGCATCCTTCTCGCGACGCAGGACCATCGCGGCCGCGGCGCAGAGCACCACCACCGCAAAGAGCCCCATTCGGAAAGTGTCGGAGAGCACGTGCGCTGTCCTGCCTAGCGCGTAGGCGCCAGGGAGCGACCCCGCCAGAAAGAGCCCGGCCGCGCGAAGGTTCGGCTTGTCCTCTCCGGCGGTGCCCTTGCCGAATTTCCCGCGAAGGCCGCCGATGAGCGCCGTGGAGCCCACCACCAGCAGGCTGGTCGGCACGGCCACGCGCACCGGCAGCCCCGCGCCGTAGTGAAACGCGGGCACGGCGAGGATGGCGCCGCCAGATCCAAGCGCACCAAGAGATATGCCGGTCGCCAGGCCGGTAACGGCAACAAGCAGTTCGGCGGGAATCAACGCGATGCGCTCTCCTCCGGCGGACCGCTCATGAGTAGACCAGCAGCGAGCCCAGGTGCCCGGCCAGGAATACCGCAACGAGGGCGGCTCCCAGAAGCAGCCAGTAGAGTGTACCGCCACGGGGCTTGCCTGCGCGGGCCAATTGAACGCCCGCCGCCGCGGAAACCAGCATCAGTATGGCAGCGCAGATGCCGGAGACCATATGGAACGGCGGCAGTCCCATGGAGAGGGTGTATCCCGTGCGCCAGAAGGCCAGCGCGCCGGTGGCAACGGTTGGTACGCCGCACAGAGCACCGGCGCATCGGTTGAGAAACCCGGCCCGGAGCAGATCCTCACGCTGCCGTCGCGCTCCTGCCATCTCCAGAAGCGCCCCAAATACAAAGAGCCCGATGGGAAAGTGGACCATCAGGGGATGAAACGAATGGGCGGGCACCGCGATGACCGGGACGCTGGCCGCTTCCGGCTTCCGCGGCGCCACAGGCGATCCGCTGCGGTTGGATCGAGGCGTGGCTCCGGAGGGCCTGCTGGAGGAGTCGCCAGGCAGCGTGCCCGCCGCGAGTTCCGCCCCGTTCGTGACGCCATCACCATCCGCATCCTGCTCGGCGAGAGCGTGGAGAGTGTCCACGGACAGGGTGGCTGATGATTCCGCCTGAAGGCGCGTACGTACTTGCGCACCGAAAACGTTGAGACTCGGAGGACCAGGCGACGCATGGCAGGCGAGGCAGCGCGCCCTGGCGAGGGCGGAGTTGGGGGCCGTGGGATAGGCTCGCTCAAGAACGGAAGGGAAGTTCGGCTTCGCACAGCATACCGCGGCGGCGCACGCCGCTGCCATCACGGCGACCGGGGCAAGGATTCGGTAGAGCATGGTTCTCTCGTAGTGCCTGAATTACTGGGCTGCCTTCGGATTTCGCGGGGAGATCGAGCGCGCCTCCCCACGTGCGTGACCTCCGAGGGCGCTAGTTCACTGCAATGAGATTCGTGGGTCACGCACGGTGCGCCTGCCTTGCGTTGACACCCGCGCGGCCTCCGCCTATACTCAGTCGGCATGCGCGGGCAAGCCGCATCCTTCCGCCCGCGCCCTCAGGAGAGATCCCATGCGGCAAATTCTGGTGTCGGCGCTCGCGCTCCTCGTGGCCGCGGCCACGCTCGCGGAGGCGCAGGGCCGCAAGTTTACCTATGTGGACCTTATACGGCAGCTCACGGACCTCGAGGCGTTGGCCGTGCAGCCGCCGCAGGGCGAGAAGAGCCTGCAGGCTTCGAGTTACGATCGCGCGAGCGTGTATGACCCCGCGACGAATACCTACAAAGGCTGGGACGCCAACGGCGACGGCGACGGCATTGTGCGCGTAGAGGGCGACAAGCTCGTACTCGCCGAGATGGAGGGGCCGGGAGTCATCTGGCGCATATGGTCCGCCGCGCCGGGCGCGGGCCGCGTGCGCATCTACCTGGATGGCGCCGCCGAGCCCGCCGTGGATCTGCCCTTCAGCGCCTATTTCGATGGATCCACCGAGCCCTTCATCTACCCTTCGCTGGTGCACGACGCGGCCAGCGGCAAGAACTGCTACGTACCCATCCCGTTCCAGAAGTCCTGCAAGGTCGTGGCGGATAGGAACTGGGGCCTCTACTACCACTTCACCTACACGGTCTATCCAAAGGATACGCAGCTACCCACCTTCAGCCGGCGGCTCACTCTCGAGGAGCGCACGGCCCTCTACCAGGCCAACGAGACGCTCACCTCCCGCCTGGGCACGGATCCGGCTGGTCCGCGCGAAGGGGAGGAGACCATCCGCCGTTCCGCGGATATTGCGCCGGGCAAGACCCTGACCCTTGCGCGCCTGCGCGGACCGCGCGCCATCACGGCCCTGCGCGTGGCGCCCACCTTCGCGAATCGCGAGGAGGAGGTGATGGGTCTTCGCCAGATGGTGCTGCGCATCACCTTCGATGGCGAACAGCAGCCTGCCGTCTGGGCTCCTCTGGGCGATTTCTTCGGCTCCGTGCCGGGCCTCAATCTCTACAAGTCCTTGCCGATGGGAGTGACCTCGGAAGGCATGTACTCCTTCTGGTACATGCCCTTCGGGCGCGAGGCGCGGGTGGAGATAGTGAACGAGGGCGATGCCGCACGCCGTGTCGCCTATGAACTCACGCATGCGCCGCTCGCCCGGCCCATGAGCGAGCTGATGCACTTCCGCGCCAAGTGGCACCGCGACGCCTTCAACCCAACCGAACCGGGCCGGGGCATCGAGTGGACCATGCTCACCACGAAGGGCAAGGGCCGGTATGTGGGTGTCAATCTCCACATCTGGAATCCGAAGGGCGACTGGTGGGGCGAGGGCGACGAGATGTTCTATGTGGACGGCGAGAAGTTCCCCTCGACCTTCGGCACGGGTTCGGAGGACTACTTCGGCTATGCCTGGTGCAACCCCGCCTACTTCCAGAACGCCTTCCACAATCAGCCGTACAATAGCGGGAACAACCGCGGCCATGCCTCGGTCAATAGGTGGCACATCGCGGATAACTGCCCGTTTCAGGTCTCCTGGGTGGGCACTATTGAGAAGTACTTCCCCAACGAGCGGCCCACGCTCTATGCCGCTACCGCCTACTGGTACCTGACGCCCGGAGGGGAGGACCCCTACAAGCCTCTTCCGCTGAGTGAGCGCGTAGGCTACTTCGACATCCATGCGCCGCCGCCGTTTCGGGTGAAGGGAGCGCTGGAGGGAGAGGACCTGCGCATTGTGGAGAAGACCGGCGGCAACGTGGGTCCGCAGGGCATGGCCGGCTTCGGCCCCCACTGGAGCGGCGAGACGCATCTCTGGTGGACTGGCGCGAAGCCTGGCGACCGCCTGGTGCTCGCAGTGCCCGTGGAGAAGGCGGGCCGCTACGACCTCCGCGCCCAGCTCACCAAGGCCCGTGACTACGGCATCATCCAGATCTGGCTGAACGGCCAGAAGCTCGGGGAGCCGATGGACCTCTACTCTCAGAACGTAGTGGCTACGGGCGAGATCTCGCTGGGAGTGGTGGAACTGAAAGCGGGCGAAAACCGCCTGACTCTGGAGATTGTGGGAGCGAACGAGCAGGCGGTGAAGGCTTACATGGCGGGTCTGGATTACGTGCGGCTGGAGCCCGCGAAGTAGGGACGTCAGTCGCGCGGCAAACGAAAGGTCCGGGCCTTGCGGTCCCGGACCTTTCGCGCATTCCCATAGGCTCTACCGGAGCGGGCAGTTCGGACCGGTGCCGTCGCGGAGCTTCAATCCGTTCCCGGAGCCACCGCGTCCGCGGCCGTTGCCCATCGCTCCCTTCGGGCCGGAGCCATCGCACACACCGTACGGGGAGGGCACACCCATCGCGCGGATGAGCGGCTCACCCTTGCGCGTGGCCTCCATCAGCTGCTGCCGAAGGCCGTTCACCTTCGCCTCGAGCTGAGCAATCTGACCGGCATCCGCATTGGCCGCGCGGAGCCTCGCGATCTCCAGGTTGGTTGCGCGGATCTCCTCATGCAGTTTGGTCACGTTGGCCACGAGCTGCTTCTCGGCCTTCGGGGAGACCCGCAGCCACCATCCGCCGCCCCGTCCGATGCCCGCGCCCAGCGGCTGGCCGGTAATCACGCAATTGCCGGCGCCCCGTCCCGCGCCCGGGCCCATGCCTCTCCTCTGCGCCTCCGCGGTACCCGCGGTCAGCGCCGCCGAAAGCACCATCACCATCGCAACTGCGCCAAGTGTTCGTTTCATCGTCTTCTCCCTTCAGGTAGTGGTTGGACCACGTTCGCCCTCAGGACGATGCAGCGGCGTTTAGGTTCCCGGCCCTACGGAAGAGATTCTGCCACGCGGCGCAGCTCGGATTCCGCCAGGTCGCCGATGAGGAGGTAGTTGGCCCGCCTGCCGCCATGCTCCACCACCGCCTGCTGGCGGCCGCTGCGCAGGCCCATGCCGCGCTCCGGGCCCATCCGCCTTCCGCCGCCGAACCCGCGTTGGAAGATGGTGAAGGAGGAGAGGCCATTGGAGTAGCGCACGGCGGGCATTCGGAGGCCCATGCGGGTCTGCATGTCGCCATACTGCACGGGCTGGTACCCGGGCGGCACGTAGGAGGGCAAGAGGATGGCGCGGCCCGTCTCGCGTTCGACCTCTTCCCGCGTAGCGTGCGTGTGGAAGGAGGAAGGCCCGAAGAGGGCGGGACCAGCCGCCTCGGCCGGCGGTGCGAAGAGGCTTGCCGGCTGTGGGCCGAAGCGGACGCGGGTGAAGGCACTCGAGGAGCGGAGACGTCCATCGGGTGCGAGAAGCTCATCGCGCAAGGGCAGTCCGGTCTCTGAGTCTATCCAGAGACGCCTGCCGGGGTCGAATGGCTGTTTGGCCTCGATGTTGAGCGGCCATGCGCGCCGCCCCAGGAGAGTAACCGGGGGAAGCAGCCGCAGTCGGTAGTTGCGGGCAATCTCCCGCGCCACCACGGCAGGGTCTCGCTCGGCTACCACGGGCAGCGCAATCCAGCGGCCGCTCGCGTCGCGCTGAAACATGCCTTTGGGGGTTCGCAGCACGATGATTGCCTGGTCCGCCCCGTACGCTCGGCGGATGGATCCCGCGCCGTCCGACTGCACAACGACGGTGGAGGTTACAGGGCCGTTCTCCGTGTGGAGCGTGGAGGTCTGCGCGCCCTCGTAGGCCGGGTGCGTGCCGAGCGCGCGTTTGAGCAGAGTCACCGGGTCGGGAGCCTGCGCTTGCGCTGCAGTGGCACAGAGCAGAGTCGCCATGCCGAGCGCCAGGCCCAACCGGCCCGCGCGCCGTGCTCCGCGTTCTGCGTGTCGGGTCTGCTCCCGCTCAGCCGCCATGGTAGCCTCCACGCCGCAGTCAATCCGCCCGTGTTGCCAGCCCGCTAAGGACCGCGCGGTTCGGGTCGCCGCCCGGGTCGCCCGCGCTCAGCCAAGCGTGCGCCATGCCAAAGTCGGGCTGTTCCATCGCGAGCATGGGCGTGCCAAGGT
>CAZGLN010000145.1:0-10014 GCA_964526545.1 uncultured Chthonomonadales bacterium
GCAGGATTGGATCCGTCCTTCATCCTGGGGGCCAATTGCCCGCAAATCGGCGGCCGGGGGCTGCGGGTAGAGGCGGGGGCTGGTCGGCATGCCGGAGGACATCCGGTTGCCGTAGCGGCGGAGCGCTTCCACCATGTGCTCCACCACGGCGGGGCGCATTGCGTCCGGCACCAGGCCAAAGTGGAGCGCGAGGGCGTAGCCTGCCTGGGTATCGCCGGTGATGCGGCCATCCGGCTGGAGGAAGGCGGCCTGAAACGCGCCGCGGATGCTCTCGGCCAGGTCGCCATACTCGCGCGCGATCTCTTTCTCGCCGAGCAGGGCAGCCATGCGGTGCACTATCCAGGCGGAGCGCTGATAGAAGGCCGTGGCGAAGACTTCGTTGGGAATGGCGCCGCCCTTCGTGGGCCAATCCTTGTAGATGAGGGTGTCGCCGTTGAGCCAGTCGTTGTAGTCGTTATTGCGGCCGTGGCGCCAGATGCCGTCCGGATTCTGGGCGCGGATGTAGTCCACCCAACGACGCGCGGCAGGCAGCATTTCGCGCAGCAGGCGGAGATCGCCATAGTTCACGTAGGAGGTCCAGGGAACGATGGTGCCCGCGTCGCCCCAGGCCGGCACACCGCTGAAGCGGGCGTTAGGATCATAGGGCATGGGCGCGAAGTCCGGGAAGCGGCCGTCATCGGCCTGGTCGTCGCGCACGTCCCGCAGCCACTTGGTGAAGAAGGCGGCCATATCCATGTTGAAGATGGCGGTCTGCGCGAAGGCCTGGATATCGCCCATCCAGCCCATCCGTTCATCGCGCTGCGGGCAGTCCGTGGGGGTACTCATCAGGTTGGCGCGCTGCGTCCAGAGAATGGCGCTCCAGAGTCTGTTGAGCATCGGCTCGTCGCACGCGAAGGTACTGACTTCGGGGGAGGCGGAGTTGAAGACCACGCCTTCCAGATCGGCCTTGCCTGGCTGTGCAATCTCACCCGTAACCTCCACATAGCGGAAGCCGAAGTAGGTGAAGTTGGGCTCGAATGTCTCCCTCGCACCGCCCCTGGCTGTGTAGAGCGCGGTCTGCTTGGCGGAGCGGAGGTTGGTCACGTAGACGGTGCCATCCTCGTTCAACATCTCCGCGAAGCGCAGCCGCACCTGCGTGCCGCGCGGTGCCTTGAGCCGCAGCCGCACGGTCCCCACCATGTTCTGGCCAAGATCGTAGACCCACACCCCCCTGGCAGGCTGTGTGAGCGCCGTGGGCTGCAGTCTGGCGATGGCGCGGATGGGTTCGTTCGGCTGGGCGACCAGGCGGCCGCTGGGCGCGGGCCGGGGGCCTGCCTGGACCCAGTCTCGGGGCTGCTCCCGCGTAGCATCATATGTAACGCCGTCCAGGATATCGGCCATGCGCACGGGGCCATCGCGCGTAACCTGCCACTTCTCGTCGCTGGCGATGGTCGTGCGGGTGCCGGCGGCCGTCTCCATCTCAAGCTGGGCGAGCAGCGCCGGATCGCGCCCGTAGAAGGCGCGGCCGGGCGGAGGCGCAATGCCCAGGCGGCCGCAGGCCCAGCCATCCGCCACAGTAACTTCCAGCGTGTTCGCGCCGGAGCGCAGCAGGGACTGGATAGGATATGCCTGGTACTGGATGCGCTTGTGATAGTTCGTCCACTCCGGCGCGAGACGGTTCGGGCCTACCAGCCTGCCGTTGACGCGCGCCTCGTAGACGCCCAGTGCGGTGATGTAGAGCATGGCCCTGCGCGGCGCGCCGTTGATGCGGAACACACGGCGGAAGACCTGCGCGGGCGCGGGGTCCAGGCCGGTGGAGTCGTGCGAGACGGTGTCGCCATCGGTCAGATTAGCCGTTGACCATGCGCCGGTCTCTATGCTGTCCGTCGCGTTCGCCCTGGCGCCGCGGGCGATGTTGCGGCCGCCATCCAGCACCTCCATCTCCGCGAGGGCCACGGCGTGATTACCGCCGTCGCGCAGGCGCATGCGCGTAACCACCAGGCGAACGTAGCGCGCGGTGACGGGGCCGGTGGACACGGTAACCGGTTCCGTGCCTGGATTGGTGGCGTCACTGGACGTGCGATCCGCCAGAACGCGCGCATCCGATCCATCCGCCGCGTCGCCGGCCTCCACGCGGTAGCGAAGAGGGAAGAGGAAGCCGGGCGTATCGGGCCAATCGTAGGGACGGGCGGGCCACAGACGCACGGCATCGAACCTGCGCGGTTCGCCCAGGTCCAGCGTGATGACCTTTGGAGCATCCGCCGTGGGCGTGAGCGCACTGTGATAGCCGTTGCGCGCGGGCTGGATGGGCGGCAGGGGGGCCGGATGCCCAATCCACCGCGCCTTCCAATCTTCCGGTTTGAGAAGGCCCACGGCGAAGGAGGCCGGCGGGCTCCAGGGGCCGGGCCGATCCTGCTCGTCCCACACCCGCACCCGCCAGTACACACGCTTCCGCGATCGGAGCGGCGTGCCCGCATACACCACCTGATTCTGCGCGGCCGAGGCGACCTTGCCGCTGTCCCAGAGGTCCGGCTTGCTGGAGCGGAGGCTCTCCAGGCTGCTGGCGGCGGCAATCTGGTAGGCGGATTGGCGCATTCCGCGCCGCACCGTATCCGGGCACGCAAGCTCCCAGCTTAGCCGCGGAGGCAGGTTGTCCACCGCGTGGGGCTCAACAAGGTATTCGCAGCGGAGGGCAGTCGGGCGCAGGGAAGCCATGGCGGGGCTCCTATTGGATTGGCCTGCTACCGAAACGGAGGGCAAGCCGAGGACGAGAACGGCAGCGATCGCGCGGCCCGCTTGCCGCAGTGTGGTCCGCATCGGGCCTAGCCCGCCAGCATGCGCCGCAGAAACGCCACGCCGTCGAACGCGATGGATTCCGGAGTGGGCGCGATGTCCCTCCAGATAGCCGCCGCCGCCGAGAGATCGCCCAGCATGAAGCCGAAGCTCTCGATGGTGAGCCAGCCATCGTAGCCCACGTCGCGCAGGGCAGCGAAGACTCCGGGCCAATCCACATGCCCCGTGCCGGGTATCCCGCGATCATTCTCGCATGTATGCACATGCTTCAGGCGCTTGCCTAGCAGCCGGTAGCCCTCGGGAATGCTCTTCTCCTCGATGTTGGCGTGAAACGTATCGAAGAGCACGCCGACATTGGGATGCGCGATCTCGTCCACCAGCCGCGCCGCATCGGCGGCCGTGTTGAGGAAGTTGGTCTCAAACCGGTTGTGGGGCTCGATGGCGATGTGAACGTCGTGCGCGGCGAGCGTGGGGCCCAGCTCCTGGTAGCACTCCACGCACCACTTCCACTCGTCCTCCGTGCGCCGCCGTCCGGGGAGGAAGCCGACCGGCGCGTAGAGAGGACCGGCGATGATGTGCGCCCCAATCTCCGCAGCGGCCTTCACGCAGTCCGCCATGTGCTGTCGGGTCTTGGCGCGCACGGCCGCATCGTCGGAGATGATGTTGTGCCCATCCGTCAGCACACTGCAGAGGGTGCACTCCAGGCCGTTCGCCTCCAGCCCCTTGCGCAGCGCGGCAGCCTTCAGCTCGGCGGGGCGGAAGAGCGGAAGCTCCACGCCGTCAAAGCCGTGGCGCTTGATTTCGGGGAGCAGGGGCAGGTTTGACTCGTCGAATCCAGCGGTCCAGATGAAGGTATTCACTCCGAGCTTCATCGGCGGGGTCATCCTTTCGTTGGGCGATACCCTGTGGTTCAACGCAGGCGGGGGCTCGCCCTGCATGGAGGAGCACGAGTTCGTTGCGCAGGCACTGCCCGCGGCGTTCCGCCGCCAGGGCTATTTCTTGCGGACTTCGAACCGCTCCGGCGTGCCGTTTGCGCCGATCTGCAGGGTGAAGCTGCGGCCATCCGGTGCCACCCTGGCCACTACGTATTCGCCGTTGCACTCGGCCAGGAGGTTGGCGATGCGCGCGCGGTCGGTCTGCTCCGTATCGCCCGCACCCAGGTTGCGGTGGAGCTGGTAGATGGCCTTTGTGCCGGCGGCGCGAAGAGCGGCCACCACGGCGGGATGGGCTCCCTTGCGAGGTCCGTTGCTGATGACCGCCGCGGTTGGGCGAATGGTCTGCAGCAGCGCCGGGTTGTTGCTCAGGTCCAGGCCGTGGTGGGTTACTTGGAAGAGGTCCACGGGGCCTATCTTGTCGGTGGGAGCGATGAGGTCATATTCGACGTTCCAGGTGATATCGCCCAGGTTGAGAAAGACGAAGTCGCCGAAGCGCAGGCGGAAGCCGAGGCTCTGGGCGTTGTCGCTGGGATCCGGCGGGCGCTGCACATGGTTCTCCGCGTGGGGATTGCGCGGGGCGCCGGGACTATCCGGTACGGTCTTGCCCGAGCCGACCACGCAGAGCATCTCCAATCGGGCGGTGCCCTCGGCCTGGCGAAGCGGCAGGCGGTCGCCGGCCTTAATCACGGTGGACTTGCCTCCGGTTACCTTGCGGTACGCGGCGATGAGGGCGGGGTAGTTGACCGGATCGTCCGGCTGTTCGGGTTCGCCCCTGTCGTAGAACTTGTGGAGGGGTATTCGCTTTGCCAGATCCGCATGGCCGCCGAAATGATCCAGGTGCCAGTGCGTGGCGATGACATGGTCAATATGGGCTCGGCCGGCCGGCCCTCTCACCACTCTGGCTATCCGTTCCGCGTCACGATCTCCCGCGCTGCCGGTATCAATCAGGATGGTCTCCAGGGAGGGGGTGACGATGAGCGTCGCCGCCCCTCCCTCCACGTCCACGAAGTAGATCTCCAGGGGGCGCAGCGGGCCCTGGGCGGGCGTGGCGGAGAGCAGAACGACGAGGGCCGTGAGCAGGTGCATGTGTGGAGCTCCTCTCGGCGAAACGGAGGGTGCTGAAGGAGAGCGCGTGCCTCCCTCGCGGGAGGCACGCGCCGTCAGATGCTAGTTGCGGCCCTGGCCGCCAAGAAGCTGCTGCAGCAGGCTCTGCGCCTGTACGGGCGCCGCGGATCCGATGGTCTGCCGGGCATCCAGCGCCCGATTGATGCGCACCAGGGTCTCATCCAGATGCACGCGGGTGTACGTATCGTACTTCCCTCCCCTGGCCGCGCCTATCCGCTGCTTGAGCGTGCGGAGCTGATCCCAGGCCAGCACCTTGGCATCATCCGGAACCGGCGACGCCGGGTTGGTAACGATGCTGGTGAGCAGGTCCACATGTGCCCGCTGCAGGGTGCGCCGCAGGGGGCCCACGTTCCGCTTGCCGCCCAGCTCGGTCCAGAGCGTGTTGCCCACGGACTGGAAGAGTTCGGCCAGGGTGAAGGCACGCGCCGAATCGCCCACCTTGTACTCGTTGTTGGAGATTCGGCGCAGCACCGCCGGGCTCATGATACGGTTGAGCGCGCTGGTCTGTATGCGTGAGATGGTATCGCGCACGGGGAAGTCCTGCGCGAGACTGCCGCCGCTCAGCACCACCTGCACCAGGTCCACGTTGGGATCGGCCGCAAGCTTGCTGAAGTAGCGCGGCGGGATGGTGAAGGCGCTCTCCGCGAAGACGAACGTGTTGAGGAGCGAGAGTGCCTCGCGCTGCTTCTCCGCCGGCACCGGCACCAGGGTGGGTTTCTCGTTGGGATCGCCCCGGAAGTTGCGCCGAGCGTAGAGTCCGCCGATGTATCGCGAGGCGCGGGCCGCCGCGCCGGACTGCAGGTTGATAAGCGAATTGAACTGCTGCGTGAACCGGGTGTAGCTTTCGCCCTTGCGCGGCTCGCGCTTATCCAGTGTAACGAAGAGATAGCGGCTCACCTCCAGCATGCGGCGATAGTAGGCGAGCGGATCGGACCCGAGGTCGAAACGCACCACGGAGGGGTCGAAGGAGTCCGCGCTCTCGTCCGGCTGGTAAGCCAGGCCCGGCTTCGTGTTCCAGGAGGCTATCTGCTTCAGCCGCGGCTTCTCGGCGTCCACCGACGGCGCGTCTATCGTCTCGTAGCCGTACTGGATGGCCCAATAGTCGTAGGGGCCCAGGCCCGGCATCCAGAACGGCGTATCCTTCTGCTTAAGCGCCGAGATGTTGAAGGGGTTGTAGTCCATGACCGAGGCCGAGACGCCGTTCTTGCGCACATAGTTCGGGTCTTTGAGCTGGTCCAGGGTGCTGGCGGTGCTGGCCACGAAGTTGTGGCGCAGGCCGAGGATGTGGCCCATTTCGTGGGAGACCACATCGGCCAGCATGTCGTTGATGAAGGTCTTCTCCACGAAGCGGCCGCCCGCCGGCAGGAGCGCCCGCAGAGCCATCGCCCCAAACCAGGCCTGCTCTCTCTTCCCCTCGGCGTAGGAGCACTTGTGCGGGCTGAGCAGCGAGGCGGGGTCGCCCTCCAGCTCGTGCCAGTGCGAGGAGGGCTCCACGACCATCTTGCGCTCCAGCTCGGTGAAGCGCAGGAAGTTAATATCCGCCGTGATGCTGGCGTTGACAATCTCGCCCGTGAACGGGTTGTTGCGGAAGAGCGCTACCATGTAGCCGCTGGAAGGCGAGGCGACCCAGCGCACCACGTTGTAGCGCATGTCCGCGTGATCCCAATCCGCGTCATCCGGCATCTGCTTCACTTCGATGGCGTTCTGAATCCCAACGCGCTCAAACGCCTTGTTCCAGCGGAGGATGCCCTCCTTCACGGCGGCGCGGTACTCAAGCGGAATGCCGTTGTCTAGCCAGAAGACGATGGGCTTCTTCGGCGGCGAGAGCCGGGCCTTTGGATCCGCCTTCTGCAGGTTCCATCGCAGGATGTAGCGACGATCCTGCTCCTGCTCGGTGGGGCGGGTGAAGTCGCGGTATTCCGTCTGGAAGTAGCCGACGCGCGGGTCCGCCAGGCGCGGGCGGTAGCCCTCGTCCTTGGGAAACCAGAGGTTGTAGACCAGCTTCAGCGGGATGCTGCGCGGATCTGCGAGCGTGGAGGGGCCGATCTCCACGCGCTGCGCGCCGCGCGTGAAGTGATACTCGGACTCCACCACAAGGTTTTCGGGAAAGGCCTTGATCTTCTGGACCGAGGTCTTTTCACGGTCCAGGCTGTAGTTGCCGCCCCGGCCGCCCAGAAGCTGGCCGAGCGGCCCGCCCGGTCCCGCCGTGAAGCGCTGGGTGATTCCGGAGATATCGCCAGTGAAGAGGTTGCTCACATTGATGAGCAGCGACTTGCGCTCGGGCTGGCGCGCCTCGATCTTGAAGGACTCGATGTAGGCATCCGGCACGGAGCGCCGAACCACGCGCGAGATGGGGTTCTTCGGGTCGGCGCGGAAGTTCATGTTGGGCACGACAATCTGCACGCGCTCCTCGCCGGCGCGCTGGAACTGAAAGACGAGGTCGCTGATGGGATCGCCCGCCACCACCTGGCTCATTTCGCCTGTTCCGGTGGCTGCCGTGGTCTGCAGCATGGCCCAGGTGTCGAGCTGGTCCTCCTTGAGCTCCAGGTAGATGGTGTCGCGGCCGGATTCGCGCTTGCGGTAGAGGGTTACCACGCCCTCGAGCTTCTCGTAATCCTTGACCACCTCGTCAATGGTCTTCTCTTTCTTGGGTTCCGGCTTGGTCTCGGCCGGCTTGGCCCCGTTCGCGGCGGGAGCAGCGCCGAGCGGATGCCCCTCCGTGCGCTCCTGGGTGAGCTTCCCGCTGGCCGCGGGGGCGCCGGGCGGTCCGAATGGGAGGTTGTCTACCTGGATCTCGGCTCGCACGGTGTCGCCGGTGTCCTTCTCGATCCAGTAGGTTCCCTCCGTCCGAAGCGGCGGCGTGCCGTCGGCCTCCTGATAGACCATGCGAATCTTGACGCAGTCCACGCCGCCCGCCTTTTCGAAGGCCAGCACTTCGTACTCCGCCTTGCCCGCGTGGGTGCCGAGATTGGTATCCGCCGCCACCGAGGAGGTCCACTTGTCGCCTACCCCCACGGGCTTCTCCGAAAAGATCGGGTTGGTGGCTGCGGAGAGGCGCACGTTGATCTTCTGCTCGTCCTGCTCCGCCGTGGAGGACTTGAATGCGATGATGGCGCCCGTCGGAGTTACCGTCTGCGTGGTCTTGGTCTTCTCCTCACGGTCCGGCAGTTTCTGGCCGTTGATGGAGGTCTCGCTGGACTCGGTCTCACTCTCCCGCGTGATGTTGCCGTTCGCGGCAACCTCGGTAATGGTGACTTTCTCGACCTGCTTCAGCTCCAGCGTAATCTTCTGGCCGCCCGCCTCCATGTTGAGCGTGCCCTCCGCCTTGTACCGCATCCACTGTCCGGCCTTGCCCTTGACAGTGAGCTGTACCTTGTCCTGCGCCGCGGCGGGCGCGGCTGCGAGCGCCCATGCCGCGCATACGAGCAGCAGGCAGACAAACCTTCGCATTGAGTTCTCCTCCAGGTTGCGACTACCGCGGAATCCGCGAGGCGCGGCCGCCCGGTAGGCGGCGCGCGAGACTTACATTATAGCCTCTCGGATTGCTACGCGCCGGGGTGACGTGAAGCACTACGGAGATTGCGCGCCCGCGGATGCAGGAATGCGCGCCATTGAGCGGAATATGCTCCAGATCGCAATAATGGAAACCTTCTCGATGAGGCACACCTTCCTCCGCGATACCGCCTACGTCGCTGCTGGCCTGGTTGGCCAACTCGTCTCCCTCTCCCGCCAGGGCTGGCTTCGCGCGGTCATCGTGTTCGCGGCCACGTTTCTCGGCATCTACGCGGCGCAGGCCGGCCTCCGCGCGCTTGCCGACCAGACCGAGCCCTGGGCACAGGCGTTTCGGCGGGAGTTTCGCCAGACTCGGCCGAAGGATCTCACCGGAGTTCTCTGGAAGGCGCTCGCGCTCGACGGGCTGCTCCTCGCCTTCGTCTATGGTGCCAGGTCGCGCCGGCGCATCGTGGTGGAGCCGTTTACGGACCATACCGGCGGCCTCCGCGAGGATACGGAGGGCCCCTGTCCTACGGCCGGGTTGGCCAGCCTCCTCGTCGGCGAGCTCGCCCGCCTGCGCGATCTCTACCAGGTAGTGGACCATCGCAAGCCGCTTCGCACCTCCATCGGCGAAACACAGGCCGTTGGGGCGGCGGTGCGCGCGGAGGCGGTGGACGAACTTCTGCAGAGCGCCGTGAGCGGCGAATCGCGAATCAGCCTCGGGCCCATCGCCGTTCCGGTGGGAGCGCTCATGGCAATCGCCGGGCGATGGCTGCAGGGCCCGCGAATCGTAGGGAGCGTGCACCTGCAGGGGGATCTGCTCATTCTGGAGGCCTCTCTGGTCGGAAGCGAGCGGCCGCTCTCCTGGCGCGTGGAGGCTCTCGCCGCGCGCGGATCGCGTTGGGACCTGACGGGCGCGGTGAGGGAGCTGGGCTGCCGCATCTTCACGGATCTCACCCTGGAGAGTGGAGTCCGCTGGCGCGCCACGCTGCCCTTCATCCAGGGGCTACGCTGTTTCCGGGACAGCATGGACAGCCGCGCGGGCCGCCGCCTCAAGCTGCTGGAAGCTGAGCGCGAGCTGACGGCCGCCTACGCCGCGGATTCCTCCTTCGATCTGGCGGTCTACAACCTAGGTGTGGTCTACATGGAGCTGGGCCAGAAACCCGCGGCCAGCAGCGCCTTCGCCCGAGCCGCCTCGCTGAATCCGCGACGCTGGGAAGCCTATTACGGCCTGGCGCTCGCGCGGCTGCCCGATGTGGTGGCGCCGGGCGACCCCTTGCCGCCGCACCTGGTCGCCGAGGCCATTGACCTCTGCACGCGGGTGGAGCAGTTGGCGGATGCCGCCCTCGGTCGCGCGCAGGCCCTGAACCTGCGCGGGGTGATTCGGGCGCTTGCCGGCCAGGAGGGCGCTCTGGAGGATGGCGAGCGGGCCGCAAGCATCGCCTGGGGATTGGTCTGTCTGGAGAGGGCGAGAGGATTATCGGTCGAGCGGAACTCCGCTGTCCGCGAAGTCGCCTTTGCCTCCCTGAGCAACCTGGCCCAATACGCCCTTCAGCAGGGCGCGGCGGGCAACGGCGATGGGAGGGTGCGCTGCCTGCGCCGGGCGCTCTCGCTGATGCGGCAGGCGGCCCGTCTTAACGATTCGAGCGCGCTTCTCCACTCGCGTCTGGCGGGCATCCATGCCCACCTT
>CAZGLN010000146.1:0-9995 GCA_964526545.1 uncultured Chthonomonadales bacterium
AGGTGATACTCGGGCTGCTCGAGAAGATGGAGGAGCTGCAGCGGGAAAATGACGAGCTGCGCCGTCTGCTCGAGGCCGCCATGGTTGCCCGCGCCCGTGAAGTGCAGGCCGCTGGAGCAAAGTAGTCGGAATAGAGTTCGGCCGGCAAGCCACTCCGAATAGAGAGGCGGTGCCGGCCGCCTTGCGTTATCGAAGCTGCCTCCATGACCGCTCGTCGGCAAGTGGCGCGCAATCCCCTCCTCGTTCTGGTGCACGAACGCGGGACGGCCGCGCGACTGCCTCTAAATGCTTTCGTTCTCCGGCGTGCTGAGGCCGTCTGTTCGCGAAGGACCAACCGGTGTGCGAGCCCGCTCCTGCGCCATCGGGCAGTGGACGTCTCCGGACGAATCTATGCGCCCCATGAGCCGCGCACTTCAATCATCCGCCGGAGCAATCTCGACGAGGTTGGTGTGAAACGTGGATCCGCCGCCCATGTCGGTCAGCCGATCCGAGGTCAGGACGTTCACGCCCTCTCCCTTGGGCAGGCGGCTGTGCCACCAGAGTGTGGGGGTCCAGACTACCCCCGGAGCCGCCAGCTCACTGATTTCCGCGGCTAGCCGCACCTCGCCCCGGTCATTCCACACACGGACCTCCTGCCCATCGCGAATGCCGCGCTCGGCGGCATCCTTCGGGTGGATCCAGATGCGCGGCTGCTTCTCCCAACGTGTGTGCCACTCCAGGTTGGCGAAGGTTGAGTTGAGGAAGTTGTGAGCCGCCGGTGAGATGAGCTGGAGCGGATACCTGTGCCAAAGGTCCGGCGAGCCCTCCGGGCTCTCGGCTGGCGGCGTGTAGGCCGGAAGGGGATCGTAGCCGTCGCGTCTGGCAGCCTCGGAGTAGAGCTCGATCTTGCCGCTCGGTGTCTTGAAGCCCAGCCCCTGCACGAAAGGACGCAGAAGCCCTTCCTCTGCGAGCAGACCGGCTGCCGGCTCCGGCCCCACCTTAATGTGTCCTTCTTGCTGCAGGCGCTCAAACGTGATGCCCTCCATCCGCGGCGAGTCCGTGTCCAGGGCGCCTCGGATGATCTCCTCGGCGCTCTCCTGGAAGCACGGTTCCGTGTAGCCCATGCGCCGAGCGAGGTCATGCTGAACCTCGATGTTCGGACGAGCTTCGCCCATCGGGGCGATGGCAGGCTGGTTGAGCTGCACATAGGCATGTCCGTAGGAGAAGTGGAGGTCCAGGTGCTCCATCTGCGTGGTGGCGGGCAGCAGAATGTCGGCGTACCGCGCGGTGTCGGTCAGCATCTGCTCGTGCACGACCGTGAAGAGGTCTTCCCGAAGCAGTCCCTGCCTTACGAGACGGCTTCTCGGCGCGACCACCGCGGGATTGCTGTTCCAGACCATGAGGCTCTTGATGGGCGGGTCCTTGAGGGAGGTCAGGGCTTCGCCGAGGCGGTTCATGTTGATTGCCCGCGGCGGTGGGCTGGGAAGCAGATCCGGCCGCTTCACGCGGTGGCGATTCCACTGAAAGAAGGGGCTGGCGGAGAGCAGAAGTCCGCCGCCGAGTTCCTTCCACGCGCCCACCACCGCGGGCAGGCACGTAATCGTTCTGGCAATCATGCCTCCATTGGAGTTGCGCGTCGCACCATAACCGAGGCGGATGGCCGCCGGCCGCTCCAGAGCGTAGGTGCGCGCCAACCGCACCACATCCGCCTCCGGCACGCCGGTAATCTTGGCTACGCGCGAAGGCGGATACTCTGCTGAGCGCTCGCGCAGTTCCCGCCAACCGATGGTGTGGTCTACCAGATACCGCTCGTCGTGGAGACCCTCCGCGAAGATTACGCACATCATCCCCAGCGCCAGGGCCGCGTCCGTGCCGGGCCGCACTGGCACATACCAGTCCGCGCACTGCGCCGCCCGGGTCCGAAACACATCCACCACGATGAAGGTGGCGCCCTTCTTCTGCGCCTCCCGGATGAAGGGCATCTGGTGCACGTTCGTTGAGCTGAGGTTGGTGCCCCAGGCGATAATGGTCCTACTGCGCGCGAACGCTTCGGGATCCATGCCGCCCGACCAGCCCATCGTATAGGTTTGACCCGCCTCGCCGGCCGTGCTGCAGATGGTTCGCTGCAGCTGCGACGCTCCCATCCGGTACCAGAGGCGGCCCTCGCAGGCATGCATATTCACCACGCCCATCGTGCCTGCATAGGAGTAGGGCAATATGGCCTCCGGACCATCGGACTCAATGATCGCGCGCCAACGGGCGGCAATCTCGTCCAGCGCCTGGTTCCAGGTGATGCGCTCGAATTCGCCGGCCCCCTTGGGGCCGATACGGCGCTGGGGATAGAGCACACGGTCAGGAGAGTAGACGCGCTCCTCGTAGTGGGCGACCTTGCGACAGAGATGCCCTCGGGTGAAAGGATGCGTGGGATCGCCCGCAACCGATATCAGCCGCCCACCGCGCACTGTGGCGAGCATGCCGCAGGCATCCGGGCAATCGTGGGGGCAGACCGCGCGAACCACCCGTTCATCTGACATGGCGAGACTGCGCCTCCTCACAGCGGACCGCAGGCTAGAGTGGCAGTGCGCGGTCCGCTGCGAGTATACATCAGACGGCCGACAGGGCGGAACTAGGCGAGTAAGGCCGCTACCGGCGTGCCCTGCTCGGTGATTGCAATCGGGCGGCCAACCGGTGTCATGAGCGACTTTGCCGGATTCATGCCCAGCGCCGATGCCACGGTGGCGAAGAGATCCGGCACGGAAACAGGGTTCTGCACTACACGGGCTCCCTCGGCATCGGTTGCTCCGTGTACGACTCCTCGCCTCACGGGCCCTCCGGCCAGGACCGCGCTCCACGCATTCGGATAGTGGTCCCTGCCCTCGTTGCCGTTTATGCGCGGCGTCCGGCCGAATTCACCCAGCCAGATGACCAACGTTCTCTCGAGCAGTCCGCGCGCGGCCAGGTCCGCCACCAGGGCAGACATACCGGCATCCAGTTGGCCCGCGAGCCGCTGAACCCTGCCGAAGTTGTCCTGATGCGTATCCCAACCATCCAGAACTACTTCCACAAACCGCACTCCGGCCTCTACAAGCCTGCGCGCAAGCAGGCATCCCCGGCCGAAGCTGCTCTCGCCATAGGCCTGCCGTACCGCTGCGGGCTCCTCATCCAGCGAGAAGGCCTTGATTCGAGGGGACTTCATCATGCGCACGGCCTTCGCATAGACGGCGCGTCGGCCAGCGACCTTGGGATCTCCCGTGGCGCGCTCGAAATCCGATTCCAGCGCTTCCAGAGCCTCGTAGCGGAGCGCGAAACGCCTCTCGGGAATGTGCGGTGGAGAAGCAACGTTCGCGGGAGGCTGCTGGGGGTTCTGCACCACAAACGGTCCATGCTGCACGCCGAGAAAGCCCGCCCCAATGCTCGGACCGCTTATGCTGACGAATGCCGGAAGGTCGAATGCTGGATCGGCCAGTTGATGGCTTACCCAGCCTCCCAGACTCGGATGCTGAATCGTTGGGTTCGGGGCATAGCCTGTGTGGAGCAGATACTGCGCGCGCTGGTGATTGCCTTCGCGGCTGGTCATCCCGCGCACGATGGCCAGCTTGTCCGCCTGCTCCGCCAGCCTGGGCAGGTGCTCGCAGACCTCCGCGCCCGGCACGCGCGTCTTGATGGCCCGGAATGGTCCGCCGGTGGCGGCTCCCGGCTTGGGGTCCCACAGATCAATGTGGCTTGGGCCGCCATTCATCCAGAGCAGGATGCAGGAGCGCGCGCTCTTGGGGTCACGCGCCGTGGCGGCCGCGAGCGCAGGGTCTATCCAGTGGCCGAGTACCGCGCCCAGCAGGCCGCCAAACCCCAGGCGGAACACGCCTCGCCGCTCGATGGGCAGCGACCAGAGATTAGCTGGACCTGGACACACGGCATTCTGCTCCGCATCGGTCCGCCCTGGGAGTGGCGTCGCGCGCTCACGATATTCCGGGTGTGACATCGTTTGTCGGGCCATGGTCCCCTCCCTCAGTGGATGAATGCGAACTCGCTGGAGTTGAGAAGCGCCCAGAACATGTCCTCATACGCCTGGTCGCGGGGGTCGGACGAGGAGCCCGGCAATGGCGCGCCGGCGAGCGGGTCGGCTCCCATCCTACGCATGCCCTGCATCCGCACCCGCACGCGGTCGCGCGGCGAGATCCGCTCCTCCACTTCCGCGGGCACGGCTTCGCGAGGCTGGCGCACGAAGGCAGCCCATCGGCTGATTTCGGCACCCGTGGGCTTCCGACCGAGTGCGCACAGGTAGAGTCGGGCAATCCGCTCGTGATCCTCGCTCCATTCACTCAGCACGCGGCGCAGTGAGGAACCCTCCACGGGAGCGGTTGCTCGTGACAGAAGCTGGCCGTTGATGAAGAGGAGAGCCTGAGGAATGGTTCCCTGGAACTCCTTCTGTTCGAACTCCTCGTCCACATCAAACAGGAAGGCAAACTGCCTGGAAATCAGTGCCTTAAGCTGCTCGACGTTGCCGCGTGCCTGACGATCCAGGATCTCCCCGAGACCTGTTGCCGTCATCAGGGCCTCCACGAGGGTCTCCGGCTCCATCGGCTTCAGACGGAAGCGCGCCCACAACTGGTTGCCGTCGTCCTGCTTGCCTCCCAAGCGGGAGGAGAGCTGATACACTTCCGTTGAGACAATCAAGCGAATGAGCTGCTTCAGGTCGTATCCGGTTGCCTGAAAGTGCACCGCCAGACGGTCCAGAAGCTCGGGCAGGACCACCGGATTGGAGGGCCGAAAATCGTCTATGGGGTCCACGAACCCTCTGCCGAGGAAGTGTGCCCACATCCGGTTGACTATTGCCCGCGCGAACCAGGGATTCTGCTGGTTGGTTATCCAGTCTGCCAGCGCGTTGCGCCTTGAGCCGCCGGCCGGGAGCGCAGTCCCGTCGAGAGCTGCTGGCGCATAGGCGGCAAACTCCGCGAGACCCTGTCTCGCAGGTCGCCTGGGAAGTGCCGCTGGCGCCTCGCGCAGCTCCATGCGCCGCACTCCGCGAACCTGGCCGGTATCGAGCGGCACGGCACGGACCGAGGAGAAGCAGGCCGCAAACCGTCGGAAGTCATCCTGGGTCCACTTCTCCGTCTTGTGGTCATGGCACTGCGCGCACTGTATCTGCACGCCCAAAAACACGCGGCTGGCGGTGCCCGCGAGATCGGCAGGCGTCTGCAGGTACTTGAGCGTCCAGTTGACTGCTCCATTGACCGATCTGCCGCTCGCGTCGGCTGTGTCCGCCGCTGGTTCGCCGGGCAGACGCAGCCCCACTAGCCGACCCACCCCGCCGCCAGTGCTGTTCAGTCCAGAGGCGGTCAGGAGCTCTCGTACGAACCGATCATAGGGCACGTTTGCCGCGAACTGCGCCTTGAGCCACTCGCGAAACGCTATGCGGTCCACCAGTTGCGAACGCGTCTGGCGTCCCATGAGCACCTGGTCCCAATAGTTGGCCCAATGTTCAGCGTAGCGCGGGTCCTCTAGAAGCGCATCAACAGCCCTCGCCCTCTTGTCAGGCGAAGAGTCCGCAAGGAAACGCGCCACCTTCTCGGCGGAAGGGATGGTCCCGATGATATCCAGATGGATTCGCCGGTAGAACTGCGCGTCGTTGGCCGGCGAGGTTGGTACGACTCCGGCGGCTCTCCACGCAGCGCGCACCAGGGCGTTCACGGTCTCCGGGACCAGGCCCACCTTGCCATGGGTCTCCATGCTGGGCCCGGCGGCCAGTGTTGCGCCAATCAGCAGAGCCAGAACCATGCGCGGCCTCCCCGATCTCTTGATGCGGAATAGACGCGAGGATCCGGGCTATGTTCGGTAGTCTGGCAAAATAACTTGCGCCTAAGCGCGGCTGCGCGCGGCACGCGTAACCAGTCCTACGCCGAACAGGACCATCGCCGCCCCGCCGAGGGTCCAGAAGCCGGGCCGATCACCCATCAAGAGAGCCCCCAGGGCGGCTCCGCCGACGGGCTGCAGGAAAAGAAACCCCGCCATGGTGGAGATCTGGTAACGAGGGAGGATGTAGTACCACGCGCCATAGCCAATGAGCGAGCAGGCCAGAAACAGGTAGAGCATGCCAACCAGGGCGGGAATGGAGGGCACGAGCGTGCCGCGCTGAAAGATCTCCAGGAGGGCAAACGGCAGCAGGAGCAGAGATCCCACCGCCATCTCCACCACCACCACGGCGAGGCCGGGGAAGCGCCGCACCAGAAACCTCCCGATGATGCCTGCGCAGCACTCGGCGCTGATGGCAAGCGTAACGAGGATGTTGCCTACCGTGGAGCCGCCGAAGCGTGGCACGGGTCCGCCGCCGATGATGAGGTAGACGCCGACAAACCCTGCCAACAGCCCGGCGCGCTGCGAGCGTGTCTGCCGCTCACCCAGAAAGGCATAGGCCAGCAGCGCTATGAGCACGGGTTCGGCCGCGATGAGCAGGGAGACTTCGCTCGCGGTAGTCCAGCGCATGCCCGCGTACTGGACGGAATAGGTGAGAAAGATCCCCAGCATGCCGGCGAGAGACGCCAGCGCGAGAGATTTGCGGTCCCATCGTGGAGAAGGGTCCTGCCGCTTCATCAGCAGCCAGAGCAAGGGCACACTCAATCCGAACCGCAGGAAGGCCACGGTGAAAGGCCCGTAGCCGGGAGCGCCGGATTGGCCCAGAGCCGCCTTCGCCGCAACGGCCGAGCCCGCCCAGAGGATGTTGAGCGCCACAAGGAGGGCAACCACGCGCCCAGGCAGGCGACTCATCGAGTAACCAGTGCCCGCGCTGCGCAGCTCACAGCGCGCCTGGAAATGGCAGGCCGCAGACCTCCGCGGAGACGCGCCGATCGCCCTTGGGAACAATCAAAGACGTGCCGTTTGCTCGGTGCTCGTGGCGTACATAGCCCAACGCGATTGGACGGCCAAGCGCGATCGAGTGAACCACGCTGGTGATTCTCCCCACCGGCCGATTCGGCTCGTCGCGAAGCGTCAGAAGCGATCCCGGCTCCACCATCTGCTCCAGCAAGAGGCCGGCCAGCGCCCGGTTGGTGTGGCCTCTGCTCTGCAGCCGCGCGATAATCTCCTGCCCAAGGTAGCATCCCTTGGTGTAGCTGATGTGCGTGGCCTCGAGACCGGCCTCTACGGGAATCACCGAGGAGTCCGTATCCACAAGGTGCCTCGGAATACCCGCCTCCACACGCAGCACTTCGGCCACCTCCGTGCCCACGGGCTGCGCCTTGTCTGCCAGCCGCTCCCAGAAGAGGACCGCTCGATCTGCCGGGACGTAGAAGTCCAGCCCACCGCTTCCCGTGTGGTCCGCGATCACCGTGAACATTCCGTCAAACCGAATGTCCGCGGCAGCCTCCCGCGCGCGCGGCCCCTGCACCGAGAAGCACTTCCACTCCTCAGAGACGTCGCGGAGCGCCGCGTCCTCCATCACGAGCAGATCATCCCAGAGGGCCGTTAGGGGAGCCAGAAGAGAGGCATCCATCTCCACCAGGATGCCTTCCTCAAGCCGAACCAGGGTGAGATCGGCGACCATGTGGCCCCTAGCATCTAGCTGGCAAGCCTGCAGACGGTCGCCGACCTGCTGGAGAAGGCGCACATCGTTTGAAACAAGGCCTTGCAGCCAGGCAGCCGCATCGGGCCCCGTGACGTGGAGGAGACCTCTCTCCGGCCGCTCCAGCAGACCAGCGCCGACACGCACTGCCCTGTGCTCGAGCTCAGGCGGAGCGTAGCGTGCAGGCGCGCCGACGCCGTCTGTCTGCCCTCCTCGGGCGGCCTGGCGGGCCCGAAGCTCAGTCATCCGGCGCATCCGCCTAACAGGAGGCGATTTCCGTGAGTGTTACGAACCGGGCGTCGGCCTGCTTGCCAAGCTCAAGAGCGTGTCGCAGCGCCTTGGAGCAGTCCACATGGTCCGAAAGGCTGATCACGGTTACCGGCAGGTTGGCGAGGCTATGCCGTATCACCGGCTCCACGCGCTCCCAGCCATGGTCGAGGATAGCCGCCTGACCCTTGTGCGTCGCGATGGGTGCCATGAGAATTCTGGCATCCCCCTCCACGCTGAGATTCTCGTATGAGGGATGGTAGGGCTGCTTGGGCCCGTCGGGCCAGGTTACCTCATGTTTGTCAACGGCTCCGGGCGTGGCGGAAGCGTCCACCAGGATGCCGATGTCCTCGAGCGGCCGCAGGTCATCGGGCAGAAGGTCGTTGCGGAACGCCCGGAAGGAGGTTGCCTTCACGTGGCAAGCCTTCAGCACATCCTTGCCGATGCGCACCAGGTCACCGCGCTCCTTCGGGTCCGAGATATAGCCTCGGCTGTTCTCGAAACTGAGAAGCAGGCCGATCTCATGCCAGGAAGGAATGCGGTGCAGGTACTCGTTGTGGTAGAGGTTGATATTCGCCGTGGGATCCAACTCAGAGACAAAAATCAACCAGGTGAGAGGCACGGTGTACTCCTCGGCAATCCGTACCAGCTCCCTGGTGTAACAGCGGTTCGCGTGGGCTGCATCGCAGTCCACGCTGATAGCTACCGTTGGCATCGGTAGTGTGCTCCTTTCGCGCCGGACCCATCCGCCGGTCGCCTAAAATCCCGTTGCCCGCGCGGCCAGTGCGTCGCTGAATGCGGGCGGATATTTCGCTATTGTCTTCGCTCAGGGGCGGCGCGAGTCCTGCGCCTAAATGCGCGCGGACTTGGCCACGGCATCCTGCATGGCCTGCAGACAGATGCTGATATGCGGCCCAGGATCGTCTGGATGCTCCTCGTACTCCAGTGCCACGAGGCTGTTGTAGCGCAGTTTGCGCAGCTCACGGAACAAGCCGACCGTGTCAAGGTCGCCTTTGCCAACCTCGGTAAATAGCGTCTTGTCCTTGACATCCTTCAGGTGCACGCCATGCACTCTCTTGCCCAGCCGGCGGATCGCCTCTACCGGGTCCTCTCCGGAACGGAGGAAATGGCCTGTGTCAATGCAGGCACCCATGCGCTGATGCCGCCCGCGCAGGGCGTTCTCCACGCTGGATATCTTGTCGTAGCGTGAACCTGGCCCGTGATTATGGATGGCGATATTGACCTTGTACTCCTGGACGAGCCGATCGAGAAGGTCCAGCGCGTCTGGGCTGGGATCCGCGCTGATGGTGCGGATGCCCATCGCCCGCGCGAATTCGAATACCCGTCTGGCGCTCTGCTCGTTTCCATCGAAGCCCTGCACACCCCAGGAATCCAGCACCACGCGGGCTTCCTTCAGTGCCGCGAGCACGGCCTGCCGCGCGGCGGGATCCGCGCTGATCGGCACGTGATTCTGAAACCCTTCCCAATAACGCAGACCCAGCCGCTGCGTAAGCTCGAGCGCCTTGTCGAACGGAAACGCGCGGAGGGAGTAGCTCTGAATGCCGACGCGGAACGGCCGGTAGGGATCCTGGTAGCGGCCGAGGCCATGAGCCACACCGGGCGCCACGACTGCCGCGGCACCAGCAAGCCCAGCGCAAATTGCCTGCCGGCGATCTAGATCGTTAGCCAAGAAGGGGCCTCCCTTGCATCTTGACACCTGCTGTGCTGCAGAGAAAACCGTTGACCTATGATACCCGCGTGGCGCGGCCACTCGGGATACGAGGCATCGTGCCATACGCCACAAGACGACGGGACCAGACCGCGTTGAAAGGCTATCTACGAGATGTTGCGGGGCGTGAGCCGCCCCGCCTGGCTGCCGCTGCGCTTGCTGGAGCGCCGGCAGCCGCCTCACCTGCTCGCACGATAGCCACCGCCAAATCCGATTCCACATCCGGCGTTGCGATGCTGAGCGTGCCCTGCTTGGAGTGATTAACTGTCTCCTCGGACTGCGGCGCACCCTTCGCTGTGTTCCACCAGATCACACGATAGGTACCCGGCCGCAGCCCGCCAACTGCCAACTTGCCGGCTACCGCCTGGGAGCTGCCCTCTGCTTTCCTGCGGTAGAGCCATCCATAGGCGCTCTCCGGCCCCGATTTCCCAACTACACCAAGCGCAGCAGCGTAGTTCGAGATTT
>CAZGLN010000147.1:0-895 GCA_964526545.1 uncultured Chthonomonadales bacterium
TCGGCTTTCCGCCCATCCGCAGGGAGCCGGCGAGGTCGCGCTTCGCGGAGGGATGGGCCTGGTCGCGCGGATCCGAAATGGTGGGCATCTACTCGTTCTGTCAGGAGCACATGCGTTTCAGCCATCTGGAGGTGAAGGAGTCGAGGCTGCTTTTTGGCGGGTTGGCCATGGTGGAGGGCGAACCGGCGGCGCTCACGCGGTTAGGCCCGGGCGAGAAGGCAGACCTCGGGATCACCCGCTATCAGCCCCTGCGCGGCGGCTTCGAGGAGGCGGCCTACGCCTACAGGGACCTGCTCGACTCCATGGGCTGCCGATTTCCGGAAGGCTACAACCCGCCAGTCCACTGGGAGCAGCTCTACGACATGGAGGGCGCATGGGATCATCGCCCGGAGCGCTACACGCGCGCCGCGCTGGCCCGTGAAACGGAGAAGGCGCTCGCCTACTCCTGCGAGTCGCTCTATCTCGATCCTGGATGGGATACCGCGTTCGCCACGTGGCTCTGGGGCGAGGAGTGGCTCGGACCCTTCCGGAGGTTTGTCGAGGAACTGCGCGGCAAGGGTCTGGCGGTTTCGCTGCACTGCCCGCTGGCCACATGGGCCACCAGCCCGGGCATGAGCATGGGTCCATTCGATGCGGACACATGGCCGCGCGCGGCGCGCCGCACCCCGCCAGGGTACCTGGCCGACGCGGCCCGGGTGCCGGCAGTGCGCGAGGGGCGGCGCAACCTCGCGCTCAGTCCCGGCGCGAAGGCCGGCGCATCCTCCGTGTTCGACGAGGGCCGCATGCGCATCCACCAGATCGCCCATCTAAACGACGGCTGGTATGGCAACGCCTCAAGCTGGATCGCCGGCGAGATGCCGGCCTGGGCGGTGATTGATCTGGGAAGGGTCCACAC
>CAZGLN010000147.1:905-9979 GCA_964526545.1 uncultured Chthonomonadales bacterium
CAACATGATCGTGCGCGACGGCGGTGTTCCCGGCGTGGTGGTGCGGCTGGGCAACGATGCGTTGGGCCAGTATCGGGATAGGCGCGCGGCCAGGCTGAGGATATCGGCGGCATCTTCGCGCCAGTCGGACGGCACGCCCTTGTGGCAGCCTGTTACGGAGCGTGAGGGTCCTCTCCTCGGCACCGTCGAGCTCTCGTTCTCGCCGGTGCGGGCGCGCTGGGTTCGGGTGGAGATCGTGGCGGCCGAAGAGGGCTTACCCCGCCTGGATGAGATAGAGATCTACGAGGCGGAGCCGGTTACGCCGCAAGCCGCCGCCGCATTCGAGCGGAGGGCTCGGCGGGGCACGCCGCCGGAGGGCTCGGGCGCGGTGGTCTGCCTCGGTGCCAGGCAGTACCTGGACGAGGCGGAACGCCGGATGCTGCGGCTGTGCGAGGAGGGGGCCGCCTTCCTGATGTTTGACGGCAACTGGTACAACGGCGGCTGCGAGAACCGAGCGCATGGCCACCCCGTGCCTTACACGTGGGAGGATCACATCCGCGCGAATCTCGATCTTGCCCGGCGCGTTCACGCGCGCTTTCCCCGGGTGCTTATCGAGATGCACGACATGCTGGCCGGCGGGCAGGCCGCCCGCCATACGCCGGTCTACTACAAGCATGGTCTGCCCGGCAGCTACGATGAGAACTGGGGTTTCGAGCTCATGTGGGACCCCATGGACGACCTTACGAGCGGCCGGGCGCTCGCGCTTTACGATTACAACCTCGGCTGCAACGTGCCCGTCTACCTGCATATAGACCTGCGCAAGGACAACCGGCACTGCATTGTCTTCTGGTGGTATGCCTCCACCTGCCGGCACCTGGGCATCGGCGGCACCCATCCGGATGCCGAGACCGCCGCGGCGCAGCGCGATGCCATGCGGCTCTACCGCGCCTACGACCGGTACTTCAAGCGCGGCCGCTTCCATGGATTGGGGCCGGAGATCCACCTGCATGTCCTGCCGGAAGAGGGCGGCACGGTTGTGAATCTCTTCAATCTCTCTGGCACGGAGCGCGAGATTCGCGGGGAGGTTGCGCTTGCGGCGCTTGGCCTGCCCGACACTGTCTCCGTGCCGGAGAATCAGGGGCTTGCGGTGCATGGCGGAGTGCTCTCCATCCGCCGGGTTCTCCCCGCATGGTCGGCGGCCGTGGTGCCGGTGGGGGCAAGCGCTCGCCGCTAGGGGCCAGGCGGCTGGCGTTGGCCTTCCGCGGGTCCCAGCGCCGCGCAGAAACCGCAGAGATTCCCCTCCTCGCTGCGAAATGCCCCGCCGCACTGGGCGCACTCCCGCCAGCCCTGGCGCAGACGCCATACGCGCAGCTTCGTCTGATACTCCAGCGTCTGCCGAATGCGTTCGCGCATGGCAGGATCCGCCACGGCCTCCAACTCCGCGAGGGCCTGGTTCAGTGTCTCCGCCTGCGCGGGGTCCAGCTCCACGGCGGATATCTCCTCACGCGCTGGAATGTAGGGTACCCAGGTCCAGACGCCATGTGTGGGAGAAGTCTGTACGTGGCATCGCAGGTCCTTCAGTACCTTGCGGCCCAGGCGCTTGTTCAGCTCCGCGATTATCTTGCCGCGAAGTAGCATAATCTCTTGCGACCACACCGAGCTTCGCGTGCGGACGTAGACCACGCCATCGTGCACTCGCTCTGGCTGGGCGGCCGCGGAGGCCTGCGGGCCGAGAACCTCATCCCAGTAGCAGAGCGCCATCTGCTGCCAGATGCGCGACCTCTGCGGCAGCGACGCCACGGCGCGCTCCAGAATCCCCCCGACTCCCTCCAGCCTTCCAGTATTTACACGGGTCACACTTTCGCTCCGCGTCGCCACGCGTTGACATCTCCGAGACTGGTGAAGTATACTGCCGCATCCCGAAGGCGGGCAAATAGCAGATTCACGCGGACGGCGACGTTCGCTCTAGCCGTTGCAGCATCGCCTCGAAGCGCCATGCTTTGCGTGGCGCGGGGTTGGGGCGGAGACCCTCGGCGCCCAACCTACCGCAACGAACGACAAACTGAAACCCGGCTCCCCTGGCGAAGTCTGGACCGCGGTTTCTCCCCCGTGTTGCATGCTACAGGCGCGTGTACTGATTGCGGATGACGACCCCGTGTTCCGGATGGACCTCCGCGCCATGCTCGAGTCGCTTGGCCACACGCTGGCGGGCGAGGCCGACAATGGCGAGGATGTCATCCGGTTGGCCCGCTCGCTTCGGCCGGATCTGACCATTCTCGATATCGAGATGCCCCGAAAGAGCGGCCTGGAGGCGGCCCGAGTGCTCGCTGAGGAGCGCATATCCCCGGTTCTGCTTCTCACGGCCTACAGCGAGAGCCGCATGATAGAGGAAGCCATCCGTTCCGGTGTGCTCGCCTACCTTGTCAAGCCTTTCCGCGGCCCGGAGCTGCAGCCCGCCATCGAGGTCGCCATCGCCCGCTACCGGGAGCTCACCGCCCTCGAGAGCGAGCGCGACGCTCTGCAGGAGCAGATCGAGACGCGGAAAGTCCTGAGCAAGGCCCGCGCCATCCTGATGGCGCGGCACGAAATCACCGATCGAGAGGCCCAGCGCCGCATTCAGGCCCAGAGCCTGGCCCTCAACAAGAGTCTCCGTGAGATCGCGGAGGCCATCATTCTGAGCGACGAGATAGCCCCGCAGTAGGGGCCGTCCCGCGTTTCCGCACCTTTCCTCGGCGTCCCCGCGCATTGCGGCGCGGCGACGCGTAGTCACTCCATTCATCGCCCCGGCCAGCGCGGGCCGGCGTGCACATCCCTATTCCCTAACCAGGATGTAGCACCATGAAGCACGCCGCTTGCGCGCGGCTGGCGCGCATCCTGCCAGCGCTTCTGCTCTGCGTTGGTATGCCGCTGCGGGCCGAGGAGAAGCCCGCCATCGCCATCAACGGGCTGGTGGATTGGTATTTCCAGCACAGCTTCAACCACTCGCCCGTGGGAGTGGCGCTCAGCCCGCCGCGCGCCTTCGACATCAAGAACAACAGTTTCAGCCTTAGTCTCCTGCAGGTCAACATCAGCCGGCAGGCGACCAAGGAGTCACCCCTCGGCTTCACCGCAACACTGGCTCTCGGCAAGACGGCCGATCTGGTCCACTTCACGGAGCCCGGAGGCACGCAGAATGGGGCGAGCCTCAGCAACGACACCCTCTATAAGTACACCCAGCAGCTCTTCGGCAGCTACCTGACGGGCAAGACCCAGATTGACGTGGGCAAGTTCGTTACGCACGTGGGGCTGGAGGTGATTGAGAGTCCGCTGAACGACCAGTATTCGCGCGGCCTCCTCTTCACGTATGCCATTCCGTTCTATCACATGGGAATCCGCGTGTCGCATCCGCTAAGCAGCACGCTCACGGGGCAGCTTCTTCTGCTGAACGGCTGGAACAACGTGGAGGATGACAACGGCGGCAAGACCATCGGCGCCCAGCTCAACTGGACCCCCACGGAGAAGCTGAACATCATCGCCAACTACCTTGGCGGCGATGAGAGCGCGGGAGCCGCGTTACCGGCCAACCTTAACGTGCAGCTCGTGGATCTGGTGGCTGTCTTCAACGCCACCGACAAGCTGAAGCTGGCCCTCAATCTGGATTACGCCAGCGCGGCGAAGAGCGGCGCGGCGGGCGGAAACTGGAGCGGCTGGGCCGTGTACGGACGCTATCAGGCCACGCCCACAAGCGCTGTGGCGCTTCGCTGGGAGCGATTCCAGGACACGCATGGCCTTCGGACGGGAGCCTCGCAGAACCTGCAGAGCCTTACGCTCACCTATGAGTACGCCGTAAAGGGCGGCCTGCTCAATCGCCTTGAGTGGCGCCGCGACAAGGCGGGCACGGCTCTCTTCCCAACATCCGCTGGAGCCAGCCGCGAACTCCACACGGTTACCTATGCGCAGGTCTACCGCTTCTAGGCGCGCTGCCGCCGGCATGCTGCAAGGCTGCCGGCAAGGCAGGTCCGCAGCATACGTTGGGAACCGGCCTTTCGCAATCATGAGACACGGAGAGGACCAATGACCAAGGTCGAGGCGATCATCCGCCCGCAGAAGCTGGACGCCGTCAAGGCCGCGCTTACGGAGCTTGGAGTGCGCGGAATGACGGTCTCCGAGGTGCGCGGCGCGGGCAAACAGAAGGGCTTCACGCAGCACTATCGTGGGGCGGAGTACACCGTGAATCTGCTCCAGAAGGTGAAGCTTGAGGTGGTTGTGCCGGACGAGGAGGCGCGCATGGTGGCGGAGGCCATCGCGGAGTCCGCCCGTACCGGCGAGGTTGGCGACGGCAAGATCTTCCTCGTTCCCCTCGCCGGGGCCATCCGCATCCGCACTGGAGATGAAGGCGATGAAGCGCTTGGCTGAGATCCTTCTCCGGCGGCTCTCGGCGCAGGCAGTAAGCGCCGGTCAAACACTTGCTCTCGCACATGCATGCAGGGAGGAAACCATGATACTGAACAAGACTGGCAGAACGGCGCGATGGAGTCTGGCGACCGCTCCCCTTACGCTTGCGGCTCTGCTTGCCGCGCCCCTGGCAGCCTGGGGTCAGGGTGAGGCTCCGACGGCCCCGCCCGAGCTGAACACCGGCGACACGGCCTGGCTGCTGGCCAGCACCGGCCTGGTGCTCCTGATGACTCCTGGCCTCGCTCTCTTCTACGGCGGCATGGTGCGCTCGAAGAACGTGCTGAACATGCTCATGCAGTCGTTCATTGCCATGGCACTGGTTACCATCCTCTGGGTGGTAGTGGGCTACAGCCTCGCCTTCGCGCCCGGCAACGCCTTTATCGGCGGGCTCTCCTACCTGGGCCTGAACGGCGTGGGGCAGGAGACCTTCGTGCTCAACGGCACGGGAGTGGCCGTGCCCCATCTGGTCTACATGGCTTTCCAGCTGATGCTTGCCACCATCACGCCGGCGCTCATCAGCGGTGCCATCGCGGAGCGGATGAAGTTCGGTGCCTACTTCGCGTTCATCGCGCTCTGGAGTCTGCTGGTCTATTCGCCGTTGGCGCATATGGTGTGGGGCGAGGGCGGCTTTCTCTTCAATCTGGGAGCGCTGGACTTCGCGGGCGGCACCGTGGTGCACATCTCCTCCGGATTCTCCGCGTTGGCCCTTGCGGTCATGCTGGGCAACCGCCGCCTGCATCCCTCGGAGGATGCGCGCCCGCATAATCTGCCGATGACGCTCATCGGCACGGGGCTGCTCTGGTTCGGCTGGTTCGGCTTCAATGGAGGCTCGGGCGTGGCCTCAAACGGTCTGGCCGGCTCGGCATTCGTGGTAACTCATGTGGCGGCCGCAACGGCGGGCCTCGTCTGGATACTGATTGAGTGGGCAATCTACAAACGGCCGACGGCCCTCGGTCTGGCGACGGGCGCGGTGGCCGGACTGGTGGCCATCACTCCTGCCAGCGGTTTTGTGGGTCCCATGCCGGCTCTGGCCATCGGCGCGGGTGTGGCGGTTGTTTCCTTCCTGGGAATTCGGCTCAAGAGCAGGCTTGGTTACGATGACACGCTCGACGTGTTTGGCGTGCACGGTCTCGGCGGTCTCTGGGGTGCCATTGCCACCGGTCTCTTCGCATCCAAGGCCGTCAACTCCGCCGGTGCGGATGGGCTCTTCTTCGGGGGAGGATTTACGCTGCTCGGGAAGCAACTTATAGCGGTAGCAATCGCCATCGGTTTGGCAGTGGTGGGCACCGTGGTTATCGGGCTCATCCTGAAGGCCGTCATCGGGCTGCGTGCCTCCGGCGAGGAGGAGGAGGCTGGCTTGGACCTCACGCAGCACGGCGAAGCCGCCTATGCGGGCCCATCCACAGTCGAGAGCGAGCCGCCGCTCTTTGGAGAGGCCGTCGCGGCAGGGGCAGCCCCGTCCTCATGAGCCATCATGGCGAAGGAAGGTGAGGTGCACCATGATTAAGGTCGAAGCGCTCATCCGGCCGCAGAAGCTGGACGAGGTGAAGGCGGCCCTTGCGGATATCGGCATCAAGGGGCTCACGGTGAGCGAGGTGCGCGGCTCCGGCAAGCAGAAGGGCTTCACGCAGCACTATCGCGGCGCGGAGTACACAGTGAACCTTATTCAGAAGGTGAAGCTGGAGGTGGTGGTGCCGGACGACGAGGCGAAGTTGGTTGCCGATGTCATCGCGCAGTCGGCTCGTACAGGTGAGATTGGCGACGGCAAGATATTCCTTGTGCCGGTCTCCGGCGCTATCCGCATCCGGACGGGAGAAGAAGGCGACACCGCGCTGAAGTAGTCTGCGCAGGACCTGGAACGATGCCGGGCGGTTTCGTCACCGACGAAACCGCCCGTTCTCTTCGCGCATGCCCGAACTATCCAGCGGCCGGCATGGCGAAGAGCGGCGTATCGCGCATGGCTCGCTCCTCCACAAGGCGCTCCTCCTCCGGCCGCAGCGGCGTGAACCGCTCGGCGATGTCCAGGGCGAGTTCAAAGAGGCCGGGATCGCCTGGGGGTATCGCCGCCGTAACCGGCAAGGAGAGCGTCCAGCGCAGCGCCAACTCTGCCTCCGCCGGGTCGGCGTGCGGCTCGTACCAGCAATTCGGGAAGAGGCGCGCCGCATCGGCCGGCCACGGTCTTCGCGCCATCGCCTTAAGTGCTAGGCGGGCCACGCCGCGCCGCATGGCGGCATCCATCACTTGCGGGCCAAATCCTCCCTGGAGGTAGGCGGTGTAGTTGAAGGGGAAGAGCAGGGAGTCGAACGCGAACTGCTCCATGAGTAAGAGCGCGGCCTCCACCGAGTGGGCCGAGAAGCCCAGAAAGCGCGTGAGCCCCGCGTCGCGCGCGGCTACCAGGGCTTCCAGTGCGCCGCCAGGCGCCAGGCAGGCTTCCGCCTCGGCCCTGCTCGCCACGCCGTGCAGTTGGTAGAGGTCCAGGTGGTCGGTTCGCAGCCTTCTCAGCGTGGTGTGGAGCGCCTCCAGGGCGGGCTGGCGCTGGCGCTGCTCCGTCTTGCCCGCCAGGAAAATGGCGTCGCGATAGCCATCCAACGCGGGACCCAATCGCTCCTCGGCATCGCCGTACGTTGGAGCCACGTCGAAATAGTTAACCCCTCTGTCAATGGCGGAGGCCACGCGCTTGCGCGCCGTATCCGGCTCGGCGCCCATCACCACGATGCCGCCGAACCCGATGATTGAGAGTTCGATGCCGGTTTCGCCAAATGGCCTTGTGCGCATTCCGCACCTCGCTTCCCGTATGCTTGCCTCGTGTGGCTTACACCGACCGTATCACGATGGCAGTTTCCACTGCTCCTCGGGCCGTCCCGGCCGATAGCCCTGGCAACGATAGAGATAATACATCCGAATGGGCTCGGAGTAGAGCCCACGGCGGTACACCACGACCGGCGGCAGCACAGGCTCCACGTGGTCGAAGAGCCGCTCGAAGGCGGGGCGCTCCGGATCGTCCGGAGCACGATTGTCTGCAATGACCGCGTTCCCTCCCGCCGGAGGCCGCCGCTTCGGATTCCAGAAGAGGTAGCTATTCGGGCGCGTGCCCACGAAGAAGCAGTAGGCACCGGGTCTATCGGGCAGGTAGAAGGCCATGCGGCTGGCCACGTCGTAGGTGCAGGCGCCAACGGTTACCGGCGAGCCGCCCGCCCGTTCCATAATCCTGCGCTGCTCCTCAACCGCCGCTCCCAGTTCCGGCCCCCCGTAGAGCTTATTCATCTGGTCCCACCGGGCCGGAGTTCGGAGGCCGAGCATGGGGCGCAGGCTGGGCATGGCGATAAGCAGGGTGAGGAAGGTGCCGAGCGCCCAGGCCGCCAGCACGGCGCGCCACCTTGCGCGGCTTGCACCCGCCGCGACGGCCCAGGCACCCAGGCAGAGAGAGGGCGTGAGCCACCCCGCGAGGGCCCAGTTGGCCTGCACCTTGGATTTGGCCGTCATCACGGTAAAGAGCACCAGCACCGGCACGCCCAGCCAGAACGCCAGCGCCTCCCCTTTCCCATCCTCCAACCGGCTTCTGCGATAGGACCAGACGAGACTGCAGAGTATGCAGAGGAAGAGCAGGGGCGTGATGACACCGGCCTGCGAGCCGACGAAATCACCGAAGCGCCGCAAGGCCGTGCGGTCCGCGCCCTTGCCGGAGAGCACAAGAAGGTGCTGGAAGGTTACCCAGTGGTTCTGGCTCTGCCACCAGAGGTTTGGCGCGAAGATTAGCACGCCCAGAAGAAAGGCGAGGTAGGGCTCCGGTCGAGCAAACCAGAAGCGCAGCTCCCTGCGGCTTGCGAGCAGCAGCACCATGCAGGGCACCAGCAGGATCATGGAGTGCTTGCTCAGCATTCCGAGGCCGAATGCGATGCCGAGCGCCCACCATGCCGAGCGAACGTTGTGCACGAGCGCTCGGGATGCCGCCCAGCACGCCGCGGCCCAACAGGCAGCCATCAGCGGGTCGTAAGTCGCGATGGTGCCTCCCGCCAGGGCAAGCGGCGTGATGGTGGCGCTGACCAGACCGATGAGCGAAGAGGCCGGCACCCGTGCGCCAGAGGAAGGCCCCCGTGATGAGGGTAGCGATCACACTGCCGAAACGGACGCCAAGCGGCGTATCGCCGAAGAGCGCCGTGGTGAGCCAGATAGTCCATGCCACCATCGGGCCCTGGTCGTAGTATCCCAACGCAGGGTTTCGGCTCCACTCCCAATAGTAGGTCTCATCCGGTGCAAGCGGATAGCGTGCCGAGAGCACGGTGTAGAAGATGCCCAGGCCCAGCAGCCAGAGGATGCCGAGGACGCGTTCGCGCGAGAAGGTCGCCGGGCGCGGGATAGGAGGTTGCTCCACGGCCGAATCGCTCATTGCGCTGCCGCCCTACTTCCGCAAATGGAGCACCACGCTCGGAGCCAGCTGAACATTCTCTCCCAACTTGCCTTGGATGGTAACACTCTGCGATCCCAACGGAGCGTCCGCGGCCGCCGTGAGCGTGAGTTGGGCCTCCTCCTGTCCCTCCGCGATTGTGACCGATTGCACCGAAATGCCGGGCGGATGGCGGCAGCCATCGGCGTGCCGCTCGTCCGCGATGCCGATACAGGCTACGGCAACGAGCTCAACGTCTATCGCACCGTGCAGACCT
>CAZGLN010000148.1:0-267 GCA_964526545.1 uncultured Chthonomonadales bacterium
CATGTTGGCCCGGCACGTCTTCACCTGAGAATCGGAAACGGCAGCCAGATAGAGCGGCAGCGCCACCGCCATCAGGATGGCCAGGACGAGTACGACGATCAGGAGTTCAATGAGTGTGAACCCCTTGCGGTTCTTCATCTTGCGCACGAGTTTCATGTTGCTTCTCTCTTGTCCTTCTTTCGATAGCGGCACTCGCGGCGTCCTCGCGACCCTTCAAGCGGAGCTCGCTCACGGGCCCTGGCGCCGTGTAACTCGAAGTGCTCTTTC
>CAZGLN010000148.1:282-9922 GCA_964526545.1 uncultured Chthonomonadales bacterium
CCCATTCCAGGCGATTCACAGGTTTTGTTGCGGGATTCGGGGCGAACGGGCGGCTGCCGGCCACGCGAGTAGGGCGAACTTCTGGTTCGGGGCGCGAATAGATGACTTCCGCGTCAATCAGAATGCGAATACTTGTCCTCCTCTCCGCGTGCATTGCGGTCGGCCCTGCCCTTGCGCAGAAGCCCGCTCCGCTTGAGAGTGTGCGGCTTCCTGGCTACGCAACACCCCTGGCAGGCCGCTGGATGAGCCCGGAGGATGCCCGCAGCGGCGTGCCGCTGGGTGGAATGGGCACCGGGTTTCTGGAACTCCGCGCGGATGCACGCCTCCATGACACCGTAACAGCCAACAACTGGTTGGCGCCGGTGCCTCTGCCCGGCATCGCCTTGCGGATTGCGTCAGGAGGAGGGCGGGGAGCCAGGAGCGCGCTGCTGGTCGGCAGCACGAAGGCAATGGAGCAGCCGGCACGTGCCCGGTACTTCGGTCACTACCCGATGGCCGACTTGGACTATGGGCGGCCTCTGCCGGGTGTTCCGATGGAGGTCTGGATGCGGGCCCACGGAACGGTAGTACCAAACGACTACACGCTCTCCAATCTGCCCGTGGTCTTCTTTACCCTCCGGTTGACCAATCGTGGCGAGGGACCTGCTCCCGTGGAGGTGAGCCTCAATTGGCCTTCTGCGGTTGGTGGCGAAATCAGAGCCGAAGGTGATGCGGCGGGCTTCCTGGGTTGGAGGCGGCCGCGATTGCGTCCGGGAGAGAGATGGACGCTTGGCGTAACGCAGCAGCTTGGCAACCAGGCGACGGCGGAGCCAGCAGCCAACGTTCACCGACGCAGCCCGCCAGGCCTGGCAAGCGTAGTGAGCGAATGTACTCTGGCCGGAACGGAGCTGGCGAAGGCCGGCTGGCGAATCTCCCTGGACCGTTTCGGCGGCGTTCATCGGCATCAACCGCCGAGTGCCGGCGAAGGACGAGACCGGGCCTCGACGGCCTGGCTCTTCTGGATAGAGTGGAATGGGCGGCGTACCGGGCTGCCGCGCACCGTGACTGCCGAGACTAATGGGAGAGGCCTCCGATTGGCCATGCCTACGCGCACCAATCGAAGCCGCGACCGCGCGTATTGCGTGCTGGAAACAGATGACGGCGTGCTCCGAGTTACGGCGATAACCGAGCTGGACGCACAGGCCGTAACGCGCTGGTTTGTTCTGGAAAACCGATCGAAGCGCGAAGTGCGCTCGCCAGGCCTGGTCTCCGCGGTGAGAGCCTCCCTTGTTGCGGCCTCCTCGAATGGCACCAGTGCGAGAGTTCTGCCTGCGGCTGCCGTCGGACGAGACTCCGCGACCGCTATTGCGTTTGTGCAGAATGCAGCCAGCGATTCGCTGGTGCTTCGGGACTGCGGTCAGGAGCGGTCCACGCACGTGGGGGTTGGTGCATGGGATGCGCTCACGCGCCGACTGGAACGCGGAGACTGGAAATCTGAGCGACCACGAAGTGGCCGAGCCTCTTTCGAGCCGTTTCAGGTGCACGGCTACGCGGGAGTACAGGCTTCGGATGCCGCACCACGGAGGACCATTGCCATTGCGGGGGGCGGTACGGACTGGCGCGCCGAGGCAGGTCCCGCGTCGCACGAGGAGGGACTGACCCTCAGGGTTCGCGGATCCGTGCCGCCCGGCCAGGCAAAGACCCTGACACTTGCCGTGGCATGGCATGCTCCCACCTGGAGAAGCGGTGAAGGGCGACTCTGTCTGAACCGCTACGCGGCCCGCTGGCTGGATGCGCGAGCCTGTCTGCGCGAGGCGCTGGCCCGATCGGCGGAGATTGAGCAGCGTATCATCGCCTGGCAAGAAGCAATCGCCCGCAAGGGACTGCCTGGTTGGCTGACGGAGGCACTCATCAACAGCCTCTACCCTTTGACGCGCAACACGCTCTGGCTAGATGATGGGCGGTTCTTCCATCTGGAAGCCTCGGACGGCAGACCGGCCACTGAAGCGATCGTAAGTCGTTTCTACGGCTCCTTTCCACTCCTTATGGTCTACCCGGAGCTGCAGACCACCACGCTGAAGCGGCTTGCCGCACTGCAAGCAGACTCCGGCCAGATTCCCTCCGCTCTCGGAGTCTCTCTTCGCCTGAACTCGCCGGATTGGGTGTCCCAGAAGCCGATTGCGACAAGTCTATTTGTGCTGCTCTGCTGGAGAGCCATTGCATGGACGAAAGACGATGCCCTTCTCCGGGTGTTGTATCCCTCCGTAAAGTCGGCCCTCGAGTATTTGGACCGGCTGGACTCGGACGACGACGGGCTGATAGACGAGGCGCCGAGCAGCGAGGGAGGCATACCCTCCAATCATGCGTTTGAAGTGTGGCCATGGTATGGCACCTCGGCCTACACCGCCGGACTGGGCTTGGCTGCTAGACGCGCTGGAGAGGCGATGGCACGCCAGATGGGCGATACGGATTTCGCCGAGCGGTGCAATGCCGCGCTCGCGACGGGAAGTGCCAACTACGATGAGAAGCTGTGGAACGGAGCGCACTACCGGCTCTTCAACGATTTTGAGCATGGGCGAATGAGCGAGACGAGCCTCGTGAACCAGCTGTGCGGGCAGGGGCACACGTGGCTGTGCGGCCTTGGGGATATCCACCCGTTTGACAATGCGCTCTCGGCGCTGCGATCCGTTGCGCGGCGCAATGCAGGTGCCACGTCGCACGGCGCGGTGAACGGAGCCCTGCCGGATGGTCGTCCGGACGAGTCTGGTACCACGCACTCCCGAGACATTGTGCTTGCGGAGGTGTGGAATTGGGCAACCACGGCCCTCTTCGCCGCTCGTCGGGCCAGCGACAGTCGTCTGGAGACCGAGGCGATGGCTGCTGCCGAGGCCGCGTGGAACGCGATCGTTGCCACCGGCACCATGTGGAACCAGCACTTTAACTACTCGTCCAGCGATGGCCGGCCCATCGCGGGAAGTCACTGCTACGGCAACATGAGCCTGTGGGCACTGCCTTTTGCCCTGGACAACGCCACCATGCGGCGGTGATGTGGTGGATTCGCGTCTGGTACAATACCGGCGCGCCGTCCGGAGGGCCCCATGTCTTGCCGGATTGCGAACGTTTTCCACCATGTTCACGGGCATCATCGAGCACGTTGGCACAATCATCCGCGTCAAGACGGCCCCTGGGCACGCGCTCTTCACCGTAGATGCCGGTCCTGTTGGCGGGGATGTGAAGCCTGGCGACAGCGTGGCTCTCAACGGGGTATGCCTTACCGTAACGGCTGTTGAAGGCTCGACGCTCACTTTCGATGCGGTGCCGGAGACGATGGCGCGGACGACCCTGGAGACCCTAAGAGTTGGCTCCCGAGTGAACCTCGAGCGGGCCGCCAAACTGGGTATGCGCATGGGCGGGCACCTCGTACAAGGACACGTGGATGGCACCGGTGTGCTCGAAAGCATCCAGCCTCGGGGTAACGGCAGGATTGTTCGGGTGAAGGCGGAGGAGAGGTTGCTGCGTTACATCGCCGAGAAGGGTTCCATCGCGGTGGATGGAATCAGTCTGACCGTGGCTCAGACTTTCGGGACCGGCTTCGCCGTCTGGATTGTGCCCTTCACGTGGGACCACACGACGCTGCGATATTCGGCGCCGGGTGATCGTGTAAACCTTGAAGTGGATCTGATCGCGAGATACATTGAGCAGCTCACGCTGGCCGGTCGGCCCGCATCTGGTGTCTCGATCGAAGGGCTGGCCGCGGCAGGTTTCGATGAGTAGCGCAAATCAAGAAGAAGTAGCTTTCTCCACCATCGAGGAGGCCATCGCGGAGATCCGCGCGGGCCGCATGGTGCTCGTGGTAGACGATGCGGACCGCGAGAACGAGGGCGACTTCATCATGGCCGCCCGGTACTGTCAGCCCGAGCACATCAACATCATGCGAAGGTTTGGCAGTGGAATCGTGTGCGTGCCTACGACCGCGCAGCGCCTCCGCGAGCTCGACATCCCGATGATGGTGGAGCACAACAGCTCGCGCCTCGGCACGCAGATGACGGTTACCGTGGATGCGAGGGTCGGCACGACAACAGGGGTGTCCGCGGAGGACCGAGCACGTACCGTCGCCGTTTTCGTTGATCCCAAGGCCAAGCCCTCGGACCTTACGCGTCCGGGGCACATTGTGCCGCTGCGCGCCGTGGAGGGAGGCGTTCTGCGCCGCGCCGGCCATACCGAGGCCGCAGTGGATCTTTGCGTGCTTGCCGGGCTGGAGCCCGTGGGGGTTCTCTGCGAGGTGATGAACGAGGATGGTACGATGGCCCGCCTTCCGCAGCTCCAGGAGGCAGCGGCTGAATTTGGGCTGAAACTCATCACCATCGCGGATCTCATCGCCTACCGCCGGAGAACGGAGCGACTGGTTACTCGCGTTGCGCGAACCACGCTGCCAACCCGTAGGTACGGCTCGTTTGAGCTGTACGCTTATACCTCCGTGGTGGACCCGTACGGGGCAATTGCCCTGGTCAAGGGGGACCTGGAGTCGCCGGAGCCTGTTCTGGTGCGCGTGCACTCTTCCTGCGTTACGGGCGACTTGCTGGACTCGCTTCGGTGCGACTGCGGCGACCAGCTCCACCTGGCGCTTCAGCGCATAGATGATGCGGGCAGGGGAGTGCTTATCTATCTGGAACAGGAGGGGCGGGGCATCGGCCTCGTAAACAAGATTAGGGCCTACGCCCTGCAGGATGCCGGCGCGGACACGGTAGAGGCGAACGAGCAGCTCGGCTTCAAGCCGGATCTTCGCGATTACGGCATCGGCGCGCAGATCATGGTGGATCTCGGGCTCAAGCGAATCGTCTACCTCACGAACAATCCGGCCAAGGTACGCGCAATCGAGGGCTACGGCCTGGAGATAGTTGGGTGGGAGCGGTTGTCCGTTGCGCCAAATCCCTTTAATTCCCGCTATCTTCGCACCAAGCAGGAGAAACTGGGCCACATTTTCGCGGAGACAGACCTGCCGCCGGAGCTTGGCGCCTAGGCTGCCTTACACGCAACAGGAGAGAGCCGAATGCCGAAGACTTATGAGGGCATGCTGAACGCGGAGGGCATGCGGTTTGGCATCGTTGTCAGTCGGTTCAACTCATTTATCACCGACAAGATGCTGTCCGGAGCACTGGACGCGCTGGTGAGGCACGGAGCCGCGGATGATGCCATCGTGGTTGCGCGCGTGCCCGGCACGTGGGAGATACCCTTCGCGGCCCAGCAGCTGGTGGGTCTGGACAAGTTCGATGCCATCATCTGCATCGGCTGCCTGATCCGCGGGGCTACGCCTCATTTCGAGTATCTGGCGGCGGAAGTTACCAAGGGGATCGCCCATCTCTCGCTGGAGAAAGGCATCCCGATTACCTACGGCGTCATCACGGTTGAGAACCTCGAGCAGGCCATCGAGCGGGCCGGCACCAAGGCGGGAAACAAGGGAGCAGAGGCGGCGGTGGCGGCAATCGAGATGGCGAGCCTGGCCAGGCAGATCGGGTAGCGCCATTGAAGCGAGCAGCAGGATACCTTGCCGTGTTCGTGCTCGGCGGTCTGGCCGCCTACGGCGGTGCGCGGCTGGGCACCACACTGCGCGCGGGCAACGAGGCCGCCCAGCGTGACCGTGTCCTGAACATTCTGGACCAGGCGCCCGCGAGGAGGCCCGAAAGCCGGGATGCGCTCGTGCGCGCTGCCGCATTGATCCAGCCCGCCGTCGTAAACATTGATACGCTCGCTCAAAGGCGCCAGGAGATAGTGGACTTTCTTGGCAATCCGTATGAGCGGCGCTTCATGCGGCAGGGTGCGGGTTCCGGAGTGATCATCAGTCCAGATGGGTACGTGGTGACCAATAACCACGTGGTGGAAGGCGCTCAGGTCATCCGCGTCACGCTCACCTCGGGGCAGCGCTTCGATGGCCGAATAATCGGCGGGGATGCCGAGTCGGATATCGCCGTTGTGAAGATAGACGGACGCAACCTGCCCACAGCACGCCTGGGCAACTCGGACGACCTGCGGGTGGGCGAGACAGTGCTGGCGGTGGGCAACCCGCTCGGCGTTGGCACAACCGTAACGCACGGCATCGTTTCGGCCACCGACCGGCGTGACCTGCCAGTCGGCGAGGGCCGGCAGCTCCATCATGCTATCCAGACCGATGCGCCCATCAACCAGGGAAACTCCGGCGGCGCGCTGGCGAATCTGGATGGGCAGTTGATCGGCATCAACACGGCAATCTACAGCCCATCCGGAGGCAGCATCGGTATCGGCTTCGCTATTCCCGTGAACCGGGTGCGGAACGTGATTAAGGAACTGATTGCGCGAGGGCGGTCCTTGCCGGCGCCGCCCGGCAGGCCGTTCATTGGAATCAGTTTTACCGCCGTGCCGGACGAATTCGCCGCCGTGCGCGGCCTGCGCAGAGGAGAGGGCGTGATCATTGCCTCGGTGCAGCCGCTTAGCCCGGCGGCGGACGCAGGACTGCAGCGTGGCGACATCGTGCTCGAAGTGGACGGCAAGCCCATACGCCAGGTCGAGGACTTGCAGGCCGCACTGAAGGATCGGCGGGTTGGCGAGAGCGTGCGCATGCTCCTCCTTCGGAACGACGATAGGCGGGTAGAGGTGACGCTGCAGCTGGGCCGGAGGCCGCCAATTCTTCCCTAATCGGGCTCCCCCGAGGCAGGACGGTCCTGGATGAGAGGTACGGCCCGCGCCGTGCGGGCGGAATACGTGCAGACGCTGTCCAGACCGTGGCGCAGGGCCAGTTTAGCGGCATGCGGGTATGCGTAGGCCAGGTCCTGCGGAACGTGTGCGTCGGATCCGATGGTCAGCAGCTTTCCGCCGCGCTCGGCATATAGCGCGATGTGGTCCTCACAGGGATACGTATCATTCACCCCTTGCCTTAGGCCCGCCGTGTTGATCTCAAGGGCAACCTCGCGCTCAATCATGGCGTCGAACAGCGCCGTTACCTGCTCTCGGTACGGTTCAGGGCGAAAGCGGCCGTAGATCTGAACGCCGCGCCGATTGGCGTACTCCAGGTGGCCCACCACATCAAAGAGACCCGATTCCACCGAATCTCGCACCGCGTCGAAGTATTCCGCATAGGCCTGCTCCGCGGATCGGTTACGCACGAACTGCTCGCTCATGATGGGAACGCGCCGAACGTAGTGCACCGAGGCCATCACGAAATCAAAGGGACGGTCGCGGAGGTATCTCTCGATCTGCTTTTCGAACCACCGCTGGTAGTCAATCTCCACCCCGAGCCGGATCGCGAGCACCTCGCCGAACTCCTGGCGGGCTTCCTCAACCTCACGGAGGAACCTCTCATAGTCAAAGTGACCCACCACGGGATCGAGGGGATCGAAATCCTTGTGCTCAGTGAAGGCCAGTTCGTCCAGGCCTATCTCCACGGCCCGAAGGCAGTGCTCGCGAATGCTTGCCTTGCCATCATGCGAGCGGAACGAGTGGACCTGGTAGTCCATGGCAAAAAGACCGTCTATCATCGGCAGGCAGTTTCCTCTCGAACAAAGCGATAGCGCAGCGTGCTTGCCGTCGCAGCGATGCCCGCATGACGCAGGCAGACCTGTGCACCGCACGCGCTCAGAAATCAGGCAGGTGGATCTCGGGATCCGCTCGCACCGCAGCGATCTTCCAGGCCTCTGTCTCGCGCAGACCGAAGAGCGACGATGTGCGCGACTTGCGAAGCTCGGCAGTTACCTTTGACCGAAAGTACTGAATGTCAGCATCCGGCCTCTGCTCGTCTACAGTGAGATCCGTGGATATAATCCAGTGGGTACCAGCGTCAACCGCCCGCACATTGGCCGTGGTCGCTCGCAGTCTGGCGCTTCCCATCTCGTGCGTGGCGCGGTTCAGGGCCTTCTTCAGGTTGTGCATGGGCTGTCCAAGAACGCGGGCATCCGGAGCGAAGAGGGCCAAAAGGCCGTTCATGTCGCCTGCGTTGAAACGCTGGACGCCGCGACTCACAAACTGCCGGGCGGCCTCCTCCGACATAGGCGGCTCCTCCGCTGTGTTTTGAAGCGCGTAAAGCGCCGCCAAGGTGAGTAGAATCGCAAGTGCCGCGAGCAGAATGAACCAGGAAGAGCGGCGCATAGACCAGACCAGCCCGGAGTAGTGGAAGAGCCGATTCCATATTTCGATGCGGGCGCGCACAAATCCTCGCGAAGGGACTATGCTATCACCATGGCAGGCCGCTCGCCGAGGAGACCCGTCTTCGCGGCGGCTCCGGGGCCCTTTCGCAGATCGAATCAACTATCCCCAGGGTTTGGCGGCGGATGCTCCGCGGCCGTCAGTGAATCATGAGCCGTGAGACACCCCAGGAGTGGCAGCCTGCCATCAGGGAGGCCGCCGCAGCCGCAACCACCGCGTTGGTGATCGGTACAACCGATACCGGCAAGACCGCGTTTGTTGCCATGTTGGCCTCCGCCGCGCAGGAGGCCGGCCGAACGGTGGCGATTGTGGATAGCGACTTGGGGCAATCGGAGATAGGACCTCCCGCGTGCGTGGGCCTCGGAATGGTGGAACAGCCGATATTGCTGCCGCGTGAGTGCCGATTGCGCTCGATTGCCTTTGTGGGCGCCACCTCACCGCGTGGGCGAATGTTGGAGCACAGCGCAGGCACCTACAAGCTGGTTAGGCAAGCACGCGCCGCGGGCGCCGCGCTCTGCATCGTGGATACCACGGGTTTCGTGCTCGGGCATGCCGCCGCCCGGTTAAAGCGGGCCAAGATCGAACTCCTCCGGCCCGATTATCTCTTCGTCTTGGAGCGAAGCGGCGAGTGCGGCGCGATTGTGGCGCCGTACCGCAACAGCTCATGGGTATCCATCCAGCGTCTCGGCGTTCCGACGGCGGTGCGGCGCAAGACCGCCGAAGTCCGCGCCGTGTGCCGGCAAGGCAGTTTTGCCTCCTACTTCTCGAACGGGCAGGCCATGGTGCTCGATATGGACGAGGTGGCACTGGAAGGCACCTGGCTGCAGGCCCGGCCGTCGCTTGAGTCCAAGGAACTGCTCTATATCGGCAAGACCCTCGGCGTCGAGGTCCTGCACGCCGAGTTGGGCTGGGGGCATCTTGGTGTGCTTGCCGCAAATAGTGCGTACGACAGCCAGGCAACACAGGAGCTCCGTGAGCGATACCGGTGCACCGCGGTTACCATCACCTCCGCGGCCGAGATTCGGCACCTGCTCGTTGGGCTGCTTGATGCCGAGGGGGAGTGTCTCGGCATGGGCACGCTCGAGCAGCTGGACCTCACAAGGCGCGCGCTAACCGTCGTTACCCCCGTCAGGTCTCGGGCAGCCGTACGCACTGTTGCCTTCGGACTGCAGCGGGTCACCCCGAACGGCCGGGAGCAGGGGGCCTTACGCCCCGGCACGGTCTAGTGGAGCCTGGCGCAGTAAGGAAGCCTCCTCGGTCCCGACCGAGACATCGGTTACTTCCAGCCAGCCATTATCCAGCGCTCGCACGGCTCCCCGAACAGCATCCGCACCGACAAGCCGCGCAGGTATGCGGTATCTCCACAGCCTGGGTGCGGGAGCGCGCGCCGTGAGCGCCACAACGCGTCCTTCCTCCATCCTTGCACTAACGCGCACACCCTGGTCCGCGAGAAAGCCTCGCAGATGCACGTTGCACGTCTCGGCCGGCA
>CAZGLN010000149.1:0-152 GCA_964526545.1 uncultured Chthonomonadales bacterium
ACTCGATGATGTCTTTGTGGTGATCCGAGCTTGTAAGCACCACCACTGGGAGTACACAGAGTTCTGGGTCGGCCTTGATAGTTGCCAGCACCTCCCGGCCATCCACCTTCGGCAGGTTCAGATCCAGGATGATGAGGTCCGGAGTACGCGCG
>CAZGLN010000149.1:162-7247 GCA_964526545.1 uncultured Chthonomonadales bacterium
CATACTTGCCCTCCTTGCGCAGATAGGCAATCGCCTCGGCGCCGTCTTCCACCACATTCAGCTTTCCGATAAGCTTGGTGTTCTTCAGCGCGAGTTGAGTGAGGAGCACATCGCCGGGGTTGTCCTCAACCAGTAGAACCTCGATGGGCTGCTTGGCAGTTCGCATGGTCCTCAGGTGGCCTCCGCCAGGGGTAGTGTAAACCGAAATACGCTTCCGCCTTCCGGGTTCGGTTCCACCCAGATGCGGCCGCCGTGGCGCTCCACAATCCTCCTGCAGAGCGCCAAGCCGATGCCGGTGCCCTCGTATCCTGCACGGTGCAGGCGCTGGAAAATGACGAAGATACGTTCGCGGTATTGCGGCTCAATACCTATTCCGTTATCGCTGATGGAGATGGTGCAGGTAGAACCCGTGCAGGCTGCGTGTATGCCGATAAGCAGCTTACGCTCCGAACGAAACTTCACGGCGTTCGCCAGGAGGTTGCGCAGAACCATCTCCAGCTGCATGGGGTCCGCGAGAACCTTCGGAAGCGGGCCAACATCCAGCTCGGCGCCTGCTTCTTCAAGGACTACTCGGAGGTCGGAGAGTACCCTCTCCACGGACTCCGCGACACTGGTGGCGCGAAGAGGCGAGGTAGATGCGCCGATGCGCGAATAAGCCAACAGGTCTTGAATCAGGTTCTGCATCCGCCGAGCGCCCGTTACCGCGATCTCAATGTACTTGCGGCCATCCGTATCCAGGCGCTCGGTGTAGCTGCGATCAATGAGCTGGAGGTAGCTGGTGACCATTCGGAGCGGCTCTTGTAAATCGTGTGACGCCACGTAGGCAAATTGCTCCAGGTCCGCGTTAGACCGCTCCAATTCCTGGGTGCGTGCGGCGAGCTGGGTATGCGCCTCACGAAGAGCGCCTTCCGCGCGTACCCTGGCGCTGAAGTCCCGGTTGATCATGACTGCCGAGACCATTGCCACCAGCACGGCGGCGCCAAGACCCAGGACGATCACTACCTGTGCCGCGGCGGATTGTCTGGCGGCTTCCTTGGCAACCATCTCTCGTCGTCGCTCTACCTCGTTCCGAAGCTCGCGCGAAGTGCTTCGAACGATATCCATCAGGCGCTTGCCTTCCGGTGTCATTCTGGTCTGAACGAGCATGTCTTCGGGGATGGCGGTGGCTGCGCCGATGCTCTTGCGAATGTGATCCATCCGATTGCGGATGGCCTCTTCCAGACGGCTAAAGTCGCGATCGAGTACAGGATCTCGCGGGAGGATCTTGCGCAGCGCGGCGATCTTGGCGTCCAGGGAGGCGGCCGCGGCGTAGTAGGGCTCGAGGTAGGCTTCGTTGCGGGTGATCACGAATCCACGTCGGCTGCTCTCGGCGTCCGCAACGTCGGATATGATATCAAGCAGCCTCTCGACAGTCGCGTGACTGGCCGCAAGCTCGCTGCTTGCCCGAATGAGCGATCTGGTGGTCTGGTATGCAACTACGCTGATGACGCCAAGAATGAGGATGGCGACAGCAAATCCCAGGTTGACCTTAAATGAGGTTGGCAACGAAGGTTTCATGATGACGGCCGCACTGGGCGCCTGCCTTTCCACACCTTTGACTATTATTGGCCAAAAGGCCGCAAGTCGGTGTTCCCTCCGTAACGTCCTGGAGGCCTATATCCACAGCGCAGGCTGCGAATCGAAAGGACTGGAGTCATGTCTCGTCTGAGAATTCTTGTTGCCGCGTGGATGGTCGCGTCGTCCTTGCCGGTGGTCGCCCAAACCGAGATCGCCGCGGTGGTCAACGGCGAGAACATCACCACCGCGCAGTGGAACACGCGCTTGCGCACGCTCCGTTTGGCGCACTTTACCGCAGCCCGTAACCCGAACGTGCTGGCCGGCCAGCTCGCGCTAGAGATATTGGTCACGGAGAAGCTGCTTCTGCAGTATGCCGCGAAGACCGACCTTCTGCCAAGTGCGGCAGATGTGGAGCAGGACATGAACACACTCCTGCGCCAGCCTGGCATACAGCAGATGCTTGAGCGCAAGCTGCTGACCGAAGAGGACCTGAAACAAGAAGCCAGAGTGCAGCGCGCGATGTACAACGTTGCCACCATCAACACCAGCATAAGCGATGCCGAGGTCCGCGCCTACTTTGATGCCAATCCCGAGGCATTCGGTCAACCGGAGCAGTGGCGTCTTGGGGTCATCCGCGTTGGTTCGCGAGAGAAGGCCGAGAAGGCACTGGAACAGGTGCGCTCTGGCACGCCCTTCGCCACGGCGGCCGCGCAGCACTCGGAGGACGAGCGCACGCGGCAGCGCGGGGGGGATAGCGGCTTCACTACGGCGCATCGCCTGCCGGCTGTGATTCGTCAGGCCGCGGAGCCTCTGAAGGTAGGCGAGGTATCAGGAGTTGTGCAGGCTACGGTTGAAGGCACGTCCCAGCCCGTCTTCTTCGTCCTGCGCAAGCTGGCTGTGCGCGAGGCGGCCATGCCGGCATTTGAAGAGGTGAAGGCGGCCGCCGAGCGTCTGGCACGCTATGCGAAGGTCGGCGGAGCCGCCGCCGTGGAGCGCAAACTGGCGCCGATGCGCCAATCGGCCAAAATCTCAATTCTGCTGCCCGGGTATGAGGACCTCTTCCGTTCCGAGGCAGGCGAATAGCCGTACCCACAAGATCGAGGGGAGGGGTGCATGGAGAACAAGGGCGCGCGCATTTCGCGGAGGTCGGCGCTTAGCGCCGTCGCGTCAACGGGCCTCGCGGGGCTGATGGGTTCGGAATCTAGCCAGGCGGTGGGCGAGACGGATGTAACCCCGGAGGATATCGCCGGCAGCGACCGTGTGGCCGGCCGTGTCCACACGGAGGCTCAGCGCAAGCAGATGGCGCCGACCCTGACCGACATCCGCAAGTCGCTGCGCTCGGTTCGAAACGCCTCGCTAGGGCCGCTGGATGATCCCGCCTTTGAGTTCAGCGCCCTGGTACCTGGTGTTGAGCCGCCAAAGGGGCGGAGTTTTCTGCGCCTCTCGAAGGCATCTTCGCCGGATGCTCCGGCTGACATGGAGGGGCTTGCTTACGCCGGCGTAACGGCTCTCGCACGCCTGCTCAAGTCGCGCAAGATCACCTCAACGGCCTTGACGCGCATGTATCTAGAGCGGCTGCGCAAGTACAGCCCGCGCCTCCTCTGCACTGTTACAATCACCGAGAGCCTTGCACTGGCACAGGCCGAGCAGGCGGACAAGGAGATTGCGGCAGGGCGGTACCGCGGGCCTCTGCACGGCATCCCGTGGGGAGCGAAGGACCTTCTCGCAACCCGCGGCGTCAGGACGACCTGGGGCGCTCCCCCCTTCGTAGACCAGGTCTTCGACTACGACGCGACCGTGGTGAAGCGGCTGGAGCGTGCCGGCGCGGTGCTCTGCGCCAAGCTCACCCTGGGCGAGTTGGCCATGGGGGATGTCTGGTTCGGAGGGGTTACGCGCAATCCATGGGATTCGCGGAGAGGATCCAGCGGGTCGTCCGCCGGGTCCGCCGCCGCCGTCGCGGCCGGACTTGTGGCCTTTGCCATTGGCACGGAGACGCTGGGCAGCATCATCAGCCCCTGTACAGTCTGCGGGACCACCGGCCTGCGGCCGACCTTCGGGAGGGTTTCACGCCACGGCGCGATGCCGCTCTCCTGGACGATGGACAAAATCGGTCCCATGACTCGCGCAGTGGAGGACTGTGCCGTAGTCTTTGCCGCGATACATGGCGCCGACGGGTTGGACGGCACGGCGATAGATGCTCCGTTCGCCTGGGATGGTGATGCCGACCTGTCCTCGCTGCGCGTAGGGTTCGATGCCGATGCCTTTACCGAGGCTGCCCGCGGGGGTGAGGAAGAGCGCAAGGCCACCTATCGAGAAGCGCTGGCGGTGCTGGAGCGGAATGGCGCTCGCCTGACGCCAGTTAAGCTTCCCGCGTTCAGCGACGCCTACCAGGCACTCGCCGGCTTGATCATTGACGTGGAGGGCGCCGCAGCATTTCAGGGGCTCAACAGTGCAGGAGGCTTCGATCAGTTAGTGCAGCAGCGGGCGGAGAGCTGGCCGAATACGTTGCGCGCGGGCTCCACTATTCCGGCAAGCGACTATGTGCAGGCCATGCGCCTCCGACGAGCGCTGCAGAAGGAGATGCGTGCCGCGCTCGAGGCGGTGGACGTCTACGTTACGGTGCCGCTCACCGGTCCTACCATCTATTACACGAATCTCACCGGCCACCCATCCGTGATCACGCGGTGCGGCATGGCCAGCGGCCTGCCAGTCATGCTGGAGTTTATCGGAAGGCCCTTCGGCGACGACCTCGCACTGCGTGCCGCGCTTGGGTTTGAACGGGCGACGCACCACCACTCGCTATGGCCGGATCCAGCGCGCCTCCCGGAGGTGCCGCCGCCGCTGACGGCCGACAAGAACACGGCGTAACGGCAACTGCCGCGCGTCTGGTTCGCCGCTGCGGCGACCAGAGACTCGCCTCTAGGTGTGGCTGTTGGTCGAATCCAGAGCCAGGGCGGCTTGTGTGCGCACGAGCTCGTCCTGGTCGTTCATTGCCGAGCGCAGGGCGGATTGCGCGGCCGGGTCGTGCCGTAGGCTCAGCGACGCGGCGGCATTTCGCGCGAGACCTCTCCGTTTGGCACGCTTGACGGGGCTGCCGCGAAACTCCTCCCTGAATTCTTCCTCGGAGAGCCGCAGGAGCTCCTCGGGTAGCCGGTTCGTCGTTGCGGGGCGGGGCAGAAAGGCGGGGTCGCTAGTGGGCCGGGCCCAACGCGCGTTGAACGGGCATACCTCCTGGCAGATATCGCATCCAAAGACGCGATTGCCGATCCTCGCCTGTAGACTGGCTGGAATTGGCCCCTTGTTCTCGATGGTCAGATAGGAGATGCAGAGTCGGGAATCGACCTGATAGGGCCTCACAATCGCTTGGGTAGGGCAGGCATCCAGGCAGCGCGTGCAGTTGCCGCATCCTCCCGCCGTCGGCGAGTCCGGCGGCAGCCGCAGATCGAGGAGGAGTTCTCCCAGCAGAAAGTAGGAGCCTGCACGCGGCGTGATTAGCATCGTGTTCTTGCCGAACCAGCCGAGGCCGGCCAGCATGGCGATTTCCCGCTCCAGCAGAGGACCCGTGTCCACATACACTCTGCCGGCGACTGGTATGTCCGCCGCCTGCTGAATGTACCGCAGCAGCTCCTGCAGTCTGCGCTCTATCACATGGTGGTAATCCTCGTTGCGGGCGTACCTGGCGAAGAGGGCGCTCTCCGGATGCGCCTCTTCCGGCGGCTGCGCATAATTGGTGGCGGTCACCACGATGGATTTGGCATTTGGAAGCAGCGCGGCCGGGTTCAGACGGCGTTCGGGCTCCCTGGCCATGTAGTGCATGTCCGCATGGTAGCCGTGCGACAGCCAGTCTTGGTATGCGGTCTTGAAGAGCGATGGCCGTACCGGCGCAATGCCGACCTGGTCGAAGCCCAGCGCGAGCGCATGCTGCTTGATCTTGGCGACCAACGGCGCGGCGGCTTGAAAACCGGTCTCTTCGCCTGCAGTCATGGCATACGCCCGCGGAGTTCCGGCAGCACGTAAGGTCCGCGAGGTATCACGGCGATGCGGCTGCGGGGGCCGAGCATGCGCGTGGCCTCCCCGAGCGCCTCTTCCACCGATCCGGCCGGCCGCACGTGGAGTTGTGCCAACAGATCGGACGGTATGCCGGAGCAGATGCAGAAGATGCTGTGCTCACGCACGGCCTTTGCCAGCTCCTCCACTTCCCACTGATCGGGAATGTACAGCCAATCGTCTCGCTGGGCGGCGACCACGAACTCGTCCAGATTCCTCCATGCCAGGAGGGTATCCCGGAAGTGCGCGCCGCCGACGCCCTCCGAGCACTCCGCCGCGATGATGATGACTCCCCCGGGGCGTACGACAGGCAGGGCGCCCACCATGCCCTTCACTGCCTGGTAGAAGGTGGCGTCAAGAGGGTATCCGGCGCAGGTGGTTACCGCGATATCCACGGGCTGCTCCAGGATGGCCAGCGCCTGCCGCCTTGCGTGCGCGGTGCCCTGGAGCCATGCGGCCTCCAGTTCGCCGGCGAAGACTCCGGTGAGGCGCCGCTCGCCATCCAGGGTAACGTCCAGCACGAGATCCGGCGGGCACATGCGCGCCGCCGCCAGGCTGGCTTCGTGCACGGGATTACCTTCGATTACACCCGCGCGCGCGCGAGGATGCTCCAGAAAGCGCGGGCTGTGCCACTCCTGCACCGTGCTGAGGGCGGCCACTCCGGGCATGATGAGCTTGCGCCCGCCGGAGAAGCCTGCCATAAAATGCGGCTCAATCAGGCCGACCGTAATGCGTAGGTCCGCCTTCACATAGGTCCTGTCCAGAAGAACCTGGAGGCCGTGCGGACTGGTTCCCAGGTCCACATGCTCTTCCAGGCACCCACTCTTGTGATCCACGATGTGCAGGGTGGCTGCGAGGTGCTCGCCAAGCATCTCCCGGCGCTCCGCGTCGGTGGTGGGCCGGTGGGTACCGGTGGCCACGAGCACGGTAACGCGTTCACGGGGAAGTCCGCCGCGCTCCAGTGCCTCAAGAATGGGCGGCAGAAGGAGCGCATTGGGTACGGGGCGGGTGAAATCGCAGACCACGATTACCGCATTGCCGCGGTCCCGCGCCAGTTGCTGCAATGGGAGCGTTCCGATGGGGCGGGCCAGCGCTGCGCGAATTGCAGCCGCAGGGTCTTCTAGCGGCGGCGAGGGAGCCAGGTCGAGAACGGCGGCCACCCGCTCATCGGGCAGGTCGCACCAGAGCCCCGATCTTCCGTAGTCCAGCCGGATGCGCATGTGCAGAGGTCTCACGCGATGGTAGCACAAAAGCCGCGGGGAGGCCGGAGCCTCCCCGCGGTCCGCGACTGAAGCGCTAACTGATTACAGCGCCGGGCGGCAGCCGATGCCCCAACCCGTGGCGGGAATGGTAGTCCACTTCTTGCCCCAAGGAATGGCCTTGGCATGGCTGTCGAAGTAGACCGCGTTGTAGCCGCGGGAGTGGTTGCGGGTGGTGCGGCGCGCATCCCACCGGGTGCAGGAGTCCGTGGTGGCATCCTC
>CAZGLN010000149.1:7301-9914 GCA_964526545.1 uncultured Chthonomonadales bacterium
TGCGCTCCGAAACCCACTCGGACTTCTCGTTCGGGTTGAACTGCGAGAGGTTTCGGCCCCTGCCATCCGGATAGCGGACATCAATGCCGCAGCAGCCGTTGTAGATCCAGTTGGGGAACCACTGGTACGACTGCAGTCCGCGGCCCACGTTCGTTGCGGAAGGCGCGCGGAACGGGTCGGACGGGCAGTACCAGAGCTGGATGTTCTTGATGTATGGTCCAAGCTGGACCTGCATCAGGGTGCGGTAGAACTCACCGCCGTAGGCACAGCCCACATAGTTCGGCCCGCCATCGCCCGGATTGAAGCCCTGCCAGAGTCCGAAGCCGTCAAGACACTGGTTGTCCGGCGGGTAGGGGTTGACGTCGAGGTTGACTTCCCAGTTGCGGGGACCTGGATAGGTGCCCATCGGGAACTCTTCGTCATAGTCCTGGGCATACATGCGCACCGCGGTGCCGATCTGCTTGAGGTTCGACACGCAGGAGATGGAACGAGCGGATTCTCGCGCCTGGGCAAATACCGGGAACAGGATGGCCGCAAGAATCGCGATGATGGCGATTACCACAAGCAGCTCAATCAGCGTGAAACCTGAACGTCTCATGATCACCCTCCTCACAAGGAGCACGTGCATGAACGGCGCCAAAAACGAGGGCCCAACCCTCCCGGCGCGCCGCGTCATGCGGCGTGAGTTGTAATGTGCCCGCTCTTCCCCGCTAGCGGGCGCCTGGACCCGTCATCGGCCCCGCGGGAATCCCTCCGCCCGTTGAGCCCGGCGCGGTGGTTGCCCTGGCGGGATCGTTGTTGCCCATGGGCGGCGCGGTCTGTCCGCCTCGGTTGCCCATCACCTCGGACAGCGACTTGGCGGCTTCCGCCGGCATCTGGTACGACTTATCTCCCTCGCGCGCCCCGGCCACGTTGTTGGCCCTCCAGTAGAAGAGGCCCACAACCGCCAGCACGATGACGACCACAATTACTGCAACGACTGGACTAATGCTCTGTTTCATGACTTCCTTACTCCACGGCTCCGAGATTTACGAGCCTTCGCTCTACTGTTATTCGCGCTAGACAGTAGCCCTCCCTTCATGAGATTCCGGAAGTTACCGCGAACTCCTGACGTCGGGGTTTCACGGTCTCCGCGGTTCGTGTATGTACCAACGGAACATCCAGCACATAGGTTCGATGGAGGGCCGAACCAGACTCAATCTGGTCAATCAGCAGCTCCGCGGCGAGTTCGCCCATGTGCTCGAAGTCCGGACTGGTTGTGGTCAAAGCCGGCCGAAACCGGCGCGCGGCCACGCGGTTGTCAAAGCCCGCCACGCGAATCTCGTCGGGCACGCGCACACCGCGGGCTTGGAGGAGATCAACGATTTCCAGCGCGGCGATATCGTCCGCCGCGATGATGGCAGTCGGCGGCTCACGAAGGGCCAGAATGCGATCCACCGTCTCGGGAATGGACGTATCATCGCCCATGGGCTGGAAACGATAGACCAGGGACGGATCCAAAGCGAGCCCGGCCTTCCGGAGTGCCGCGCTGAAACCCTGCAGACGCTCCTCCAGCGCTGGATGCACATACCGTTCGCTCCAGAGCACGACGGCGATGCGCCGATGACCGCGCGCCAGGAGATGCGACATCATGGCGTATCCCGCGCGCCGATTGTCGAAGACGACCTGCGTATGGCCATGATCCGGGCGGCATGTGTCGAGGAGGACCAGCGGCGCCTCGAACCTCTCCGTGCACAGATAGTCCTCCGCCACCTCCGAGCGCGCACGCGCGAATGGGTAGAGGATGACGCCGCGGGCGCCCATGGCGAGAAATTCGCCGACGGCCTCCCGCCCGTGTACCAGGGAATACTGGGCGGAACTGCCGAGCAGCACACGGTATCCCCGGCGCGCGCAAGCGGAGTGGATTCCGCGATGGATGCGCTGAACCAGCTCCTCACCGTTAACAGGCGCGACGAATCCAATGAGGCGGCTCGAGATGGCGGGGTACGGGGATGATGGCGTGAGCAGAAAGCTGCCCCGGCCCTGCGATTTCGTCAGGAGGCCTTCCGCCGCCAGGGCTGCAAGCGCCTTGCTGATGGTCGGGCGGCTAACTCCATAACGTGCCTGGAGGTCTCGCTCCGAAGGAAGGCGCATGCCATCTCGGAACGCGGGCGAATCGAGGACGTCTGCGCGCAGGCGCTCCACAATCTGCAGGTACAGCGGCATCGCGTGTCCCATGACGTTCGAAGAGCGGCCCAACTGGTATTACCACACCGAATACGGCCAGTATAAGATCGCCATTCTGGATTGTCAAGGGCGCAAGGGGGCATTTTGCGCGAAAGTTTCGGACCTTCTCAGCGCGCAGACGCCGAGACGCAGGGCAGGCTACTACGGCTTTGTGCTGCCTGAAGAGCGCCCGGAAACAGGACGGCCGCAGGCAGGACAGTAGGACCAGCCCGGAGCGATGCCGCGCCCGCATTGGTCGCAATGACGGGCCGACGCTCCTGCAACCACGCGCTGATCAAGGCTCAGGAGAAGCCAATCCGTCGGCGCGATGAGCAGGGTGCCGTCGGATTGGATTGACCACTTGACGGCTCCGCTGCGCGCGAGGCTATCCAAAACCACCTGCAGCGG
>CAZGLN010000150.1:0-3868 GCA_964526545.1 uncultured Chthonomonadales bacterium
CCGGCACACGGTGTGCGATACGGCGCCATAGCCGCTCGAGATACGCATGCTTGTATGCCAGCGGCTCCTTGGGTTCGCCGCCGCGCTTCGCCACCTCTTCGGCAAGTTGAAAGCACTGGTAGATGGTCTGCTTGCCCGTGAGGCGCGTCACGAAATCGCGTACCACGTGCGTCAGCTCTTCCTCGCTCTCATGGCCTGGCGTGGCGAGCAGCTCCTCCACGAAGTAGGGAATCATCACCTCCTGCCAGCCCTCCCTTATGAGGCTGAGCGTGCCGTCGAAATCGAAGAGGACGTAGCGGACGCTGCCGAAGGGCGCGGCGGGGTGGATAATCTCTGGTGCGTGGAGTGTGGGGGCTGTCGTGCTCATAGGCGGTCCCGTGCAGTCTCCTGTGCTTGTGGTTCTAGATTGTGGCACGGCGCGTGGGTCAGCCGTCCAGCAGCGCCCGCAGGGCTTCCGTCGTGTTGACCGGAGGCGAGCAGACCGAGTCCCGGCAGACATACGCGGTCGGCACACCATTCGCCATCGGTCGGCCTTCGAGTATGGCCGAAGCACCGGTCTCGCCCGGCCGGGCGAGCGCGAGGGTGAGATTCGGCCGATAGGCTCCCCGTGCCGCGGCCAGCAGGCGCTCGGTTGTGGGGTCTTCGGGATCGCCCACAATTGCCACTTCCACATGCGGTCCGACGAGCCGATCCACCACGCAGAGCAGTCTGCCAAACGCGAGCGGGTGTCGCGCCGCCGCCTCCGCCAACTGACTCGCTCCACGCTCGGCCCTCGCGCGAAAGCGGTCGTCGCCGGTATGGGCGGCCAGACGCGCCAGGGCTTCCAGCGCCGCCGAGTTGCCGGAGGGCACCGCATTGTCCGTGGCGTCACGGGGCCGATCCACCAGCGGCTCTGCGCTCGCGGCCGCATCGAAGAAGGGACCGGATTCCGAATCGAACTCCTGCAGGATGGTCTCTACCAGGCCCACCGCCGCATTCAGCCAGCGCGCATCGAAGACGGCTTCATAGAGGTGGATGAGTCCGAGGGCATAGAGGGCGTAATCCTCCAGAAAGCCTGGGATTGGCTGCGCCTTGAACCGCAAGCCCTGCTGCCCCGGGTGGAGGTCATCGGCTTCGATTACATGCTTGCCGGTGCGCAGCAGGCGGATGGGCTGCCGCGATGACGCCAAATCGAGGGCAGGGTCGGCGAGCTCACGCAGCACGAACTCCGCGTTGTTCACGGCGGTCTGGAGGTAGTCTGCTCTGCCCAGGACCGCGCCGGCCTCCGCGAACGCCGCGAGCATCAGCCCATTCCATGCGGCAATCACTTTCTCGTCACGCGGGGGCTTCACGCGCCGCTCTCGCCGCTCCAGCAGGCGGGCACGCATCGCCTCCATCCGGCGCCTCAATTCGCCGACATCCGCGCTCAGGGCACGTGCCAGGTTCTCCAGGTCCGCGCCCATGTTCAGCACGTTCTTGCCCTCGAAGTTGCCTCGGGGCGTAACATCGTAGACGCGCATGAAGAGAGCGGCATCCTCCTGGCCGAGGATCTCCTCCACCTCTTCCGGAGTCCAGACGAAGTGCTTTCCCTCCTCGCCCTCGCTGTCGGCATCCTGCGAGGAGTAGAAGCCGCCTGCCGGGTCCGTCATCTCGCGCCGCACGTAGTCCAGGGTCTGCTCGCACACCTCGCGATAGAAGGCGTTGCCCGTGGCCTGGTAGGCCTGAAGGTAGGCCCGCGCCAACTGGGCGTTGTCGTAGAGCATCTTTTCGAAGTGGGGCACCAGCCAGTAGGCATCGGTGGAGTAGCGGTGAAAGCCTCCCGCGAGGTGATCGCGCAGGCCTCCCTGCGCCATGCGCCGCAGTGTTACCTCCGCCATATGTAGCGGTTCCGCATCTCCGCGGCGCGCCCACTGCCTCAGCAGGAACTCGAGCACCATGGGCTGGGGAAACTTGGGCGCTCCGCCGAAGCCGCCGTGGCGCTCGTCGAACTGCCTGGCCAGCGCGGCAACGGCCTGCCCCAACAGGTCCGCCGTGAGCGGCGCGGGGGCGAGATCCGCCAGGGCGGAACGGCGCAGGTGGTCCACCAGCTCCGCGCCCTGCTCCTCAATCTCCGCGCGCTTCTCTCGCCATGCCTCGGCAACGGCGCGCAAGATGCGCGGGAAGCCGGGTCTGCCCCAGCGGTCGTCCGGCGGGTAGTAGGTGCCTCCGTAGAAGGGTTTGCCTTCCGGCGTGAGGAAGACGGTCATCGGCCACCCGCCCTGGCCGGTGAGGGCCTGGACCGCGTTCATGTAGATCTGGTCAACGTCCGGACGCTCCTCGCGGTCTACCTTCACGCAGACGAACTCGGCGTTCATGAGCGCCGCGATCTCGGGGTTTTCGAAGCTCTCGCGCTCCATCACGTGGCACCAGTGGCATGCGGAGTAGCCGACGGAGAGGAGGATGGGCCGATCCAGCCGCCTGGCCGTCTCCAGGGCCTCGGGGCCCCAGGGGTACCAGTCCACGGGATTGTAGGCGTGCTGCAGCAGGTAGGGGCTGGTCTCGTGAATCAGGCGGTTGGCGGGGCGTTCGCCCCCAGGGGTGTGCAGGCTCATGCGCCGATTGTAGCACCACGGGGCACCGGCTGCTTCCGGCATACGTCTGCCCTATCGTGTCCGAAGCGACGCGCGAGCTCGATAACGGTAGCTTCTGTGGAGGAGCCGCACGCGAGTGTGGAGGGAGAAATCCCCGGGCCCACTGCCCGGCCAAGGAGTGATTCCATGCGGTGCCTCTTCCTGCTCTTGCCGGTGCTCCCGCTGGGGGCGCGCGGCGTTGCGCTGGCAAACGCGCAGACGCCGAAACTGCGCCCCTGGCCGGCGAATCCCTGGTACTGGGAGTTCCACGGCAAGCCGACGCTGCTGCTGGGCGGCAGCGACGATGACAACCTCTTTCAGTGGGGCGAGAAGGAGCTGATCGCGCAGCTGGACCGCCTGGCCGCGGCGGGCGGAAACGTGATACGCAACACCATGAGCGACCGGAAGGATAAGGGGTTCGAGGTCTATCCCTTCCGCCAACTGGAGAACGGCAAGTACGACCTGAACCAGTGGAACGAGGAGTACTGGACGCGCTTCGAGAGGATGCTTCGGGAGACCGCGCGCCGCCGGATCGTGGTGCAGATTGAGATATGGGACCGGTTTGACTACGCGGATAACGGTAGCGACCGGTGGTATTTCCATCCCTACAATCCACGCAACAACGTGAATTACACGCATGCGGAGAGCGGACTAGCCGAGCGTTACCCGGACCACCCCGGCGCCAACAAGCAGCCCTTCTTCTTCACCACGCCGCGGCAGCGCAATAACCAGGTCGTGCTGCCCTACCAGCAGCGGTTCGTGCGCAGGATGCTGGAGCACTCCCTCCGCTATGACAACGTGCTCTACTGCATGGACAACGAGACGAGCGGTGAGGAGGAGTGGGGCCGCTACTGGGCGCAGTTCGTGAAGGAGGAGGCGCGCAAGCGCGGCAAGACGGTCTTTGTTACCGAGATGTGGGACGACTGGGATATCACGGGAGGCCGGCATCGGCGCACCTATGACCATCCGGAACTGTACGACTTCGTGGATGTCTCTCAGAACAACCAGATTAGCGGCCAGCGCCACTGGGATAACTTCCTCGCCGCCCGGAAGTATCTCTCCACCAGGCCGCGCCCCATGAACACCACCAAGACCTACGGTGCCTCGGGCAATAAGTTCGGCCATACGGACCAGGACGGCATCGAACGGTTCTGGAGGCACCTTCTGGCGGGCGCGGCATCCATGCGGTTCCATCGGCCCGATTCAGATCCTCTAGCTGGTAGTAAGCGATGAAGGCATCCACGGCGCGGCATCCATGCGGTTCCATCGGCCCGATTCAG
>CAZGLN010000150.1:3878-8459 GCA_964526545.1 uncultured Chthonomonadales bacterium
AAGCTGGAGTCGAAGATACCGCTCTGGACGGTGCGGGCCGCCAATGAGCTCCTTTCCGACCGTGCAGAGAACGAAGCCTACCTGGCCGCCGCGCCGGGACGTGCCTACGCCCTCTACTTCCCCGCCGGCGGGCAGGTCGGGCTGGACATGACGGGCGCCGCCGGCGAATTCACGGCGCACTGGATAGATATCTCCACGGGCGAGTGGGGGCCGAAGACGCGGCTGACGGGCGGCGCGAGAGTGCAGATAGCCCCGCCAGGCGCAGGCAACTGGGCAGCGGCCATCGTGAAGCGCTGAGGTCTGAGGAAGGGCGGCGGTACGTCAGCGAGCTTCGCGTTCATGGCATCCGCTCCCCACGCCGCGGAAGGGGCTGCGGCCGCTTGGAACAACTCCTTCCGGGTAAGTCTCATCTGCTTCTGCCCTGCCGTACGAAGAGGGCATGCAATTGTCGTGCTAGAGGTTGGGCGGCAGGCGCCTGGGCAGGGCTGCCAGTTCCAGCAGCGCGTACACCAGGAAGCCCACTCCGTCGGTCGCCTCCAGGGTGGGTTTCGCGGGGTGGCCGCGAAGCCAGCCGCGATGGCTCAGTCTGTTGATGGCCTCCACCGCCAGACTGCGCGCAAGCGCGAGGTGTTCTGCCTCATCCGTGGCCCTGTGCAAGCCCACGAAGAACGAGATGGCTCTGCCGTAGCCCTCCGCATAGGCTCCGCGGGGTGGGTTGTCTCCCAGCAGCGCATAGGCCTCCTTGCGCCAGCGCCGACCGATATCGGGCGGAAGCTCGGCCTGGATGTTCTGCGCCCAGCGGCGCGCGCCTTCCAGCATCTCGCGGTCACGCGTAAGCTCCCATGCGTAGAGATACGTCTGGGCGGTGACCAGGGCGAACTCGTAGGAGTACATGGTCGTGGGCCAAATATCTATGGCACCGGTTGGAAACCATGCGTCGTAGCCCTCTCCCTTCGGCTGATCGCCCACCGGCGTCCCATCCGTGCGGAGGGCGGCGTGGAACCGCTGCACCGCGTTGTCCCAACCGTAACGGAGGTAGGCCCTAAGGTAGGCCAGCGCCGCCTCCCGGAAGAAGGGCTCGCGGCTCAGCTCCCACGAGCGGAGAAGCTGGCTGCAGTGCGGGCCGGTGAGCGTGGTGAAGAAGTGGTGGGCGTCGTGCCGCTCTCCCGTAGAGGGGGCATCCACCGTCAGGTTTGTCTCGGGATTTCGGTGTTTCCAGTGCCACTGCGCCACCAGTCGCGCGCGATCCAGCCAGTCGCGCTTGCGCGTCTTCTGGTAGAGCGATGCGAACGCGAGCACGAAGGAGCCGCCGGAGAAGGCGAAATCACAGCCAGGCTGGCCGTCGTCATGGCGGTTATGCTGTCCCGTGGCTTTGTCGCAGATGTGCCATTGCCAGATGCCTTCGATTTCGCGGCGGGTTGCCGCGGGGTTGAGCGCCCAGAGGCGGCCCCAGAGGGGCAGGTGGATGAGAATCTCATGGAAGGCGCCGTGCCGGTCGTCCGCGATGGTGTCCGTGTAGGCATCCACGTAGAGGTGTGAGCCCCAGGGCAGCAGGCCGCGCTCCGTGAAGGGCTGCTCCAGATGGCAGCGCATGCTCGCATCGGCGGCGCGGGAGTAGCGCTTATCTCCCGTAACGCGCGAGGCCGCATGGAGCGCCCGCAGCATGGGCATGTCGTCCCACAGGTCGCACCCACCCGGGTTGCGGCGGCCGGGGCGTCCCTCGGTGCGCACCATTGCTTCCAGCAGCTCGGGTGAGTGCGGGGCGGTATCGGTGCGTGTATCCACCACGCTCATGATGCGCGGAGTGTGGAGAGGGCCGTAACGGTCCAATCCATACTCCAGCAGCCTATCGAGGCAGCCCAGCGCGGCCTCTCGGCAGAGCGCGGCATCTCTCTTCATGTCAGGCACCGTGCCGAGGACCGCTCCCGATGCGGCCCGGGCCAACAGCCGCCTTCGGCTGATTTCCATGGCCTGGTGCTCCTCGCCTAGTGCTCGCCCTCCGAGGTTCAGCAGCATGGCGCTGCTTCATGGAAACGGCGGTCTGTAGAACCGGACCGCCCGCAGCGTTGGCCGCTTGCCATCCTCGGCGATGAGCGTGAGCGTGTGCTTGCCGTTCGGAAAGCCCTGCGCCACGGTTGCCGCGTTCTCGCTGGCCGGGTCGAGGCCCGCTGGGGGCGTGTACTGATCGAGAGCGGCGGATCGGGCCTCCCAACGGATGGTGTAACCGGGCTCCACCTTTCCAATCCTGAAGAAGTCGCCTGGATCAATCTTGACTCGGCCGGATCGCGAGGTGAAGGGCTTATCGCTCACGCCGGCCCCGTCCGGTCCGGTTACGGAGCCGGCCACGTCGTATTCCCAGCGGTCGCCCGCCGCGTTGATGGAGCGTATCGTGAGAACCCACTGCTCGGGCACCAGCGGTGCATCATGGTCCACGCGCACCAGTGCGAGAGGCGACCAGGGGCGCGGCTCCGGACGGTTGAAGGTAACCACTCCCTCGAGGCTTGTGGGTGGGCGGCCGTCAATGAGGATCTTGACCCCCACGGGCAGTTTCGCGGCCGGGTCCGGCAGCAGGTCCACGCGATTGCCCTCGAAGGGGATGCTCAGCCTTCCCTGGCTCCAACGCGTCCGCGAGTCAATCGGCACCGTCCGCGCGAGCCGCTCCCATGCCGTCCGCGGGAGTTCGGGTCGGTAGACCAGGTACCGCTTGACAAGCTCGGCCATCAGGTAGTTGCCGTGGTCGTTCAGGTGGACCTGGTCGGAGAGGAGGGCCTGCGGCTGCAATCGGTGCGCCCGCAGGTAGTCCATCCATCCGCCGCGGATATCCGCCAGGCCGCACTGGTAGGTCTTTGCGATGCGGGGCAGAGTCTCGCGATTCATGCGGTCATCCCACCAGGCACCCTTGTCCTGCTGCTCGTCTATCACTTCGGGGGGCCAGCGGGTCAGGTGGTCCTTCTGCATCAGCACCTCGGCGGCGGTGCGTGTACGCGTCTGTCGGATGATCTCCTCGTACTCCTTGTCGCTGCCGTAGACGTGGAAGATGAGGAGGTCCGGATAGAACGGATAGAGGTCGTGTTCCGCGGGACGGATGAGGCGCTGTGCGGGGAAGCCGCCGATGGCGCGATTCTCCGCCTCGATATCCGCATGCGGGAAGCGCCTGCGCAGGTCCTCCACCACGCGCTTCCACCAGTCCTGCTCCGTGATGCTCTGGCCGTAGAAGAGGATGCGCACGCGGTTGCGCTTCTGGGGCGTGCTCGTTGCCAGAAGAGTCAGGGTGCGCTGCACACCCATCCCCAGGCTCGAGGGATCGGCGGGTGGGGGTACGGGATGATAGGTGCTCTGGCCCATGGCGATAGCCGCGCAGGCGAGTGCCGCAAGGGCCGCGGCGAAGCGCGGGCCGTGCCGCCGGAGTGGGGCGATTCCGGCGGCACCGAAGCCTGCGCGCGCGTCAGTGTTCCGCGGCGGCCTTAGCGGCTCTGGCAGTCTTTTCATGGAAGAGCAATCCGAAGAGCACCATGATCACACCCGCGGCAATGAAGGGCACGGTCCATATGCCGCTCCAGTTCTTCACCTCGTTGACGGTGTAGTTGGCCACGATCATGCCGGCGGCCTGCGCGCCGATCCACATGCCCAATCCCTGGGTTATGAGGACCAGGAAGCCCTGCGCCTGTCCGCGGATCTCCGGCGAAGCCTTGGTATCCACGTAGATGAAGCCCGTAACGAAGAAGAAGTCGTAGCAGATGCCGTGGAGGATGATGCCCACAAGCACCATCCAGAAAAGGTCCGGCTGCCCCGCCGCCACCGTGAAGAGCCCATAGCGGGCCACCCACGCCAGCATGCCCACGAAGAGCATCCACTTCACGCCCAGGAAGGCGAAGAAGAGCGGCATCACGAGCATGAAGAAGATCTCGGAGACCTGGCCGTAGAGCATGTTGCCCGCCACGTTCTTCACGCCCAGCTCACCCACGAACACCGGCGCGTAGGAGTAGTAGAACGCCAGCGGAATGCAGATGAGGAACGAGGAAGCCACGAAGACTGCGAACGGGAAAGACTTCAGCAGCGCGAGGGCGCGCAGCCCGAGCACGTCGCCCACCGTGGTCTTCTTGCCCTTAGCGGGCGGCGGCGTGTGCGGCAAGGCGAAGCTGTAGAGCCCAAGCAGCACGGCGGCCCCGCCGGCCACATAGAACTGCACCGCCTTCTGATCGCCCTCCAGCACCGAGCTCACCAGGAAGTTGGCGAGTATCCAGCCCATGGTGCCCTGCACGCGGATGAGCGGAAATACCCGCTGCTGGCCGCCGTTGTCCGGGTTGCGGTCCACCATGTTGCCCGCGAAGTAGCCGATGGCTCCTCCGGCGACGATGCCGATGGCGAACCAGAGGGGAGTCAGGAGCCACTGACCCACGAGCTGGCCCAACACCGCTACCACCACCGCTCCAGCCACCGCGCCGATGCTGATGACCACGCCGCCCAACTTGCGCACCTCGCCCACATGGTGGAAGGCCAGCGTATTGGTGAGGCCCAGCGTGGGCGTGTAGAAGAGCGCATGGAGGAAGAGCACGGGCAGGAAGTACTGCCGCGTGGCCT
>CAZGLN010000150.1:8475-9875 GCA_964526545.1 uncultured Chthonomonadales bacterium
AGCGCCAGGAGCGAGGCGCCCCCCAGAAGGCTCAAAATCGCCAGCACCCGCTCCGTGGCGAAGAACCTATCCGCCACCATTCCCAGAAAGAAGGGCGAGATGATCGCCGCGATAGGGCAGAGCGAGTAGGCCCAGGGAATGCCGGCCTCCATGCCGTTCGCCTTCATGTAGTTGCCGACAGTTACATACCATCCGCCCCAGATGAAGAACTGGAGGAACATCATGGCCGAGAGCTTTACGCCGACAGACCCTCCCCCGCCCGGCGCCTGATCACTCATGGAGCTTCTCCTTGCATGTGAAAGGTGGACGCACACATACCGTGGCGACTTGTGGACCGCCGGATGCTTTCGACGCCGCGCGCGGCTGCTCCTTCGCATGGAAGGCGGAATGGATGGCGAGACGCAGTGCTAAGTGAAGAGAGGCCTGCCGCGCAGCCAGATCACCCTCGACCGGCAGTTGCCCAGGCGCTTGATGGGCTCGCACGCAACTGTCAGAGGCCGTCGGCAAGGCAGCCTGTGCGGACCAGGACGTGGTACCCTGTGCTGTTGCTTCGTGCTTCCCAGGAGGTCGGTTGGTGATTCGCTACGCATGCCGGTTCAGCGTCGTCCTCGTCGCTCTTTTCGCGAGCGCGCGGGTTCTTGGTCAGCAGGTAACCGCCGCGGAGGTTGCCGGCCTGGAGTCGCAGGTGCGGGCCGCTCTGCGCGCGGGCGACTCGACGGCACTGGCCCGGCTGAGCGTTGCGAAGGAGGATTTCGCGTGGCTGGGGCGCAGAAGCATGCGCTCCCGATCGGAGGGATGGACCGCGGCGGCACTCCGCCTGCCCCAGCGGCTCGGCGGACCGCTGATGGTCTTCAGCCGATTTCACACGTGCCAGAGCGCCTCGGATAGGGTGTATCCCATCGTCAAGACTCCGCAGGGCGCGCGCCTGGGCACGCTCATAGACGAGGACGAGACCTGGGGATGGCGCATTCGGGATCACAGGTTGACCGTCCGCCTGGATCCTGCCGGGCAGAGCTGCGCCATTACGGACGTGGCGCTGGTGGAGAGGGTGAGGCAGACCGGCAAGCCGCTGGCCATGCGCCTCTCCAACGACATGACGGTCACCAGCGTGACGGTGGCACAATCGGACGGCCAGCGCACCGAGCGCAAGGCAGCCTACTGGGCCGTGCCCGGCCTCATCGTGGTGGATCCGCCCGGGCCGCGATTCCAGCTCACCATGGCATACGGCGGTACCGTGAACCACCCCGGAAGCGACTACATCAACGAGCGGGAGGCGGTTCTGGTCTCCTACTGGTATCCCCACATCGGCCGCCTGCCTGCCAGGCATGGAGTCACCGTAACCGTGCCCAAGGACTGGCTGGCCATCGGCCAAGGCGAGCTGGTGATCCGCACGGAGGCCG
>CAZGLN010000151.1:0-8612 GCA_964526545.1 uncultured Chthonomonadales bacterium
AGCCTATGCGCATCAGCGCGTCATAACGCAGCCGTGGAAGGGTCGCTCGCAGCCACACGTAGCCCAACATGAAGAACATCAGCTTGGCCAAGAACCAAACGAAGCCGGGAACGAGCGCAGCGACCGTGCCGATGACGGGGATTGCTGGATTTATCGGCGAGTGCCAGCCCCCGAACCAGAGAGCGGTGGCCAATCCACAGACCACCAGCATGCTTGCGTACTCGCCCATGAAGAACATGGCGAACTTCATCGAGGAGTACTCGGTATGAAATCCCGCGATAAGTTCGGATTCGGCTTCCGGAAGGTCGAACGGCGCGCGATTTGTCTCGGCGACCATGGCGATGAGATAGATAACAGTGGCGATGAAGCCCAGACCGAAGAACTGGAATACGTTCCACTTGGGCAGAAAGCCAAGCCAGTAGCCGGACTGGTTCTCCACGATGGCAGTGAGCTGAAGCGAACCGCCGATGAGGATACCCGTGAGCACCGCCAGGCTCATCGCCAACTCATAGCTGATGATCTGCGCGGAGCTGCGCAGCCCCCCGAGCAGAGCGTACTTGTTGTTAGAGGCCCATCCAGCGAGCACGATGCCGTAGACCTGCAGAGACGCCAGGCCGAGCACGAAGAGGATGCCGATATTTACATCGCCCACCACCAGGGCAATCGGCTGAACTCCGTCCTCCGTGCGAATGCGGATCTGCCCGAACGGAATGACCGCGCCGGCCGCAAGGGCAGGAATCATGGTCATCACCGGCGCAGCGTAGTAGAGGAACCGATCCACCTGCGCGGGCCGCACATCCTCTTTGAAGAAGAGCTTTATGCCATCGGCGATGGACTGCAGAAGCCCGCGCGGTCCTACTCTGTTCGGACCCAGACGGTCCTGCACCAGCGCAATCACCACGCGCTCTATCCAGATCAGCAGAGGCACGATGAGCAGGATAAAGCCCAGGATGCAGACCATCGCCAGGTAGGGCACGAGGTCCACAAGTGTGAGGGGTCCTATGCGGTAGTTCGGAATGACCATGGTATCCACAGGGGCCTAAATGGGCCCCAGGCACGCACCTTGTGGCAGTAGCAACACCACCACGCACCGCGCGGTTTTCACGCCTCTGCTCCGGAAGGCGCGGTATCCGATACGGCTGCGTCTCGGGCACTCGGTTCGGACGGATAGGTCCAGCGCACGCCCTCGTCGCCCAGGTCGCGCGGTCCGCATCCGGCGTAACCTGGCACCAGAGCGGCGATTTCCCGCTGCACGTCGCGTGCGGAGAAGTAGGCCATCGGCCGCCCAAGCAGATGCGATATCTGCGCGGCTGCCTGCCACCCCGAGCGGATTTCAGGGCTCAGCTCAAACGCCCGGTGGAACCTCTGCACGCGCCGCTCGCAGTTCGTGTAGGTGCCGTCGCGCTCCGCCACGCTCTGAATGGGCAGGACGACATCCGCCATGCTCGCCGTCTCGGTAAGCCGAAGATCGGAGACCACGGTGAACGGCGCAGCCTCGAGTGCCCGACGCGCCAGCGACGGATCATGGAATGCATTCACCAGATCGCACTGGAGCACCCAGACCGCGCCGAGAGCGCCGGCCGCCAGTCCTTCCAGCATCTGCCGGGTATTGAGGCCCACGGTCTCGGCAGGAACGTAGCCGGGCTGCACATCCGGAAGGATGCCCATATCCATGGCGCCCTGCGCGTTCACCTCCGTGACGGGCAGGTTCACATTGCCCGCGTTGCCCGTGGCTGTCGCGAGGTCCCGCAGAGCATCCAGCACATCTTCCTGATGCGCATGGTTGCGAATGGCCTCGCCGGCAAGGATCGCCATCTCACCCGCAGCACATATGCGCGCGGCGCGCCGCAGGCTCTCCTCGGTTACCTCCGCCTGGCTTGCGGCAGCAGCCACTTCAGGCAGCGCCGATGCGCCCGTGAGCAGGCCGGTGGACTGCGGCAGCAGACCTTCATCCAGCATCGCGCGCAGCATTCCACGCAACAGCGCGGCCTCGGTTCCCGGCCGGTAGCGCAGCGAGACGGCTGCGAATGCGGCGACATGCTCGGGCGCGTCAGCCTCCTCTCCGCCCGCCGGAACCGCCTCCACCACCTGGGCCCCGCGAAATCTCCATGCCTTGCGCACGCGGAGGTAGAGGATGGGCTGTTCATCCAGCAGGTTGGAGCCCAGGACGAGGATTGCGCGCATCCGTTCAAAGTCAGCGATGGAGTTGCCCATCGTGTGGTAACCCAGGCGCGCGTAGAGGCCTTCCTGCGTCGGCGCGAAGTTTGGTCCCATCCGGTGGTCGAGGTTGGCGCTTCCCAGCGTCTCGCGGAAGAGCCGCTGCCAAACGTAGAGATCCTCGTTGGGTGCCTGGGCACCGCCAATTGCCGCGACTCGCGGCGCCGCGGCCCGCAGCCTCTCGGCAACCAGGCGCAGCGCGTCTTCCCACGTGGCGCGGACGAACTTGCCGTCCTTCCGAACCAGCGGCCACTTCAGGCGGTCCGGGCTCGAGACGTAGTCCATGCCGAACTTGCCGCGGTCGCAGGTCCACTCCTCGTTGACGGCCTCATTCACGCGCGCGTTCACCCGCTGCAGCTCCGAGGCGCGGTGATCCAGCTTGATGTTGCACCCGTTGGAGCATTGCGTGCAGATGGACTTCTGGGTCATGAGGTCCCAGGGCCGCGCCTTGAAGCGGTAGCTGCGCGAGAGGAGCGCGCCTACTGGACAGAGCTCGATGACATTCCCGGAGAAGCGCGAGGTAAAGGTAGTCTCCGCAAAGGTGCCGACCTGGGTATCCGCCCCGCGGAAGAGGAAATCGAGCTGCGCGTCTCCGGAGATGTCCTGCGTGAAGCGGGTACAGCGGGCGCAGTGGATGCACCTCTCACGGTCAAAGACCACGTAATCCGAAAGGGGGTAGGCCTTCGGCAGGTGCCGCTTCTCCTCCACAAACCGGCTGATGGGAGGGCCGTAGTGGAGGGTGTTGTTCTGCAGGGGGCACTCGCCGCCCCTGTCGCAGATTGGGCAGTCGAGAGGGTGGTTGATGAGCAGAAACTCCAGCACACCCTTGCGATCCCTGGTGATCTGCGGCGACTCCGTGCGGACCACCATCCCCTCGCTCACCGGAAGGCTGCAGGCCGTCTGCGGCTTCGGCATGAAGGCCACGGTCTCCGAGCCGTCCGGGTTCTTGCGCGGCGTACCCACTTCCACCAGGCACATGCGGCAGTTGGCGCCGTTCTCCATGGAGAGCCGCGGGTGATAGCAGAAGAAGGGAATTTCGATTCCGAGCTGGCGCGCGGCCTCGATGACTGGCGTGCCCTTCGGCACGGAGACCTTTCTGCCGTCTATGGTGAGAGTTATGAGATCGCTATCGTTCATATTCAGGCTGGTGAGAGGGCGAGGGGGTTGGCCTTCATCGGCACGGGAGGCACGCACTCCGTGCCGACCGGCGACCGCTTGTGCTCAATCCAGTACTCGTACTCGTGACGGTAGTGCTTCAGGGCGCCCATGATCGGCCAGGCAGCGGCATCGCCCAGACCGCAGTAGGATCTCCCGTCAATCTGGTCACAGATATCCACCAAAAGGTCCAAATCCTCCGGCCTGCCGCCGCCGTGCAGGATGCGCTCGTGAATCTTCAGAATCCACCGGGTGCCCTCCCTGCAGGGGGTGCACTTGCCGCACGATTCGTGTGCGTAGAATTCAGCCGTCCGCTTCATCAAAGAGACGATGTCCGTAGTCTCGTTGAAAACCATGAAGCCGCCGGAACCGACCACCGGCAGCCGCATCGTCCTCTCGGGATACTGAATGACCTGATGCGCGTCGTAACAGAGCACGAAATCGTCTAGAAGCTCCGCGGGGATAATCGGTACGGAGGAGCCGCCCGGTATCACGGCCTTCAGGGCACCGCCGGTTACCCCACCTGCCAGCGCAATCAGCTCCGCGGGCGTGGTGCCGAACTCCAGCTCGTAGTTGCCCGGCCTGGCGATATGGCCGCTTACGCTAAAGAGCTTGGTACCCTTGCTGTTCTGGGTGCCCATGGAGGCATACCATGCGCCCCCCTTCGCGGCAATCTTGGCCGCTGCCGCGTAGGTCTCCACATTGTTGATAAGCGTGGGGCTGTTCCACACTCCGGAGTGGATGGGCAGCGGCGCATGGGGGAACTTCAGCCTCGGCTGCCCGCGCTCGCCCATCAGGCTGCTCATGAGCGCGCTCTCCTCGCCGCATTCGTAGCTGCCGGCGCCCATGTGCACGTGCAGATCGAAATCGAAGTCATCCACCCCCAGTATCCGCTTGCCGAGGTATCCCGCCGCACGCGCCTCGTCAATCGCCCTGCGCACTGCCCTGGCACACTCAACAAACTCGCCGCGAATGTATATATAGCCCGCGGTGGCCAGTGTGGCATATGCGGCGATGATGATGCCCTCAACCACCAGGTGGGGCAAGCGGAGCATAAGCTCCCGATCTTTGAAGGTTCCGGGCTCGCCCTCATCGGCATTGCAGAGCACGTAGTGCGGCTGTTTCCGGTCCTTCGGTATGCCGTTCCACTTGATCCAGGCGGGGAAGCCGGCGCCGCCACGGCCGCGCAGGCCGGATTCCTTTACTTCGTCTATCACGGCCTGCCGTTCCATGCCGACGGCGCGCCGAAGCCCGGCATAGCCCCCGTGCTTTTCGTACACCGCCAGGGTTTCGATGCCAGGAACGTCGCGATGTTCAAAGAGAACGCGTTTTTCCGCCATGGAACCTATCCGGCCCGCCCGCCGCGCAGTAACCGCCAGCACCGGGAACGTGGGCGCGGCCTCGTCAAGACGATGAGTCCTTCCCTGGAATGTGCACCTTCACAATGCCGTCCGCGAGAGCAACGGGCGTGTGGTCATCGGTCGCCCGCAGGGCCTCGAGGAGCGCATCCACGCCCTGCTCGGTCACGTTGCCGAAGTACTTATCGCCCACCTGCACCACGGTCGCTTCGCCGCAGTTGTTTAGGCACTCCACCTCGCTCAGCGTAAACTCCCCATCGGGCGTGGTCTGGCCGACGTGGATGCCGAGCCGCTCTTCCATCCGGCGCACGACGTCGTAGGCTCCGCGGCAGGCACACGTGAGGCAGGTGCAGACCTCGATGTGGTGCCGGCCGCGCTTGCGCAGGTTGTACATGGTGTAGAAGGTGGCTACGCCCTCAATTTCCGCCACTGGGCGGCCCAGCAGCTCGGCCACCTCCTGGATCGCGCCGGGCGTAAGATGTCCGCCATATTCCCGCTGCGCAATCCAGAGCGCCGGCAGGATTGCCGCCTTGCGCTCGGGATAGTGTGAGCAGATCTCCTCCAGCTCGGCTATGGCCTCCGCGGAGAATCGGTTCTCCTTCGGCGGGCGGGGCTGCGGCCCGCGGCTTCCCGGATCCCCTGTGCCGTTGTTTCCTGTATTCGCCATTAGATCTCGCGCCGCTACCGATCTATCTCGCCAAGCACAATGTCAACGCTGCCAATCACCGCAACCACGTCGGCAATCAGCCTGCCCTCACACATCCGCGCCAGCGCCTGCAGGTTCATGAAGCTCGGGGGCCGCTGGTGCGCCCGCCAGGGATAGTTGGACCCATCCGAGACCACGTAGAATCCGATTTCGCCTTTGGGCGACTCGATGGGCGCATATGCTTCGCCGACAGGCGGCCGAAAGCCCTCGGTCCAGAGCTTGAAATGGTGGATGACCGCCTCCATGGAGCTGTCAAGCTCATGCCTGGGAGGAGGCACAATCTTGCGGTCCTCCACATTGATGGGACCATCCGGCATGGTCTCCAGCACCTGTTTGGCTATTTCACGGCTCTGCCGCATCTCGGCCATGCGCACGCGGTAACGGTCGTACACATCGCCGTACTCGCCCACCGGCACCTCAAAGCGGTACTGCTCATAGCCGCAATACGGCGCGGCCTTGCGCAAATCATGAGGCACACCCGAGCCCCGCAGCGTCGGGCCGCTCACACCCAGTGCGTAGCACTCCTCGGCGCTAATGAGGCCGATGCCCTGGGTGCGTTCCCGCCAGATTGGATTCTGGTCTATCAGGGTCTCGTACTCGTCAATCCGCCCTGGGAGCTCATCCAGCACACGCTTACAGCGCTCAAACCACCCTTCAGGCGCGTCGCCGCGCAGCCCGCCGGGCACTATCCAGGAGGGCATCATACGCACGCCGGCCATCATCTCCGTGAGGTCCAGCAGCTTCTCGCGCTCGCGGAATGCATAGAAAAACACGGTCATGGCGCCAATGTCGAGCGCATGCGTGCCGAGCCAGACCAGGTGGCTGGCAATTCGCTGAATCTCCGAGAGGAGCACGCGCAACGCGGCGCCTCGAGGAGGCACCTCGACACCCAGCAGCTTCTCCACCGCCAGGGAGTACGCCAGGTTGTTGATGTGAGCGGAGAGGTAGTCAATCCGGTCGGTGAGAGTCACCGCCTTCATGTACGTCTGGTACTCCATCTCCTTCTCGATGCCGGTGTGCACGTAGCCGATGTGCGGAGTGGCCTTGACGATTGTCTCGCCGTCCAGCTCCAGCACCAGGCGCAGCACGCCATGCGTCGAGGGATGCTGCGGGCCCATGTTGATCACCATCGAGGTGTTGTCAATGGGATCTATGCGGGCCCCAGACGCCTCCAGCGCGGCCGTATTGAGATTGGTCAGGTCGGTGCTCAAGTGGCTGCTCACAAGATGCAACTAAATCGGTTCGATGTCGCTCGCCGTGCGGCCGAAGAAGCTCTCGCCGGGATGCTGCACGACCCGCTCCGCTACGGAGGGGCCGTAACGCCCATCAGGGAACTGCACCCGCTCCCCGCCCAGCGGGTAGTCCTTGCGCTGCGGATGGCCAATCCAGTCGTCCGCCATAAGGATGCGCCGCATGTCGCGATGCCCCTCGAAACGGATGCCGAACATGTCGAAGATCTCGCGCTCCGGGAACTCCGCGCCCGCATACACACCCGTAACCGTGGGCACTACCGGATCGTCCTCAGGCACCCCCACCTTAATGAAGAGCCGGGCGTTGCGGCCCTCGCCGGTCCGCGGGTTGTGCAGCGAGTAGAGGTTGTAGACCACTTCAAAGCGCCACTGCTTACCCAGGATGGGAGCCCCCGTGGCCGGATCCAGGTAATCCACTCCGAGGCACTCGGAAAAGAAGTTAAACCGAAGCGCGGGATCGTCGCGGAGGAAGAGCAGAATCTCGGCGATGCGCTCCCGGCGCACGGTAATCCGCAGGTCGCCGCGAAACTCGCTGACTTCCAGGATATCCTCGGGAAAGGCCTCGCGCAGCCTTGCAAGCTCTATTCGCTCCGCTGTTGTGCCGGACTGCACATCGGCCATGCTAAGCGCCTCCCCCTGCGGCATTCGCCCCCGATGTGCCCGTCCCAGGCAGACGCACGGGTCCGCTCGACTCATTGCCGAAGCGGATGGGGGGACGCCTGGCCTTGATGTCGGCGGGCACCGATGCAGGCTCCTCGGCAGCCGTGCGGCCCTCCTCCCAGTCCAGCGCGCCCTTTCCCCACACGTAGAAATAACCCACGAAGAGGATGACCACGAAGACCGCCATCTCGAACAGGAAGAAGACCTTTGCCGGCTGTGCCAATCCGCGGTAGGTCACGGCCCAGGGGTACAAGAAAATGGTCTCGATGTCGAAGATGATGAAGAGCATCGCGACCAGATAGAAACGAACGGGAAAGCGCTCGCGCGCGGAGCCGACCGGAGTGATGCCGCACTCGTAAGGCGCTTCCTTGAACCGCGTGGGCCGCCTGGGCCCCAGCAGGAAGCTACCCAGCACCATGCCGACCGCGATCGCGGTGGCAAGCGCCAGCATAATAACAATTGGCACGTACCCCTGAAGCACGCTATGCCCTCGTGAAGAAAATCACAAGCTGCATCAAAAAAGAGAGTGAACCGGTGCGCTACGCGTCGGGAGATTGTACCCGCTGCAACTCACGCGTTCAAATACTTAGTCAGGCGAAGATGCGAAAACCGACTGTGTTCTACCCCGCGCGCAGGCTGCTTTTTGGACGGCCTGCCTCCGCGGTGATCGCGCCCGGCAGACTGCTAAGGAACCATGCCTGCGCGGAGAAAGGCTCCTCGCCCTCCGCCGGCCGGACCCTCGCGTAGGTTCCATCGGCGAGAAGTACCCGCGCCTTCTGGTTGTCGCGCAGAAATGCCGGCAGGAAGTGATCTACAAACCAGCGCTTGTGGCACTCGTTCTGCACCGGGAAGAGCGTCTCGATGCGGTGGTCCAGGTTCCGGCGCATCAAGTCCGCGCTGCCGAGCCAGACCTCCTCCATGCCGGCGTTCAGGAAGTAGTAGACGCGGTGGTGCTCCAGGAAGCGCCCAACGATGGAGACAACACGTATCCGGTCGCTCAGCCCGGGCACGCCCGGCACCAGGCAGGAGCTGCCGCGCACAATCAGGTCCACATCCACGCCGGCACAACTCGCCTCGTACAGACGGTCCACGCTCGGAAAGTCGCTGATGGTATTCACCTTGAAGACCAGCCGCGCGGGCCTGCCCGCCCTTGCATGCGCGATCTCGCGGTCTATGCGCTCATTGAGGCCGTTCCGAATGCCGCCCGGAGCAACCAGCAGCTTGCGGTACGGAGTATCGAGGCTGTATCCCGTCAGTGAGTTGGAG
>CAZGLN010000151.1:8645-9776 GCA_964526545.1 uncultured Chthonomonadales bacterium
GATCACAGGTGAAGAGCCCGAGATCCGTATAGATCAGCGCTGTCTTGGCATTGTAGTTGCCCGTGCTCAGGTGCACGTAACGTCGGATTCCGTCCGGCTCGCGCCGCACCACCAGAAGCACCTTGCAGTGGGTCTTCAGGTTGATGTCACCGTAGACCACGTGCGCGCCGGCGCGCTCCAGAGCACGCGCCCACTCGATGTTGTTCTCCTCGTCAAATCGGGCCTTGAGCTCAACCATCACTGAGACCTGCTTGCCGTTGGAGCTTGCCTCCGCCAAAGCGTTCACAATCGGGGAGTTGGAACCCGCCCGGGAGATGGTCTGCTTGATGGCGGGCACATCGGGATCGCGGGCCGCCTGCTCCACGAAGGCGATTACCGGCTCAAAGCTATCGTAGGGATGGTGGAGCAGAATGTCCTTGCGTCGAATGGCGGCAAAGATGTCCGGCTCGCGCAGGGACTTCGGTATCCTCGGCTGAAAGGGCGGATCCTTCAGTTCCGGAGCATCCACGGCCATCAGGCACATCATCTCGCTTAGACCGAGCGGCGCCTCCAGTTCCGAGATCTGGTCCTCGTGGATAACCAGGTTCTCGGCGAGCACTTGGCGGATCTCGGGCGGCATCGAGCTCGCAACTTCGAGCCGGGTAACGGCGCCGAACCGCCTGCGCCCGATGGTCGCCTGAATAGCCTGCAGGAGATCGCCCGCCTCGTCCTCTCTGATCTCGATGTCCGCGTCACGCGTAACACGAAAGGCGTAACTGCGCAGCACCTGCATGCCGGTAAAGAGTGATTCCAGATGGTGCGCCACAAGCTGTTCCAGCCACACGAAGGTGTGCCGGTACGCCGGCTTGCCTGCTCGGGATGCAGGCGGCACGGGCACGAGGCGAGGCAGAACCTGCGGTATTTTCACGCGCGCGAAACGCTCGTTACCCTTTGGATGCCGCAGACTGACCGCGAGGCTAAGGCTTAAATTTGAGATGTGCGGGAAGGGATGGCCGGGATCCACGGCCAGCGGCGTGAGAACGGGATAGACCGTGGAACGGTAGTAGTTGTCCAGATATCGCCGCTGGGAAGCGGTGAGGTCCTTGTACTCGCATATGCAGATACCGGCCTCGGCGAGTTTTGGAAGGAGGT
>CAZGLN010000152.1:0-9749 GCA_964526545.1 uncultured Chthonomonadales bacterium
CCTCTCGTCGCAAGCGCAGACCTTCGTGCCTGTGGATGAGGAGGGTCGGCCGGTCGGGCCGGCCATCGTTTGGACCGATGGCCGGGCGCAGAGGGAGGCCGAGGAGGCCGCCGAGCGTTTGCCTGATTTCGCGACGACGGCGGGCTTCACAAGGCCCCTTCCCGTGCAGTTTCTGCCCAAGGTGATGTTGCTGCGCAGGGCGGGATGCCGGGCAAGCCGCTATCTGCTCCTGAACGAATGGATCGCGTGGTGTCTCACGCGCCAGCCTCTCGGCGACACCACGAACCAGGGCATGGGCGGATTCTACGACATCAGCCGCGGCGGATGGAATGCGGCTGCGCTCGCGCTGGCGGGGATAGATGAGACCTACTTGGCACGGGCGGCGGCGCCGGGCGCTCTCTCCGCGCCTCTCACTCGCGCCAACACCGCTCTCATCGGCCTGGAGGGGGAGGTCAGCGTCTTCTCGTGCGGCAACGACCAATCCTGCGCGGCCATCGGCGCGGGGGCAGATGCGCAGGGCACGCTCTTTGCCAACTTCGGCACGGCGCTGGTGCTCTACGGGTTGATGGCGGACTACCTGCCGCCGACCGATGAAGACGAGATCTGCGGCATCAGCCCGCTACCCGGCCGCTGGTTTCGGCTGGGGCTGGAATCGGAGTGCGGCAACGTGATTGAGTGGCTGGCGCGCCTGCTCTATCCTCGGGGAGGAGTCCGCGCAATGCTGGAGGAGGCCCTCTCGCGCGAGTTTGAGGGTCCGCTGCCTTCGGTTCGGCTGAGCGCGGGCGGAATGCTCGACCTTCAATCGCTTAGGCCCGCCACCACCCGAGACCAGATAGCACGGGCGCTGCTGGAGCACTACGCGGGGCGCTTCGGTGCGATCCTCTCTCGGATGCGACGAGCGGGGGCCTGCGGAACACACCTGGTGGCTGGAGGGGGCCTCTCGCGCAGTGAGGCGTGGCTCGCCTTCCTTGGCCGGCGCTTCGCGGTCCGTCTCACGCCCACATCCTGCGAACACCCGGGGCTGATGGGGGCCGCCATGGTCGCTGCAGGCTGGAAGCGGTCTCTGGCCTAGGCAGCGCGTGACCAAGCAGGGGTAGTGAAAGCCGCCGTGCGGCGAGGGACCCGCGCGGCGCGGAGAGGGAGGGGAAATGGAACACCGGTTCGAGCTTCTCACTTCGGAGGAATTGCGCGAGCGGATCAAGCAGAAGCCGCTGCTAATCATGGGGATCGGCACCATCGAGGAGCACGGCGCTCATCTGCCTACCGGCACCGACCTCTTCATCACGCAGCGATTCATGGATGACCTGCGCCACCGATTGGAGGCCGATGGAACACTGCCGTTCCTGACCCTTCCCGCCATCTGGACCGGCTACTCGGCCCGGCTGATGCAGCAGTGGCCCGGCACCATCCGCATGGAGACGCGGACCGTGATGGACATGATGCGGCAGATAATCGGCTCTCTGTGTGAAATGGGCTTCGAGAAGATCCTGGTGCTCAACGGGCATGGGCATCACACGGAGCTGCTGCGGGTGGTTGCGCGTGAGGTTGCCGATGATCACGGTGTCGCGCCCGCGGTTGTGAACTTCCTCTACCTTGGGGCGCGCGAGTATAACGCCGTCCGAACGGGCGGACCCGGCAGCAGCATCCACGGCGGTGAGGACGAGACATCCGTGATGCTCCACTATGGTTATCCCGTGGATACCGCCGCCTACACCGATGCGGACCATGTAACGTACCGTTCGGACTTCGTCGCCGGGGATAACTTCATCGGATCCACGCGCGTCTTCTGGTCAACCTGGCACTACCATCCGAGCAAGACCGGCCTGCTTGGCGATCCTTCCGAATCCACCGCCGAGAAGGGCCGCGTGCTCATTGAGGCGTGCCTGTCAGAGGTGGCCCGCTTCGCCAGGGAGTACTGGAGCCACCGTCCCGCACAGCCCGCCGAGAGCGCTTAAAGCGGTTGACGGGCAGCGCAGACCAAGGGGGCAGCAATGACTGAGCGCGAGCGCCTTCTCAGTGTGCTTTCGGGTCGCACTCCTGACCGAACTCCCTGGTTTGGCGACCTGAGCTGGTGGTACACGGCCCGACTGCGGGCGGGCGACCTGCCGGAGGCGTATCGCGAGGGCGATGCCGGCTACCTGCGCCTCTACCAGGATGCGGGAGTGGGCATCTACCTCTATGCGCCGATGCTCTGGACCGAGACCTACGATGAGAGCGTCACGGTGGAGACCGTTGCCGAAGGAGATCTGGTGACTTCCACCGTGCACACACCGGCAGGCATGCTTCGCCAGGTGGTCCGCGATCTTCCCGAGTCTGCCACCACGGCAATCATCGAGCACTACGTGAAGGGTGCGGAAGACCTGGGCGTCGTGCGCTACCTCTGGCAGCACCGGCGAATCCACGAAAACACCGCGGCCTTCTGCGCGACGGATGCCCTCTGGGGAGCCCAGGGCCTGGCCTGCGCCCTTGGTCCGGTGTGCACCTCCGCCCTGCAGAACCTGCTGGCGCGGTGGTGCGGTGTAGAGACGACGGTGGAGCTGCTCTGTTCCGAGCACTGTGCCGAGGTGGAGCTGACGATGCGGGTGATGCAGGAAGCCGACGACCCGATCTTTCGCATCCTTGCGGAGGCTCCCTGCCCGCTGGTGGTTTTCCCTGAGAATCTCTCCGCGGAGGTCACTGGAAGTCGGCTTGCCCGGCGCTATCTGGTGCCCTACTGGCGCAAACGAATCGAGGAGCTGCACGCGGCCGGAAAGTGGGTGGGCATCCACAATGACGGGACCCTGCGGGGTTCGCTTCCCTGGCTGATCGAGGCGGGATTCGATGTGGTGGAGTCTGCCACTCCGGCGCCGGTGGGCGATATAGGACTTGGTGAGCTGCGGTCCCGCACGGATGGGCACATCACGGTGTGGGGCGGCCTGCCTGGTGCGCTCTTCTCGCCAATCTACCCGGAGGCGGAGTTCGCGGCCTTTGTGCAAACGGTGCTCGAGACCTGTCCAAGAGGCTCGGCCTTCGTGCTGGGGGTGGCGGACCAGGTACCGCCGGATGCATCGTTCGATCGCATACGGCTGGTGCGCGAGATTGTGGACGCGCATGCCTAGCCGGGTGCACTCCGCAGACGTGCGTGGAATTCGAGCATGCCTGGCAATCCCGGGTCGAGAGCGGGCTACGCAATCAGAGGAGACGCGTGGTGCGTCTGGGTAGGAAGGCCGCTCATGGAATGCCGCGCGGAATTACGTTTCGCTCGGTGGTCTTGGGCCTGGCGCTTGGTCCACACGGTCTGGCTGATTTACGAGGAGCTGACCCTCAGGCACATCGGCACTCCCTCCATCTTCACGCTCGTGCAGACGGTCGTGGGCATTCTTTTCGCCCTCATGGTGGTGAACTCGCTCCTGCACCGCGTGCGCCCAGCGTGGATGTTTACGCCCGCGGAGTTCATGGTCATCTTCGTCATGACCACGCTCGGGGCGATCATCACGTCAGTTAAGCTGCTCCACTATCTGTTTCCCACGGTGCTCTGGCCCTCCTACATGCCGCACCAGGCCGCGGGACCGGAGACCGCCGCGGCGCTCGCGCCCATTCTCGCGCCGCGGGACCCGCGGCTGGTGCGCGATTTCTTCGTGGGAACCCGCGACTTCTGGGGCTTCTTCCGGCCCGAAACACTCGGTCCCTGGCTTCTGCCCATGCTCTTCTGGGCCGCCTTCTTTTTCCTGCTTCTGTGGACCATGCTCTGCCTGGCATCCATTGTGCGCCGGCCCTGGCTGGACCAGGAGCGCCTGCCATTCCCCATCATTGATCTGCCGACTGCCATGGCCCGTCAGGGCACTGTGCACGAGCTCTTCCGCAGCCGATTGTTGGCGCTGGGGTTCTGGCTCACGGCGGGCCTGCTCTCGGCAAACTACCTCGGCTCGCTTGCGCCCATCGTGCCCCGGGTCCGGCTGGCCGAGTATGATATCGCCTCGCCCTACCTGACCAGCGGACCCTGGGCGGCCATCACCCCGCTCATCACGGTATGGTGGCCGCTGGCTATCGGCCTCTGCTACCTCATTCCGCTGGATGTCTCGTTCAGCTGCATCTTCTTCTTTGTCGCTATCCGACTTATGACGGTAGGTGTTACGGCGCTTGGCTGGCGGGATGCCGGGTCCGTTCACACCACCAATCAGTTCCCCTATCTGACGAATGCGGCGGAGGGCGCATGGCTCGGCATGTTCGTGATCATCGTGTGGCAGGCGCGGCCCTTCCTTCGCACGGTATTCGAGGCCATCCGAGAACGCGCGCCGATACCGGGCGATGAATCCGAAGCCATACCCTACCGGAAGGCGCTGCTGGGTGCCGCGCTGGGCTACGGGGCACTTGTGGCGATGGGCACGCTGGTGGGCATGCGGCTGCCCGTGGCCATGCTCGCCTTCGCGCTCTATTTCCTGGCCATCGTGGTGCTCACCCGCATGTACTCCCAGATCTCCATGCCCCTCTTCTGCATGGCCCTCTTCAGCTTCACGGAGTGGACTACCAACTTCGTTGGTACCGCACGGCTGACGAAGGCCGAAGCAGCCACCTTGACCACGTTCTACTGGTTCGACCGAACCTACGAACAGATTCCGATGGGGCATCAGCTGGAGGCGTTCGCCATGGCCGATAGGCTCCGCGAGAGCAAGCGGCGCATGGTGCGCGTCATTCTGCTGGCGTCGGCGGTCTCCATCGTGCTCGGCATCGTCACGCTGCTTCAGATCTTTTATGACCGGGGCGCCGCGTCCGCGCGCGTCTCGGGCGACTCCACCTGGCTCGCCGGGTACGCGTGGTCGCGGTACACGAATTGGGTAAGCAGCCCTCGCGAACTGGAGGCCGCGCCGCTGGCCCGCGCCGGAGTCTCCGCCGCGGTCGTGATCCTGCTCAGCTATGCGCGCAACCTCTGGATTGGCTTCCCGCTCCATCCCGTGGGCTACCTCTTCACCACAAGTTATGCATTGGAATGGGGCATGTGGAACGTAATCTTCGTTACCTGGCTTATCAAGGCGCTTGTGGTGCGCTTTGGAGGATTGCGCGCCTATCGGCAGTCGGTGCCCTTCTTCTTGGGCCTGGCCCTGGGCGATGCCGTAACGCACTTTGTCTGGGGAATCGGGTTGAGCCTCACCGGGGCCACGGGAGCCTCTGCGTATTAGAGTTCGGCACGGGATGCGGTGCCTCGCCGCTCAGCGGATTGCGGTACCATGCCTGTGTTGGATCCGTCAAAGACTCGTAAGAATGCGCCTGAACGTCGGCCAATGGCTACGGGGTCGCGGATGCGCCTGCCTGTTCGATTTTGGCGATGGAGGGAAGGATGACGCAGAAGACACGCCGTGAGTTTCTACGCGATACCACGCTTGTTGCCGCCGGCACGGCCGCCGCGGCCTCCGCGCTTGGCGGTGTGCCTCTCGCCGGCAGCGTGCCCAAGCGGGTGCTCGGGCGCACAGGCGAGCGGGTCTCCATCATCGGCTACGGCCTGGCACCCCTGGGCAGCGACGGCAGCACGCCCGAGCACGTAACACGAACGCTTACGCATGCGCTGGAGCAGGGCGTGAATTACTTCGATGTGGCTCCCGTGTATGGCAACGACGATCAGCGCTATGGAAACGCCGAGACAAAGATGCGGTCCTTCCTCAAGGCGCACCGCAAGGATATCTACCTGGTCTCGAAGGCGAACGCGAGTCAGCAGGACCGTGCCGGCATGCAGAGGCAGGTTGAGAAGAGCCTGCAGCGCCTAGGCATCGAGCACCTCGACCTCGTGCACATCCACAACCTCGGCGATTTCGATATGGAGCGGTTGTTTACGGAGGATGGGGCCCTGGCCGGGCTGCGCGAAGCGAAGAAGCGCGGCCTCATCCGGCACATCGGCGTGAGCGGCCACTCCCGGCCCAACCGCTTCGCCCGACTGATTGAGACGGGCGAGATAGACGTGACGATGGTTGCGCTCAACTTCGCGGACCGCAACAACTACAACTTCGAGGAACTGGTGCTTCCGGCGGCTCGAAAGCAGGGCACCGCGGTGGCGGCGATGAAGGTGCTTGGCGGCACGGTGGGCTGGAAGTATGACGGCGAGACCCAGGCGCACTTCGCGGACTACCACCAGCGCGCGATTCGCTACGTACTCGGACTGCCTGGGGTGGTCCTCGCCGTCATCGGCTTCAACAACGCCGCCGAGGTAGATATGGCCCTCCAGGTGGCGCGCAGTTACAAGCCGCTCTCCGCCGCCGAGCGGGCGGACCTTCTAGAGGCAGGCAAGCGCCTGGCACAGAGCCGCGCCTCGCACTACGGTCCAACCACGGGGTAGCGGCTTGCCGCCAATCCGATGCGATGTTCTCATCTATGGGGCTTCGCTTGGCGGCGTCTCCGCAGCCCTTCGCGCAGCCGCGGCGCAAGCGAGTGTGGTCCTGGTCGAGCCCGGCTCATGGGTCGGTGGGCAGATAAGTGCCCAGGGCGTGTGTACGCCGGATGAGAACGCATGGGTCGAACAAGGCGGCGCTACCGCGGCTTACCGCCGCCTGCGGGATGCTGCCCGAACACACTATCGCGCCCGCCACCGCCTCTCGGCCGTCGGCGCGGCGCAGCGCTACCTGAATCCGGGTGCCTGTTGGGTCAGCCGCATTTCGGCGGAGCCAAAGGTATGGGACGGCCTCCTTCGCGAGATGCTGGCCACGCAAGACTCCATCCGCTTGCTGCACGGAGCGCAGCCCGTGGAGTGCCAAATGCGTGGCAACCGGATTGTGGGTGTCTCGGTGGCACGCGACGCGGGCGAGCGCGTGGACTTCGACCCTGGCATGGTTCTAGATGCAACGGACACCGGTGAGCTGCTGCCTCTCTGCGGCGCGGAGTTTCGCCTGGGCGCCGAGTCGCGCGACGAAACGGGCGAGCCGGACGCCCCGGAGGAGCCGCGGCCGGATTGGGTTCAGCCCTTCACCGTTCCCTTCGCACTTGAGCTGCGCCCGATCGGTGAGGATCATCGCATTGCCCTGCCACCGAGATACGAGGAGATGGCCGCGCTTCAGAACTATCACGTGCTTGACGGCGCCATGCGCGGCATGTGGGGAGAGCTTGGCTGGTGGACCTACCGGCGGGTGATTGCCGCCGAACTGTTCGATGACGCCGCGTTCCCCTGCGACGTGGCCATGATCAACACGGCCTCCAACGACTTTCGGGGCGCCACCCTGCCATCAGGCGATTCCGCGCCCGACACCGAGATCTTGCGACAGGCGCGGCTGGCCTCGCTCGGCTACGTCTACTGGCTGCAGAACGCCTGCCCGCGGACGGATGGCAATGGCGTGGGCTACCCCGAACTGCGCCTTAGATCCGATTGGTTCGACACCGATGACGGGCTTGCGCCCGCGCCGTACATACGCGAATCGCGGCGCATCGTGCCGCTGCGTCCCGTGCTGGAGCAGGAGATTGTGGCGGCGGATTCCGCGGGATCCGTGTGCCAGCCTGGCCCCCGTGCGCTGCATCGAGCCGACTCCGTGGGCATCGGCCACTACTGGCTTGATATCCATGATGGCGGCACGGACGAGCCCGGAAGATTCTTGGAGACACGCCCGTTCCAGATCCCGCTTGGAGCGCTGGTGCCCGTGCGGCTTGAGAACCTTCTGCCCGCGTGCAAGAATATCGGGGTTACCCACCTGACAAACGGCGCGTTTCGGCTGCACCCCATCGAGTGGGCGATTGGCGAGGCTGCGGGCGAATTGGCCGCGCTCTGTGGGGAGAGGCGCGTGAGCCCGCAAGACGTCTGGCACAGTCCGGCGCTCACGCGCGCTCTGCAGCAGCGCCTGGTGACGGGCGGCGCGCCCATCTACTGGTGGGGCGATGTGCCTGCGGAGCACCCGGACTTCGCGCGCGTCCAGTGGCTCGGGATGGACGGCCTCGCGCCGCAGGCCGATAGGAGCCTCTGCTACTTCACTGAAGGGTGATGCGCCTGCGGATGGTCCGCCGAAGCGCGCCCGGCTTTCTAAGTCGGCTGGTTCCAGGCGCGCTGAATCTTGGCAACGGCCTCCGCGATATCCTCCATGTCGGAGCGCTCTCCGAGAAGCATGGACTGGAATAGCCAGACCGCGTCTTGGCACACGGCCTCGCACACTGGGCAAGACACTGCCGCGTAATCTATCGCGCGGGAGGCCTGACACCATCGGCCCACCCCGGCCGTCTTGCGTTGGAAGACAATCTCCTTGTAGAGCGGCACATAGCCCGCGCTCGCGGGTATCCCTTCCGCGACCAGCGCCTGCAGGAACTCCTCGCGTGGTCGGCCGCCGAAGTGCTTCGGGTCGTATCGAAACACATAGAGGTGATAGGCATGGCGGGTAACGCGCGGATCGGCGGGGAGTGTGGTGATTCCGTCTATCCTGGAGAGCAGCTCCGTAAGGTACTCCGCGTTGCGTGTGCGCGTCTCGGTCTGTGAGGGCAGCCGGGTCATCTGCGCCAACAGGATAGCGGCCTGCCACTCCGTCATGCGAAAGTTGCCGCCCACGACGTGGTGTTCGTACCACTTGCCGCTGCGGGTGCGCCCCACGTTGTGCACGGACCAGGCGCGATCGGCGAGATCGGCATCGTTGCTCACGATGATGCCTCCCTCACCGGCGTTAAGGTTCTTGCTGGCCTGGAAGCTGAAGGTGCCCAGGTCGCCGATGGCGCCCACTCGCCGCCCCTTCCACTCCGCGGCATGCGCCTGGGCGGCGTCCTCAATCACGTAGAGCCCATGCTTGCGCGCGATGGCCAGGACCCCATCCATATCCGCCGGGCGCCCGGCAATGTGCACGGGAATGATGGCCTTGGTTCGGGGAGTGATAGCCTCTTCAATTCGGGATGGATCTATGTTGAGGCTTTCCGCTTCGATATCTACAAAGACGGGCGTGGCGGAGACGGAGAGCACGCTGCTGGCCGTGGCGATGAAAGTGTAGGGCGGCACAATCACCTCGTCGCCGCAGCCGATGCCAAGCGCGCGCAGGCACACCTCCAAGGCCGCCGTGCCGTTGGTTACGCAGACGGCATGGGCGGCTTGCACGACGCGCGCAAACTCCCGCTCAAAGGTATGCACGCGGTCGCCCTCCACGGACCACCACCGACCACTCCGCAGCACGTCCAGTACGGCCTGTTCCTCGTGCTCGTCCCACACTGGCCATCGCGGCCACGGACGATTGCGTACCTTCGAGCCACCATCTAGAGCCAGCATTTCCGTAATCCCCAATCCGTTCTGTTCAACGTCTCTCGGGCGGCGCGGACGAGAAGCCTCCAGCCCCCGACTGCTCAACGCTCTGTTAGCACCACGCGACTGTTCGCGTGGCAGATGGCAACCGCCAGGGCATCGGCGGCATCATCCGGGCGCGGCGGCTGGTCCAGGCCGAGTATCCGCTGCACCATGTACTGCACCTGCCTCTTGTCCGCCGCGCCGTAGCCCACCACGGCCTCCTTCACCTGCGGCGGAGTGTATTCCGTCCACGGAATGCCGCGGCGAGCGGCGGTTACCAGCACTACGCCGATGGTGCGCCCCACGCTGAAGGCGGTCTTCTCGTTGCGGGCGAAGAAGAGTCTCTCAGTGGCGAGCTCATCCGGCGAATGCGTCTCTAGAAGCTCCTCCAGCTCGCTCGCGATGGTAAGCAGGCGCGCGGGCGTCTCCTGATCGGGGGGAGTGCGGATGACGCCGTATGCGAGCGCGGCAAGCCGCGCGCCCTGGCGTGAGACCACGCCGTAGCCCATGGTTGCCAGGCCGGGATCAATTCCAAGCACGATCACGG
>CAZGLN010000153.1:0-3025 GCA_964526545.1 uncultured Chthonomonadales bacterium
GCTCCTCATGGGGATCGCCGCGGACTCGCGCCTGCGCGTGCTGCGCGGCGAGGCGGACCGGCCGGTGCTTCCGGCGCCCGGGGAGGTGCTCTTCGGCGGCGGAATTGCGAAGCATTTGCCGGCGGAGCGCGGCGATATGCTGAAACTTGTCTATCCGCAGAGCGTTGTGGGGCGAAGCGCCACTGCTTATGTGCGCAGCGGCAAGCCGCTCCGGCAGTTTCTGGCGCAGCCCCTCTACATGCGCATGGACGACGTGCGCAGGCTCTTCGCTGCACGGCTGCAGATGCCGCCGGACGCCGTGAACGGCGCCGTGCTGGATGTGCTGCCTGGCTATACGGCCGCCGTGCAGGCGCGCCTCCATCGAACGGACGGTGTCGCGTTAGCCCTTACGTATGAAGAGATTCAGAGGCAGGTACACGAATTCACGGCCTTCGCGCGGACCTTCATCCTCCTGATGTTTGCTCTGGGCGCCGCAATGGCCTTCGCGACCACCTATACGGTCACGGACATCGTTATCTGGGAGCGGCAGCGGGAACTAGCCACCCTCCGCACGCTCGGGATGGGCATGGGCCGCATCGCTCTGCTGGTCTCGCTGGAGAATCTGGCGGTTGCGGCGTTCGGCGCGCTCATGGCTGTCGTGCCCGCCCTCACCCTGGCCAGAATCATGCTGGATGCTTCCAGCACGGAGGGCTACGCTCTTCAGATGGTAACACAGCCCGCCACCTATGCCCTCGCGCTGGGCGGCACGCTCGTGGTCGTGCTGCTGGCGCAGATTCCTGGGCTTCGCGGGGTGCGGCGCATGGACCTTGCGGCGGCGGTGAAGCTGCGCGATTAGCAGCGGCCGGCGGTGGACCCGCGAGCGGCTCGCGCCTGTCTGGACTCGTCGGCCGCGCGGTCCGAGAGTGCGCAAGGCAGGGTAATGGCGCGGCTGCGCGGAAACTTGGGCCATCGCGCCCGACTGCGGCGCGCCGTTTGGTGCCGCGTGACGGGAGCGCGGCGTGAGCGAAGCGGTTGGGGTAACGCATGCCTCGACGAAGGAGAGGGAGATGAACCGACGCTATTTCCTGCAGACAGCCGCGGGCACGGGACTGAGCCTCCTGCCTGCCGGCGCAAGAGCGCGCAGAGTCGCGGCTGCCAACAAACTGAACATCGCCCTCATTGGTGTGTGGGGCCGGGGCCTGGCGTTCTACGACGTTCTGGCCGAGGAGAACGTGGTGGCCCTCTGCGACGTAAACGAGGCGCGCTTCCCCGAGGCGCTCAAGCGCTTCCCCAATGCCAAGACCTACGTGGATTGGCGCAAGTGTCTGGACCAGAAGGATCTGGATGCGGTGGTCATCTGCACCGCGGACCACACCCATGCCTTCATCGCCAACTGGGCGCTGAATCGCAACCTGCACATCTACTGCGAGAAGCCGCTCGCCATCACGGTGGAAGAGGCGCGCATCGTGCGGGCGCACTGGCTGCGCAAGAAGGGCAAGATCGCCACACAGGTGGGAATGCAGCGCCGCGCCATGCCCAACTTCAACCGCGTGCGCGAACTCATCCGAGACGGCGCCATCGGCAATCTCGAGGCCGCCTACGCCTGGGGCAACCGGCAGATTCGCCGCGCGGGCTATTTGCCTGCCGAGGGTTCGCCGCCGCCCGGATTCCATTTCGATCTCTGGCTGGGTCCCTCGCCGGAGCATCCCTACAACCCGGGCTACTTCTCCGGCGGGCCGGGCATGAACTGCCTCTCCTGGAATATGTACTGGGACTTCGGCGCGGGGCAGATAGGCGACATGGGCAGCCACACCATGGACCTGCTCTGGCAGGCCGTGGATGCCCGCCTGCCTATCTCCGCGGAGGCCAAGGGAGAGCCCTTCAATCCGGAGGTAACTCCGGTGGAGTGCGAATCGCACTTCGAACATCCGGCAAACGATTGGCGCGGGCCCATCCGCGTGAGCTGGTATCAGGGAGGAGCCATGCCGCAATCGCCACGCTCCTACCTGGACCTGCGGAAGATTGATCACGGCGTGCTCTTCGAGGGTACGCGCGGACACCTTCTGGCGGACTTCGGCACGCGGATGATTCTGCCGCTGGGCGATGCCGCCGATATGACCTACTACAAGCCGCGCCGCAAGGAGGCTGTGCTGCCCAACCTGGGCGACTTCGTGAAGCAGTGGCTCAATGCCTGCCGAAACCCCAACCAGAAGACCGCCTGCGACTTTGAGTACAGCGGCGACATGATAGAGCAGCTTCTGTTGGGCCTGGTGGCCTACCGCGCGGGCGGCAAGCTAGCATACGACGGCAAGCAGGGACGAGTAACCAACAACACCGCTGCAAACCAGTATCTCACCAAACCCTACCGAAAGGGCTGGACGATGGACGGCTAGGGCCGCCGGCCCGGCATTCGGTGCGCGGTCACGCGGTATTCTGTAGGCACTGGCGCCGCGCATCCGCGCACGGCGGCCGAGCCGGACAAGGAGCCGATGGATGGACCTTCCCGATAAGATGCTGAAATGGAACTTCTATGGCGAAGGCCTGGAGAGCCTCAAGCTGGAGGAGGCGCCGGTACCCACGCCCGAGCCGGATCAGATACTCGTACGCCAGGATGCCTGCGGTCTCTGCTTCTCCGATACCAAGGTGATCGCGCTGGGCAAGGATCATCCGCGCATGGTTGGGCGCAACCTCGCCGCGAACCCGGTTACCCTTGGGCACGAAGTCTCCTGCACGGTCGTGGCCGTAGGTGAGGACGTGGCGGACCGCTTCCGGGTGGGCGATCGCTTCATCGTGCAGGCGGACGTCTTCTACAAGGGCGTCTCGATGGCCTACGGCTATGTGATCTCGGGCGGCCTGGCGGAGTACAGCATCATCCCGCACGAGATGATTGAGGGCGACGAGGGCTGCTACCTGCTGCCCATCCAGCCGCGCATGGGCGTGGTGGAGACGGCGCTGGTGGAGCCGTGGGCCTGCGTGGTGGCTGCGTACAACCAGGCGCATAGGCCCGGAATGAAGCCTGGCGGTCGCCTTCTGGTGGTGGCGGGCG
>CAZGLN010000153.1:3043-9721 GCA_964526545.1 uncultured Chthonomonadales bacterium
CAGAGGCTCGTCTGGGACGGCGCGCTGCCGGAGGAGAAACCTGCCACGGTCGTCTGCATCGGCGGCGTGGAGGCCGGGGCGTCCCTGCGCGCGGCGCTCGGCGGCGGCGTGGTGCTCACCACGGACCTCCCGGCCGATTGGGCCGCGCTTAAGAGGGCCGCCACGGGCACGGCGGGCTTTGACGACGTTCTGCTTCTGGGCGATCTGGCTCCGGAGGTGCTGGAGGGGGCTGCATCCGCCCTCGCGGACCATGGCATCGCTTGTATCGTGCGCCAAACACCCATTCCGCGCAAGCTCAGCCTGGACATCGGCCGAATACACTACAACTGGCACCACTACGTGGGCACCACCGGCTCGACCATTGCCGAGGCCTATCGGGAGACCCGGGGCGCCGACCTCAAGGAGGGAGGCCTGGCCTGGTTCATCGGTGCGGGCGGGCCGATGGGCCAGATGCATGTGCAGCGCGCGGTACAGCATCCGCATCCGCCCAGGCTCGTGCTCGGTACGGACATTGACACCGAGCGGCTGCGGAGCGTGGAGGATCGCTTCCGTGCCGATGCCCTGGCCCGCGGGGTGGAGTTGGTGCTGCTCAATCCGAAGGAGATGAGCCCCGAGGAGTTCGACGCTCGGCTGCGCGAGCTGAGCGGCGGGCGCGGCTTCGATGATATCGTCTCTCTGGTGCCGGTAGCCGCTCTAATCGAGCATGCCGCGGGGTTCCTTGCGGATGGCGCCTGGATGAATATCTTCGCGGGCGTGGCGCGCGGCACCATGGCCAGCCTGGATGCCAATGCCATCTTGGAGAGGCATGTGCGCTACATCGGCAGCAGCGGCTCCTCCATCGCGGACATGCTGGAGACGCTGCACAAGGTAGAGAGCGGCGAGCTCTCCACCAACGCCTCGCTCGCCGCCGTGGGAGGCATGCGCGCCGCGCGCGAAGGCATTGCCGGGGTGAAGGAGGGCCGCTTCCCGGGCAAGTCCCTGGTCTTCCCGCTCATCCATGACATGCCTCTGCTCTCCCTTCCGGATCTGAAGGAGCACTATCCCACGGTACATGCCCTGCTGAAGGATGGCAAGTTCTGGACCCTCGAGGCCGAGAAGGAGCTCTTCCGCCTGCATGGCCTGGAAAGCCCGGTGAGGTGAAGGCCCATCGCGCGGCCGCGCTGGTCCTGCTTTTCGCCTGCGCGCACGCGACGGCCGCTCCACGGATGCAGGAATCGGTGACAAGCCCGGCGGGGTTATCCCGTCTGCTGGAGGATGTGCGCGCGAAGAACGGCCTGCCCGCGATTGGCGCTCTCATCGTCCGCGCGGAGGGGGCGCCCGTCGCGGCGGTAACCGGCGTGCGCAAGTTGGGCTCGGCGGAAAGGGCGCAGGCAGGCGACCTCTGGCACATCGGCTCTTGCACCAAGTCCATGACTGCCGCCCTGGCCGGCCTGCTGGTGGACGAGGGCAAGATCCATTGGGAGACCACGCTGGCCCAGGCATTTCCTCGTCTGGTGCCCTCCATGAAGCCAGCCTGGCGCGAGGTGACCTTGCTCCAGCTCCTCGCGCACTACGGCGGGATGAGCAGCGACTCCTATCCTGGAGGAGGCGGCCGCTGGTGGCTTGCGCGGGAGCCTCTGATCAAGCAGCGGGCCGAGTACACGCGGCTCAGCGTGGAAGCCGAGCCGCAGGCGCCTCCCGGAACGAGGCACATCTACTCAAACAGGGGCTACACAGTGGCCGGCGCGATGCTGGAGCAGGCCGCCGGCGCTCCCTGGGAAGAGCTGATGCGTGAGCGGCTCTGGAAGCCGCTCGGCATGGTCTCTTCCGGGTTCGGTGCGCCCGGCGACCCGAAGAGGGTGGATCAGCCCTGGGGGCATCGGCGCGTGGGCGGCAAGTTGGAGCCGGTTCCTCCCGGTCCAGCGGCGGATAATGCTCCCGTCATCGGGCCGGCCGGCACGGCGCACTGCTCCCTGCAGGATCTGGGGCGCTACATCGCGTGGGTTCTGCGCGCGCAGTCCGGCAAGCCCGCCCCTCTCTCCAGGGAGAGCGCCGAAAGTCTCTTCAAGGCACCCTACGGCGGAGAGTACGCCCTGGGCTGGCTCATGGTGGAGAGGGGTTGGGCGGGAGGCACCGCGTTGACCCATGCGGGCTCCAACACCATGAACTACTGCGTCCTCTGGATCGCTCCCAAGCGCGGATTCGGCATCGCCCTCACAACAAACGCGGGCGGCGAGGAGAGCGCGCGGGCGCTTGATGAGGTGGCCGGCGCCCTGGTAACCGCGCTCGCCGCCGAGCGGGGAAGCAGATAGCCTGACGAGCGCGGGGGATGGCGGGCGAATGCCGCACGGAGGAATGCCATGCTGACAGCCGAAGGATGCGCTGCACGGAGGGCGCGGTTCTGGAGTGCAGTGGGTGAGGGTTTCGACCTGGCGCTCCTCGGCGAGCCCCACCACCTCACCTACCTCTGCGGCTTCTGGCAGAACCCTTTCTCGTTCAGAAGCCAGCGTGCCGCGGCGGTCCTCATCCTGGAGCCAGGCGGCGGCGCCCTCTTAACCGCCGACAACCTTCAGGGCGCGGATGCAGCCCAGGCGCACGTGGATCACGTGCTTGCGCCGATCTGGTACCGCGGTGACTCTCCAGCGGATTCGCGCATCGAAGTGCTGGTCCGCGAAGTGGTGAGGGAAGTTCGCCAAAGGAAGCCTGCCAGGATAGCGGTTGACGCCGGACTTCCGGCGGGAATAGTGCTTGCCCTGGAATCGGAACTCCCGCGGGCGGCCGTGGTGGACGTGGGAGCGACCATAACAAGCTTGCGGCGGTGCAAGCATGCCGACGAGGCGGAGCAGATTGCGGCCGCTTGTGCAGCTGCCGCGGCGGCATCCGATGCCGCGCGGGAGCAGGTGCGGCCTGGCATGACCGAGCTCCAGGTGCATGCGCTGGTTTCGCGCCTGGCAATGGAGCATGCAGGCGAACCCGTGCAGGTCTACGGGGACTTCGCCTCGGGGCCGCGCACGTGGCAGGGCGGTGGCCCTCCGACGCGGCGCGTCATAGAGGAGGGCGATCCCTTCCTGCTGGATTTCTCGGTAATCCTGCGCGGCTACCGCGGCGATTTCGCCAACACGTTCCTGGTGGGCGACGCGCAGCCGGACTCGCGCGTGCGTGAGTTAGCGGAGCGGTGCCTGGAGGCGCTTGCCGCAGCGGAGCGGCTGCTGCTGCCGGGGACACCATGCCGGGAAGTGGACATGGCGGCGAAGGGAATCTTCAACGGATACGAGTCTGGCTCCGCCTACAAGCACCACACCGGACACGGCATCGGGCTGGGCCATCCCGAGGCGCCGTTCCTTGTCCCCCACAGCGAGGAGGTGCTTACCGCCGGCGATGTGATCACGGTCGAGCCCGGGCAGTACGTTCCCGATCTTGTCGGAATGCGTTTTGAGCGCAACTATCTCATCGAGCCCGAGGGCTGCCGCCTCCTCAGCCATCACCGACTGGGGCTCTAGATCTCCCCAACAAGCAAGGACGACGAGCCTATCATGATTCCGGATGAAGTGATTGACCACCTACTGGCGGAGTGCCTGGGCCGGCCCAATGCCTACGAGGCGCTGGTGCAGTTGTGTGACCGCGTGGGGGGGCGCACGAGCGGCCTGCTCTCCGGCAGGCAGGCGGAAGAGTGGGCCTTCGTGCTCTTTGCGCGATACGGCCTCACAAATCCGCGGTATGAGGACGTGCCGGTAACGGCCTGGGAGCGCGGCACGCTGGAAGTCGCGGCGCTCGATCCTGCTTCCTGGCGACTGACCGCCCTCGCGCACGGTAATGCGCCTTCGCAGGCCGAGGTGGCCGCTCCGGTTGTGGATGTAGGGCATGGCGAGCGGGAGCAGTTCGAGGAGAAGAAGGAGCAGGTGGTTGGCAGCATCGCCTTGTGCGACGAGGGCGCAACGGAGGGCCGCCGGGTACTGCACCGCTCCGAAAAGCTGCGTCTGGCCATTGCGTACCGCGCTGCCGGATTGATGATACAGAGCTCCGCGCCGGGCGGCCTGCCCCGCACGGGCGTGGGACACTACGGCGGCGAGGCACCGATCCCCAGCGTGGGCATTGCGCTGGAGGACGGTCTGCGCCTAAAGCGGCTCATCGCTCAGGGAGCGAACCCGCACGTGCGCATCCAGATGCGGAACCGCTTCGCGGAGATGTTCGCCCGCAACGTCATCGCGGAGATACCCGGCGAGGCGGAGCCGGAGACCGTCGTACTGGCCGGCGCGCATCTGGACTCCTGGGACGTGGCGCAGGGAGCAACCGACAACGGGCTGGGATGTGCGATTGTGCTGGAGATGGCGCGGGCGCTGGCGAGTCTGCCGCGCAGGCCGCGCTGCACCCTCCGCTTCGCTCTCTGGGCCGCCGAGGAGGTGGGGCTGCTGGGCTCGCGGGAGTACGCGCGCAGACATGCCGCGGCCCTGCCAAACCATCGCGCCGTGATGAACTTCGATATGACGGGCGATCCGTACGGATATGTGTGCCCCCAGCCGCGCTCGGCGGATCCGCCGCGCTTCGTGAAGGACCTTGCCGCCCGTCTCGCGGGTCTGGGCATGCGCGAGGAGTTCTCCAGCAAGGCGACGCTGCATTCCGATCATCAGCCGTTCCTGCTGGCCGGGGTGCCGGTGGTGATGCTGCTTGCGAATCGGGCCGGCGATGGCGCGCACTACTACCACAGCGTGGGTGACACCATCGAGAAGGTCTCGCTGCCCGCGATGGCGCGGGCGGCGGCCGTGGGAGCCTGCACGCTCTGGTGTCTGAGCGAGCATGCGAACCTCGTGGGGGCGTTCTCTCCGATGGAAGTGCGGACGATTCTGGAGGAGAGCGACCTAATGGAGGCGCTCAACGCGGAGGGCTACGACGGCCCGCCCATGCACGTGCCGTATACCAAGGTCCAGGGCTGACGCGCCTCCGCGTTTAGAGCGACCCGCCGCCAACGGGCTGCAAGGGACCTCTTCGCCGCGCCTTCCGAACGCACGCGATACATAGCGGCGCCGTTAGGCCCGCGCGAAGTCTATCCAGCCTCGGGCCACATCGGTCTCCACCAGGCGCACCCGCACGCGATCGCCAACATCCAACCCGCGCTCTCCGGCGACCACGCGCCCTTCGACGGGCGGATGCAGGATGCGCACCCACGTGCCCTTGGGAGCCGCGCCGGTAACGATGCCTTCGAACTGCTCTCCTTCTCTTCCAGAGAGAAGCAGCGCGGCGGCGGATTTTCGCATCTGACGCTCCACCTTCTTGGCGGCGTCCTCCTGCAGGGTGCAGTGCCTCGCCATCTCGTGCAGCTCGGTCTCGCTATACGGAGAGCGGCGTCCTTCCATGGCGGCCTTCAGCAGTCTCTGCGTAATCACGTCGGGATAGCGGCGGTTGGGCGCGGTGGAGTGCGAATAGTCCCGCACCGCGAGGCCGAAATGGCCATCCTCGGCAAGCCCGGGCAGATGGGCGACGTACTCTCCTGGGCCGAGAAGCTTGATGACAGCAAGCGAGAGATCGGGAAAGCGCACGGGGTCCGCGGCGCGACGGCGCCGAAGGAACGCATGGAGGGCCCGGTTGTCCGGCTTGCCGGGAAGTGTCTCGCCAAGCTGCGCCGCCAGGTCCACTATCCGATCCCAGCGTTCCGGCGAGCGAACCACGCGGCGAAAGGAGGGATAGCCGCGCTCCTCCAGGAACCTGGCCGCCACGCCATTGGCCGCAATCATAATGTCCTCTATCAGCTCGTGGGAGCGGTTCTTCTCCTCCGCCCGCAAGTCCACCACCTCACCATCGCGCAGGGTGGCGCGCGGCTCGATGGTCTGGAGGTCCAGCGCGCCACGCTCATACCGGTTTTCGCGCAGGGCCTGCGCGGCCCTGTCCTGCAAGCGCACCTGTTCCGGCAGCTCAGGGTGGCGCGCAAGCTCCGCCGGCGCGGGGGCCTCCCCCTCCAGCCACGCTCCCACGGAAGAGTAGGCGAGCTTGGCAATGCTTCGCACCAGAGCACGCGTGATCTCGGGGTCGCGCACGTGGCCCTCGGCGTCCACGGTGAACGAGAGAACCACCGCCAATCGGTCCTCATCGGGGTTGAGGGAGGTGAGGTCCGTGCTGAGGCGTTCGGGCAGCATGGGAAAGATTCGGGCGGGGGTGTAAACGGAGGTGGTGTTGTGCCGCGCGTGCAGATCTACCACGTCGCCCTTGCGCACCAGCATCCACACCCGCGATGGCGGCATGTAGGCGGATGGCGCCCTCCGGCAGCGCCTCTCCCACGGTGAGCTGATCGAGGTCGCGCGAGTCGTCGTTGTCAATGGAGAACCAGGGCAGGTCTCGGAGATCCAGCATCTCCCCGGACGCTTGCGCGGGCCCGGGCAAGCGCTCAACCTCCCGCAGCACCTCGCGTGGAAACTCCGGCTCCAACCCACGCTCGCGCATGGCCTGCCCGGCCAGCTCCGCGAGGTCCGGCGCTGCATGGCGCCCTCTCAACGCGGGGCTCCTGAGCCGGCATCGGGTGCGAGCCAGCCGCCGCCGGCCTCGGCCTGCACGGCGAAGGTCGCGATGCCGCGCGCGGGCACCCTGGCCGACAACGCGCCATCGCGGAGGGTGGCCGGGCCGAGCGTGCGGCCCATCAGGTCCACTCTGCGGGCCCGCAGGATGCGCGCGGGCAGCCGCACCGTGGCCAGCGCGTCTTTTGGGCCCGGG
>CAZGLN010000154.1:0-5212 GCA_964526545.1 uncultured Chthonomonadales bacterium
CCGACACACTGTCGGGGCCGTACTCTTGTTGCGCGGGTGCTGTTCAATCGGGCAAGGGCTCGTTACCAGCGGCGGAACCCTCCGCCGAAACCGCCGAAGTTTCCACCAAAGCCGCCTCCGCCGAAGCCGCCGCCCCAGTTATTGCCCCAGCCGCCTCCGCCGAAGCCGCCCCAGTTGTTGCCCCAGCCGCCACCGCCGAAGCCGCCGCCCCAGTTGTTGCCGAAGCTGCCTCCGAAGCCGCCAAGGCCGCCTCCAAACCCGCCGAGGCCTCCACCGAAGCCGCCGCCGAAGCCGCCTATTCCACCGTAGCCAGAGCGACCCAGCACCGAAGTGTTGCTGAAGCGACCGCCGATGACGGTGCCACCAAGGGCCAGAGCGATCTCCGCGGCATCAGCAAAGTTGACCTTGATCTGGCGAGGGTTGAACTTGGGCGTGGGAGTCTCCTCCTGACGGCCAACCTCCGGCTGCGGCTCGCGCTCCGGAGTCTCCACCCGTACCCTTACGTGGTAGATGCCCTCTTCAACAGAGTAGGTGAGCGGCATCTGAGACTGAACGGATTTCAGAAGATTCTCCAACGCCACGCGAAAACGCACGTTCTCCAGGGAGGCGGTTACCAAGCCCTGCACTCCCTGATCGAGCACGTAGTTCACGCCGACCGAGTCAAACAGCAGTTTCAGCGCATGCCGGATGTCCGCGTTCTCCAGGTGCAGGGAAACCGGACGCTCCCGTACATCCGCACCCGCGTTACCTTCCTGTGCCACGGCAACCGAAGGCGCGGCGACGAGGCACAAGACTGCGAGCAGAAGCACGGGCAATGCCCAAACAGAGCGCCATCGAAGGGCGCGCATGGTCATGTACCTCCTCTCTGGTGTGAAGTAGACAGTCCGAACTCACGAACAGATTCTTCCTCTGTATAAGACGTAAATCAGGGGCAGTTTGTTATCGCAATGTTGGGCTTGGGAGGATACTTTTGCGACAGTTGCGCGACAGAATGGTTAGAGCAGCGAAGTGGTCCGACGTCCTGGAGCAGCGAAGCAAGCTGTAGCAGTGGCTCGCTCCTCCGATCTTGCCCGCAGGTGTTTAGCGCGGCTATACTGTAGACCGAGCGAACATACAACCAACCAGGATGGGAGAACGAAAGATGATGCGTGCCACGGTTTGGTCAGCGGCGGCAGTATTGGGTGCCCTGGCGGCTGCCGCGCCCGCGGACGCTAGGCCGGACTACGCGGCGAAGGAGAGAGTGGACTGTCTGCATTGCCATGTTGCGCCAGGGCAGGCGCGCAACTTCCGCGGACTCTACTATGCGGCCAACGGCAAGTCGTTCGCGCAGTTTGATGAGCTCTATGAGGCCAAGGCCGCCGGTGTAAAGCCCGGCAGCAAGGGGCCGGATGGCACGCCGAAGGTGGCCGGGTATCCGAACGTGAAGAGGCCGGCCGTGTTTGCCTTTACCATGAAGGATATTGACGGCAAGCCCGTCAACTTGGGTCGCTACGCGGGGAACGTTGTGATGATTGTCAACGTAGCCTCAAAGTGCGGCAACACTCCCCAGTACGCCAAACTACAGGAGCTGTACGACAAGTACAAAGACAAGGGGTTTGTGGTGCTCGGCTTCCCTGCCAACAATTTCGGAATGCAGGAGCCTGGCACCGAGAAGGAGATCAAGGAGTTCTGCACGACCAACTACAAAGTAACCTTCCCCATGTTCAGTAAGGTGAGCGTGAAGGGGGAGGATGCCGCGCCGCTCTATAAACTGCTTACCAGCAAGGAAGCCAATCCCAAGTTCGGCGGCGACATCGAGTGGAACTTCGCGAAGTTCCTGATCAACCGTAAGGGCGAGGTGGTGGCGCGCATTCCTGCGCGAACCGATCCGGCCGATCCGATGGTGGTCCAGCAGATAGAGGCCGAGTTGGCCAAGAGCCCGTAAGGCGGGCCTGCACGGAGAGGAGATACTGCATGAATTGTCGAGCGCTGGCGAACCGGTGCGCATTGGCTGCGGCCCTCCTGGTCGCGGTCTCCATCCCGCACGCAGTGGCGCAGAAGGGCAACACGAAATCAGACCATGGACCTATCAAGTGGTCCACCAACTACAAGGCGGCCATGGAGCAAGCCAAGAAGTCCGGAAAGCCTGCGTTCATAGATTTCTGGGCGCCCTGGTGCGGGCCGTGCCGGCAGATGCTGGCAACGACCTACAAGGACAAGACCGTTGTGGCCCGATCCGCCAAGTTCGTGCCTATCTTGATAGATGTGGATAAGAACCGCGAGATTGCGCGCAAGTACAACGTTTCCGCTATACCAAAGGTGGTGTTCCTCGATTCCAAGGGGGAGATACTCACCGAGGAAGTGGGCTACTTGAGCGCCACTGAGTTCGTCAAACTGATGGACTCCGCGCTGGCAAAGGCCAAGTAGGCGGTCGGACCTGTAGTCCGTAAGCGGCGCGCCGGAATCGGCGCGCCGTTTCTGTTTGCCGCGCACCTGCAGATGCCCGCGGGCGGCGAGGCGAAGGTGCCGGTCAGGGGCAATCCTCGCGACTCCTCCCCTGTTTATCGTGTCCGCCGGTGGCGCGCCGCGGGGCTCGCGCCTGCGGCAGGACCTTCGCTGGGATTCGGCGAAGGCCTGGACATCACCGGCTCGCCCCGCGGGCCGATTGTGGAGGGAAGAAGCCATGCTCCTGCGTATGTTGGCCGGCCTCTGCTGCTTGGCGGTGTGTGCAACCGTGGCCTGCGGACAGGGCAGTCGCCTGCCGCGCTTCGATTTCACCGACGCGTCGGAGGTGCAGCAGTGGCATCCAACGCATGACATCCGGTCCATCGAGGCGACCCCGGAGGGCATGGCGATCCATATCTCCGGCTCCGATCCCTATTCCGTGGGTCCCCGCCGCGACTATCCTTCGGGGGTGCCTCTCTGGCTTCGCATCCGGCTTAAATCGGACGCGGGAGGCACCGCGCAAATCTTCTACTTCACCACGGGCTCCACGGAGGAGAACTCCGTGCGATTCGGCGTGCAGGCAGGCGAGTGGCAGACTCTGCGGGTTCCTCTGCCGGCGCTCGGACCCGGATATGCTCTGCGCTTCGATCCGCCGGGAACCTCGGGAGTGTGCATCGTGTCATCCATCGAGTTTGAGCAGCGGGTGCTGCTGAAGGAGCCGGCCTGGCCGAAGCCGACCGCGCCGCGAATCACCCAGGTCGTTCGTCATGCCTCCGGGCCGCTGGCGGTGCGGCAGTCCGGCGCACGCTATGGTCACTTCGAAGTGCTTGTCGAAGGCCGCCGCGTGGCGTTCGGCAACACGCGGCCGCGCATCGGCTACCTCCATGGTGGTGCGCTGAAGTGGGTGGAGCTGAAGCCTCAGCAAGGGCCCGCGCAGGCAGGGGTGGCCGTGGCATCCGCCCGAGACGCGGATGGGGCGCTCTGGATGGTGGAACAGCGGTTTGCTTCGGCGAAGGCCCTGCCCGTGGGCGGTGCCATTGACGTAACGACGACGCTGCGCGTGGACAAGACGCGCGAGGTGGTCTTCTTCGCTCCTCTGCTGCTCTTCGCGGGTGTGGGACAGGAGCGTAACACGGGGCTCCTGGCGGGCGTGGAGTACCTGGACAAATTGGACACAAGCAGCTCCGAGGCGGATATCATCGGCCCGGGCTCCAAGCGGCAAGTGCCGGATAACTTGAAGCTCACGTTCCCGCTGATGGCGCAGGAATATGACGGCCGGTACGTCGGCATCACCTGGAAGCCGGATCCGCGCGTGTGCGCAGTCTACGATACGCCGGACCGCCTCTTCAAGTCCGGCGGCCACGTGATGGGTCTGCTCGTGCCGGGCTCGGACGGGAGCAATCGGGTGGAGGGCAATCTGCTTCCCTACGGAGGCATGCGGCTCATCGCCGGACAGCCTCTGACTCACCAGGCGACGCTCCTCGGCGGTATGGGCAAGAGCATGGTGCCGGCGGTTCAGCAGTACGTTGCTCGCAAGGGTCTGCCGCCGCTTCCCCGCACGGGGCTTCCGGAGGCGGATGTGGTGCGCCTGATGGCGCATGGCTATCTCGACAGCAAGATTCGCCAGGGTGCGCTGTACCGGCATGCCTATTGGCCCGGCATCGAGCAGTTCGGCCCTCATCCGGCGGCGGATGTGGCGCTCTTCCTGGAATGGCTTGCTCGCCGAAGTCCAGCGCCGGACCTTGCCGAGCGTCTGCGGAAGGCCTCCGCCGAGGCAATCGCCGCGGTGCCGGCAAACGCGCACTATCACAGTGGCGTCTCCCACGTGCGTTATCCTGCGGTGCCGTTGGCTTTCCGCACGACCGAGGAGGCGCTGACCGTTGCGCGCGGAGCGGCGGAGGGCGCTTTGAGCCGCTTTGAGCCGGATGGATCCATCCCGTACCGCGCGACGCCGGGCCAACTGGACTACGGCCGCACGCACTGGGCCAAGGATGCCAACGGACTCACCGCGCAGGTGGTGGTAAGCGCTCTCGAGGCGGCCATCTTCTGCGGCGACAAGGCGCTCATTGGTCAGGCGCTGCAGCGGCTGTCCGCGCTCGACAAGTTCATGAACGAGGCGCCGCGCGGCGCTCAGACGTGGGAGGTGCCGCTGCATACGCCGGATATCCTGGCCTCGGCGCATCTGGTCCGCGCCTATGTGCTTGGATACGAACTCACCGGCGACCGCAATCTGCTGAACAGCGCGGTCTATTGGGCCTGGACGGGAGTGCCCTTCACGTACCTGGTGAACCCGACACGCCATCCGGTCGGCCTCTACGCGACCACGCCGGTGCTGGGAGCCACGCAGTGGAAGGCGCCGAACTGGATAGGACTGCCCGTACAGTGGTGCGGCCTCGTGTATGCCGATGCGCTCTACTGGCTCAGCCGCTACGACAAGTCGTGTGACTGGCGCAAGCTGGCGGACGGCATCGCGCTCTCGGGAATTCAGCAATCGTGGCAACTGGACGCCGAGCCGGACCTGCGGGGCCTGCTGCCGGATTCCTTTGACCTACGCGGGCAGATACGCAACCCCGTGGCCATCAATCCCGGCACGGTGCTGGCGCCGACCATCCGGATGCTGAAGCAGGAGCAGATCTTCGACCAGCGGATTCTGCGCGCGTCGGGTCTCACCCTCATTGCTCCCGCCGCCATAGAAGTGAGCGCGGACCGGGCCGACGGCGCGGTGTTTCGTGTGCAAGGCTGGCTGGATCGGTCCTACGAAGTGCTGGTTCACGGCGCGGGCGAGGGC
>CAZGLN010000154.1:5250-9720 GCA_964526545.1 uncultured Chthonomonadales bacterium
GGGGGGAGCATGCGAAGGCATTCACGCTCAGGCGCGATCATACTGCGCTTGCACGGGCAGCAGACGGTTGTCGTGAACCTCAAGTAGGGTGGAGAGAGTTGTGAAAGAAGACGGCCGCGGAGGGCTTCCGCGGCCGTTCGTTCGTTGGCTCTTGGTACTCGCCTATCTCCTTCGCCGCATGCAGCAGAGGCCGACCAGTCCGAAGGCTGCCGCGACTACGAACACACCAGGTTCCGGGACTTCGCACTTTATCGCCAGGCCCTCGATGCCCATTATCGGGTCTCCGCCGATGTTGACCTGTGAAACGAAGGTTGCGGCTCCCGTCGCGGTGTTGATGGTGTAGATGCGGCCGCTGTTGAGCAGCATCCAGAGCACACCATCACAATCGAAATCGAGGCCAGCCTGGTCATAGGCGTTTATGCCCAACGGGCCGACGAGCGACAGCGCTCCCGTGGCCAGGTCCACGTTGTAGAGTGAGATGGTCGACATCACGTCAACAGTGAATGCAGCGCCAGAAGAGCTGATCGCCAGCGCGTCGGCAAAGACTTCCGAGCCGCCGATGAACGTGGCAGCCCCCGTCGCCGGGTTGACGGAGTAGAGGTAGCTGGCGCCCCATGTCCCCTGAATGTTGTAGATGCTGCCCGTCACCGGATGGGTGGCGAGCCCTGCGTCAAGGCCGCGACGATCGCCCGTTGGCCCGATCACGAAGCCCGGCGGGGAGGTGATGTCCCACAGCTCATTTATGGTGCCGCCAATTGCGAGCAGTCTATCGCCATACCAGGTGAGGCCCTCGGCATCCAGGAATCGCACAGGCCCGAGGTCGGTGGCATTACCCGTAAGCATGTCCACCGCGTACAGGTGGTCATTGCCGTTCGACTGAACCGTGTAGCCAATCTGTGCCGTGGCGATGGTGTTCAGCAGAAGCAGCCCAAGAATTGTGCAGAACGTTGCCAACAGTCTGCGGAGATGACGAGCGATCAGCATGGCTTCCTCCTTCCGTCTCGCGCCATTCGGCTGCGGCCGGCAAGTTCTGTTGAATGGAGCCTGCAGAATCTGTGCCAATCAGAAGATGTATAACATTAATAGGATATTTATATCCTGCGATCGTTGGGACCGTACTGTGCCGCTGCCGGCGATGCGGTGGACCGCACGGCAGCCTTGGGCGGCGGAAGCCGGTTACCTGCTCTCGCCGCCGTAGTAGACGTAGCGCGCCGCGGTCTTGAAGAGGAGGAGCGTGGCAAGCACTATCGCCACGAACATGAGCCATGCCATGGCGCAGGCGTAACCCATCTTGAAGAACTGGAAGGCGTTCTGGAAGAGGTACATCGGGTACATCATCGTGGAGTTGGCGGGCCCGCCGGTGCCGTTGGTCATCACCCAGGCCTGGGTGAAGTATTGGAAGGCTCCGATCATGCCCATCACGGCCATGAAGAGGAAGTAGGGGCTGAGGATCGGCATAGTTACGTGGCGGGTCTTCTGCCAGGCGCTTGCTCCATCCAGCTCGCTGGCCTCGTAGAGCTCCTCCGGCACTCCCTGCAGGCCGGCCAGGAAGATAACCATGGCGTTGCCCGCTCCCCAGAGGCTCATCAGGATGAGCGCGGGTTTGGACCAGGCGGGATCGGCAAGCCAGCCGATGGGAGTCTTCACGCCGGCGTAGCTCATCAGACGCTCGAGCCCTGTCCACTCCGCCGCCAGGTTGATAAGGCCGTGCTGCGGGTTGAGCAGCCACAGCCAGAGGACCGACGATGCCACCACCGGCACCACGCTGGGAACGTAGAAGAGCGTGCGGAAGAAGGCCTGACCGCGCACCTTCTGGTTAAGGAGCAGGGCCATCGCGAAAGAGACGGCGATGCCCAGCGGGACCGCGAAGAGCGCGTAGTAGAGCGTGTTGTAGATGGCCTCGAAGAGCAGACCGCGCGTCGCGATGTCGCGGAAGATGAGCCGGTAGTTACCCAGGCCCACCCACTGCGGCGGCTTGAGCGCGCTGTAGGAGCAGAAGCTGTAGTAGAGCGAGGCGCAGAGAGGGTAGAGCGTCAGCCCGAGTAGGCCAACGATGCTGGGCAGGCAGAAGAGGAGTCCGTTCCGGGTGTGGCGGCGCGCGGCGGCACTCGTGGTGGCCATAGCACACCCTCCTTCTCCACCGCACGCCGAGTCTCCTGCGACCAGCGCATGCGAGGATGCCGCGTGCTCAGCGGCTTGCGGCAGCCTCCGATGGAGAACGGCGTGGGACGGATTACGCTGGACCGGCCGAGCGAAGAAACTTGCAGAGGGATGCCGGAACTGTTACACCATGAACGTATATGAATATAACATCTTGTGATTTTGCTGGTTGGGTGTGGCAGGCACAGTCCTGCGAAATTCGTAATCGGACAGGACCAGCCTTCGGTTGGGCGCCAGTCCATGACGCGGCGCGGGATGCGATGCTAACAGCATTCCCTGCGCACGAATGGGGGGAGCGCGGATGTCCACATCACAGACGGGCACAGAGCAGCAGACGGCGAAAGTCGGCCGGGGATGGCATGGCGATCCCGCCGGCCACGCGCGCGCGGGCAGGATTGGAGGGGCGAAGGTCGCTGCGGATCCCGAGCACATGGCGGAGATCGGCCGCAAGGGTGGCGCGAAGGTCGCGGCCGACCGTGAGCACATGGCCGAGATCGGCCGACGCGGCGGGCTGAAGGTCTCTCGCGATCGAGAGCACATGGCGGAGATCGGCCGCAAGGGCGGCGAGAGCAAGTAGCTCTCGGTGCGGGCCGTTCACACAGCGCAAGCCGCGGCCAGGCGGGCCGATTCGGTGGCGGGCGGCTACCAGTCCGCCACCGAGCCGTCGTCCGCGTGGAACCAGCGCCCCACATCCTCCTTGGGCTGCAGCGGGTGGTCAAGAAGGTACGCCTCGTCCACCTCCACGCCTAATCCCGGTCCGGCAGGCACGGTAATGTAGCCGCTCTCCACGACGAACGGCTGCCGCAAGTACCCGGCACCTAGGTGTACGAACTCTTGGATGAGGAAGTTGGGTATGGCTGCGTCTATCTGGAGCGCCGCCGCCAGGTTGATGGGGCCATACGGATTGTGCGGCGCGACGGCGGCATAATGGCACTCCGCCAATGCAGCTATCTGTCTCGCTTCGAGAATGCCGCCGCAGATGCAGGGATCGGGCTGAACCACCGCGGCCGCGCCCTTCTCGAGCACCTCCCGGAATGCCCACTTCAGGAAGAGGCGCTCGCCGGTGGCCACGGGAGTCTTGAACTGGCGCGCGACGGCCGCCAGCTGGTCCGTATTCTCCGGCAGCACAGGCTCCTCGATGAAAAAGGGCCGGCTGGGGCGCATGGCCTCTTCCAACTGGATGGCCATGGCGGGTGAGACGCGTCCGTGGAAATCCAGCATGATGTCCACGGCCGAGCCCACCTCCTGCCGTACGGCATCCACTCGCGCGGCGGCCTCCTCCACCAGAGACGCGCTGTCCAATAGCCGCACGCGCTCGAAGGGGCACATTTTCATCGCGGTGTAGCCCGCGTTCACGATCTTGCGAGCGCTTTCGGCGCATTGCGCGGGGGTGCTCCCTCCTCCGTGGGTATATACGCGAATGCGCGAACGCGTGGGACCTCCGAGCAGTTGATAGATCGGCGCGTTCAGCGACTTGCCGAGGATATCCCAGAGTGCAATCTCGATGCCGCTCAGTGCCGCGCAGAGGGTGGGCCCGCCCCGCCAGAAGCTGCCTCGGAAGAGCGACTGCCACAAATGGACTATTCGCCGCGGATCCTCGCCGAGCAGCGCATGCTCGTAGCTGCGTACAGCCTCCGCGTTCACGTGGGCTTTATCTCCGAGGCACTCTCCCCAGCCGATGATGTCCGAGTCCGTCTCAATCTTGACGAACAGCCAGCGCGGCTCCACGGGAAACGTGCGGATGCGCGTTATCTTCATGAGGATTCTCCTCCGGGGTCGCGGCTGCCGCCGCGATCTTTTCGGCACGGAACGCCTCTATCCAGTTTGTGAACGGCTAGAGGATTCGGTACGGCCGTGAGCAAACAGATAAACCGGCAGCCGCGCGGTGTGGCTGTCAGTTCGCCTATGAGCACGATACACCTGCCTGAAATCGAGGAATCCGGACCGGGCACCGACCTAGACGGCTACCTGGTCATCGTCTACGATAACGACCACAACACCTTCGAAGAGGTCGAGGCTATTCTGCAGATGGCCACGGGCTGCTCGCGTCAAGAGGCCGAAATGGAGACCTGGGAGATACACAACCTGGGCAAGTCCGTGGTGCACCATGGCTCGCAACAGGAGTGCGAGCGGGCTGCCGCCATCATTCGGACCATCGGCATCCGGGTAGAGGTCCGGCAGGAGTAGCGGGCTTTAGGCATACCACAAGCTGATCACCCGCGCGGGCGGGTTTGGGAGCAGTTATACATGGCCGAGTACTACAAGATGCCCACTCTCGGGCAGACGATGGAAGAGGGCACTATCGTCCAG
>CAZGLN010000155.1:0-9665 GCA_964526545.1 uncultured Chthonomonadales bacterium
ACCCCCGTGGCAATCTGCTCGCGCCGAAATCCGCCTCTGCCATCGCTCCAAAACACCCACATGCCGCAGTTGGGATGGTCATCTCCCCCGGTCCACGTGCGCATCTCCCCGCAGAAGATGTCCAGGTTGCCATCGCCATCGAAGTCGGCGATTGCCAGCGAATGTCCATGCACCACGTCACGATCCAGCAAGTCGTGCGCCTTCCACTCCTCAAAACGGCGCGGATCACCGCTACACTTGTACCATCGGAGCCTGCCCACGGCATCGCCGGGGCACATTACCACCTCCGGCCGGCCGTCCTGATCCAGGTCGGCGGCCGCCATGCGGGGATGCGACTGCGAAGAGTCTATCGTGTAGGGCGTAAACTCCGATCCGCCGCGGTGCTTGAACCACTTGCCGCCCGCCAGAAGCTCAGGCCGTCCATCGCCATCCACATCCGCCGTGGCCAGCCCCTCACCGGAACCCTGCCAAACCAGATGACGCGGCCAAGGTCCGGCTTTCGGATCCTTTGGAATCGGCGCCCAGTACAGCGCGGAGGCCTGTTGGTTCCAGAACACCAGCTCCTTCCGACCGTCGCCGTCTAGGTCCGCCGCCAACACGTCGTGATGCTGGTGCGCGCCGCCCTCCTTCACCACGTACCGCTGCCAGCCCGTCTCCGGCGCGAAGTGGGGCCACGGGTTCTCCCACCAGTAGACGCTGCCGCCCTGGTAGTCTTCTCCCGCGATGAAGTCTGGCGCCCCGTTTCCCGTAACATCCTGCGCGGCGCACCCCGCCTCGATGGGAATAGAGTCCGGCTCGATGGTGTAGACGCCCCAACCCTGACGCAGAGGCCGGTACCATGCAACAGCGGGCCCGCGGTTCCGGCAGGTTATCACAAATTCCTGCCTGCCGTCCTTATCCGCATCCCAAATCAGGCATCCCGTCTGCTGGTCCGACCCGGGCGGCTTGGGGAGCTGCCCCTCCTCGCTGGATAGCCGCCGCCACGCAATCATCCCGCCTGCTCCAACCAGACCGGCTGGGTCCAAGCCGCGCGATACCCTTCGCCATAGACCTCGGCGCGCACATAACCGCCTTCATTGCCCAGCACGCGGTAGGTGGCTTCGTTTCCTTCCACCAGCGCAAGCTCGCGCCCCCACTTACCGATGAACCGAATGTGTGCAGCCCCCTCCGCCGCGACACGGAGGTCTGTATCGGTAACCTCTATCTCTGCCAACCGCACGCCCGTGGAGCAGTAGAACCTGCCCGTCTGCAAGGCGGCCAGAATGGCCTCGGCAGAGCGATCCGCGGCCTGCACCATGTTCCAGCCGCGGGCAGCATGCGGGGGCGCGTGGAAGTCGTCGTTGGCGAAGGCCCACACGCGCCTGCCCGTGCTCAACAGCCTGTCCCACTTGTCCAGACTGAAGGGGCTGCCTGGCAGGACCTCGATGATGCCGTTGTAGGTCTCCACGCCGACGTACCCTTCCAGCGAAGCCAGGTAGCGGAATGGGAAGTGATCGAAGTCCTCGCCCCAATTCGGATGGTTGAGCACCGCGAACCCGCCGGATTCGCACACAGCATCAATCACCGCCTGACGGTCCGCCTCGGGCGCCACGCGCTCCCGCGCCCCTACGTGGAGCAGATGCGGCCCGTTCGCCGTAATCTCGTTGCCGGTAAGCAGCGTCATCTCGGTTGCAGCCTGCAGGGCGGCAACCGGCGCCACGAGGTCATGATCGGAGAGCGCCAGGAAATCATAGCCCAGCCGCTCGTAAGTTGCCACCACCTCTTCTGGCGGCAGCACCCCGTCGCTCAGGGTGGAGTGCGCGTGCAGGTTGCCGCGCAGCCAAGTTCCGTTCGTCTCGACGTAGGGCGACTGCAGGAGGATACTCATGTGTTCGATGTTCCGCTAAGTTGGTTTCTTCGCCCGTCCGCCCGCCGGCTCCTCTCCCCGCCGGAAGCGGATCGCGAAAGCAGAAGGCGGGCGAGCCCCCGCGCCGGCAGAAGGGGCGCCAAGAATCGGACGTCTCTGCCCAGGTCTTGAAGCGACTTTTCGGCGGCAAGGGCGCCGCCGCGCGCCGCGCTCTCCATTGTAGAGGGCCACCCGGTATCCGTCCACTCCCCTGCCAGGTAGAGGCCTTCGATGGGGCTGCGCTGATCCGGCCTTAACCGGGAGATGCCGGGCCGGGGCGAGAAGGTGGCCAGCCGCTCCTTGGCGACAAACCAGCGGAGCACCTTCGCATCGCGCGTCTGGGGCAGGCTCGAGCGCACCTCCTCCATGACCAATGCGAACACCTGCTCGCGCGGCATCTCCGTTAGTTCGCGATCGGCGCTGATCACCATGCTCAAGTAGGCATTCTCGCCACGAGGCCGATCGAAGTTCAGAGTCTTGTTGAAGACCCAGTCGGTGCGTCGCTCCACAAGTGCAACACAGTGGGGCATCTCCACGGGCCTATCCAGCCACACGTGAACCCCGACGATCGGCGAGTGCTCCATCGCGGCCAACTGTCTGAAGTATTCGCTCCCAGCCGTCAGACCAGGATCCAGAATGCCCTCGACCTGGTGCCACGGAGTCGCGCATATCACGATGTCGGGAGTCAGGTGCCGCCCATCGGCGAGCACCACGGTGCGCTTCCCGCCGCCAATCGCGATGCGCCTGACCGTGGTCTTCAGAAGCACTTCCCCGCCTCGCTCTGTCAAGCAGCGCACGGTCGGCTCGGTATAGAGTGTTCCTAGCGGCACCCGTGGTACGCCGAAATGGTAGGCCGTGGGATTCGCGAGAAAGCCCTCCCTGAATACCATGAAGGCATAGCGGCACGAGATGCGCTCCAGTGTTTCGTTGCAGGCGCTCACCAGCACCGGTTCCAGATAGCGGCGCACGGCCGTCTCCGGCAGGCGTGCTCGCTGAGCCCATTCGGCCACGGAGACACCCTCCCAATCCGTGTCCGGACCCGCGCGCAGAATAGACAGAAAGGCCCTCCCCAGCGCCGCCTTGTCGCCGAGACTGAGGAAGCCCAGCCGCAGAAAAGAGGGAGCCGCGTGCGCCGGCGCGGGCAGCCAGCCGCCCCGAAGCGTGGCGTGCCGTCCCTGGCGGTCCACGAAATGGATGGTATCCAGATAGCGGATCTGGTGGTGCGCGCCGAGCCTCTCCAGCAGCCACGCCAACTGCGTGCAGCATCGCATGGTGCCGTGCTGAACGGCGTCCACCGGCTCGCCGGTCACGTGGTCATAAAATGACGAGGCGCGGCCGCCCAGCATCGGCCGCTTCTCCACCAGGGTAACCCGCACGCCCGCATCGGCCAGGCAGACGGCTGCGGTGATTCCGGCCACGCCCCCGCCCACCACGACGGCATGCGCGCCCAGGGCGGTACTATTCGCCGTTGCCACGGTTATCTCGGCAGGGCCTGCCGAGCGGCGGCGGAAGCAGATCGCGTGAACCGCCCGGCCAGCCACTCCTGCGCAAGGATGCCAACCTTACGCGCCGTGGAGACGCGGATCCGACGATCCAGCACGCGGTAATCCGACGCGATGATGGCGCGAAGCAGCTCATGGTATATGCGCCACATGGTGCGGAAAGTCGGCCGGCCAACCGGATGCAGCATCCTCTCGAGAGCGAGGGCCTCGCGATAGTAGTGCTCGGCGCGATCGGCCTCAAACCGCATCAGCGCCCGGAAGCGGTCATCATACACGGCGCTCAGTATGTCCTCGTCGGTAAGATTGAATCGGTGGAGGTCCTCCCGCGGGAGGTAGATGCGGCCGCGTTCTGCGTCCTCGCGCACGTCCCGCAGGATGTTCGTGAGCTGAAACGCCAGTCCGCAGCTTTCGGCAGGTTGGTAAGCATCCGCCCCGCCGTCAAATCCCCACACGTGGATGCACACCAGACCGACCGCTCCCGCCACGCGGTAGCAGTACTGACGCAGGTCCTCGAAGGTCTCGTAGCGCGCCGTCGTGAGGTCCATCTCCGCGCCATCTATCACATCGTGCAGAAACCTTCCGGGGATCCCGCACCGAGCGACCGTATCCTGAAACGCGGGCAGGATGAGGCTCTCGCCAAAGTCGCCCGCGAACGCACGCTCCAGAGCCTGGCGCCAGGCACGCAGCCTTGCCGCCTTGTCGCCTCCCTCTTCGTCGGAGAGATCATCGCAGTAGCGCATGAAGGCATAGACTGCGCACATCTGCGCCTGCTTCTCCGGCGGGAGAACGAGGAAGGAGTAGTAGAAATTGCGGGCCTGGGTCCGCGCAATTCGGCGGCACTCCGCATACGAACGGGCCAGCAGGCTCTCCATCGCTGCTAACGCCCCCCGACAAGCCCGGCCAGAGCCCTGCCCGCCAGCATCGCCACCTGCCGGCGCTTGGGTATCGCGGGCCGCCTGGTAAGCACATCATATCCCTGCGCCTCTATTCGGCGCAGAACCTCCAGCCCGCCCCGGGTGAACATCTCGATGTCCAGCCGCAGCCTTCTATCCACCATGCCGACGAGCGGCCTGCCTGCCTCGAACAGGGCGTATGCCCGCTCGCACTCGAAGCGCATGAGGTCGCGGAACGCCGCATCGAATCGGCGCGTCGCGATCTGCTCCTCGGTGACTCCGAAGCTCCGCATGTCCTCGAGCGGCAGGTAGATTCTGCCGATGGCGAAATCGCGCACGACATCCTGCCAGAAGTTGGCGAGCTGCAGCGCCGTGCAGGTGCGGTCGCTCAGCTCCTGGCGGGCTGTATCCGTATAGCCGCACAGAGCCAGCACCAGCCGCCCGACCGGATTGGCGGAGTAACGGCAGTAGCCCAGCAAGTCCTCGTAGGCAGCGTAGCGGGTCGTTGTCTGGTCCTGCCGAAAGGCGCGCAGCAGGTCCGCGTAGGGCTCCATCGGGATGGCAAACTCTGCGTTCGTCTCGGCCAGGGCCACGAACACGGGATGGCGAGGGCTGCCCTCGAAGCAGAGACGGAGCTCCTCCTCCCACCAATCGAGGAGACGGAGGGCCGCCGCCGGATCACCAGACTCGTCACCTAGATCGTCTGCGATGCGGCAATAGGCGTAGACGTTGTAGAAGTGTTGGCGCAGGCGGCGCGGCACGAACACGGTTGCCACCAGGAAGTTCTCGTAGTGGCTGCGCGCCAGTTTGGCGCAGTATTCTTGCGCCTCCAGCAGGGAGTAGTCGCCGTGCACCCGGTAGGGACTATCCGGCGTGGCCCGGGTTGGCTGTGTCTGGCTCATGGGATAGGCCCCGTTGGCTGCGTCCTGCCGCCATCGGCAATACTGTACCCGCCGGCTTATCTCGGCGGTACGCTTCCACGCGATTCCATACGAACCATGCCGCGCCATGTTGGCACTCCGCGAGTGCGCGGAGCTCTCGATAGGCCTCCTGAATGGCAGCCGTGGTCAGCAATCCTTCCGCCAGGAGCGCCTCCTCGGCGCTGCGCAGATTGCCTGCAAGATTCTCCAGCCACTCGCGGTAGCCCGGGCGGCCGTACCAGTGAACCTCCGGTGCGGCGGAGAGCCTGATTTCATCGAAGCCCGCCTCCCGCACGATGCCGAACAACTTCCTGCCGGCGTAGGGGTCACCGCCAAGCCGCTGTTGGAGCAGGCAGAATCTCTCCCAGGCGTGTTGGAAAGCTGGACACTCAGGATCGGTTCGCAGGACGGAAACATCGTTCTCCTGGACTGCCAGCCGTCCTCCCGGCCGCAACACCCGCCGAAACTCGGCAGCGGCCTCTTGCGGATGCGCGAGGTGCTCAAGCAGAAAACGGCAATAGACCAGATCGAACACTCCATCCCGAAACGGCAGCCGCAGCGCATCCCCGCGTGTGTAAGCCGGTCCCGGCCGCCTGCGGCACTGCGCGAGCTGGTCGGGGGAGCGTTCAACCGCCGCCATCAACCCCTGCGGTGTGCGCCGAGCCGCCTGCTGGCTCAGAATGCCGACCCCGCATCCGACCTCCAGTACCCGCTCACCCGGCCGAATGCGCAGAAACCGCAGGAAGGAGGGATTTGTCAGCCGATTGAGCAGACGGAGCCGCGCCTGCTCCTCCGGATCGGTGCCGTGAATGTAGATTGCCTGCTTCATCGGACCGCCGGGCCGAGGCGAACAGCCTGGACCAGGGGAAACGGCGCCGCGAGCCTAACCGTGCCCATTGCGCGAAGGGTTGATGGCCACCTTGACCGCGCAGTTGCCGTTAAGCAAGGATTTCAGAACGCGAGGAAGATCCACGAGTGGGGCACGCTGCTGAATGAAGACCTGGGCCGGCACGCGCCCATCCGCGATCAATTCGAGCGCGCTGCGCACCGTGGCGGGGGTGTGGTGGAAGGTGCCTTTCAGCGTCAGCTCATCGTAGTGTATGCGCGTGGTATCGAGCCTGACGATGCTCTCCTTCGGGCAGCCGCCGAAGAGATTGATGGTAGAGGCCTTGCGGCCCATCGCGATGGCCTGTTCCCACACCTCCGGCAGGCCCACGCACTCAATCACCTTGTCCGGTCCGCGCCCACCCTCGGTGTTCGCGCGGACCGCCGCCACGATATCCGGCTCCTGGTCGGCACGCAGGGTGAGGTCCGCACCCAGCAGCGTCGCCACCTCCAGCCGGGCCGGCCGCCGCCCCACGGCGATCACACGCGCTCCGGCGAGCTTGCAGAGCCGGACGAACATCAATCCGATCTGGCCCGCGCCAAGCACGGCGACGGTGTCGCCTGGAAGCACGCCGGTCTCCTCCATGCCTCGCACCACGCAGGCCAGCGGCTCCACCAGCGCCGCCTCTTCAAAGTCCACGTGATCCGGAATGGGCAGCAGATTGGTGCGGACGATGCGCTCCGGCAGAGTAATGTACTCCGCGTACGCCCCGTTTATGAAAAGCAGGTCCTCGCAGAGCTCGGGGCGCAAACGGATGCAGTAGAAGCACTTGCCGCAGGCGGCCGAGTTCGCGGCCACCACGCGCTGTCCGGGCCGCCAATCCACCAGACCCGGCCCCACGGCATCTATTTCTCCGGCGAATTCGTGCCCAAACACGGCAGGAGGCACAATCATGCGGGCATGGTAGCCGCGCCGGTACACCTTCAGATCGGTCCCGCAAGTGAGGGCCGCCCTCACTCTCACTCTCACCTCGCCCGGTCCTACCTCGGGAACCGGCACATCCTCGACTTTCACATCTTCCCGGCCATAGAGAACCGCTGCGTGCATTCGTGAGGGTCTGTTCAAGGTTGCACCATCACCTTTAGGGATCTATCTTGAGGCGAGGAGGCAAGGCACATCGCGTCGGCGGTTCTCTCGAGTGGGAAGCGGTGCGTTATCAGGGGCCGCACATCAATGGTTCTGGAAAACACAAGGTCGGCCGCGGCCTGCTGAAGCGTGATATCGGAGCTGTAGCTGCCCAGCAGTGTCTTCTCCAACATACACACTTCGCCAGCGTCCACGGTCGCGGCATCTCCCAGTCGCGTCTGGGCGAAGAGCAGAACCCTTCCTCCGGGCCGCACGGTGCGCATGGCGCTATTCACCACGGAGCTATCCGCGACCGCCACGATGGCCAGGTCCGCGCCGCGTCCTTCCGTCAGGCCCCTCAGCATGGCCGGCACATCGTCCTCGGCGGGATCCAGTGCCGCCTCGGCACCCATCTCCAGCGCCTTCTCGCGCCGGTAACGCAAGGGGTCCGAAGCCACTACCCGGGCCTGTTTCCAACGCAGCATCATCGTGAAGAGGAGGCCTATCTGTCCCTGTCCAATAACCAATACCACCTCGCCCGGGCGCACGCGCGCGCGCTCAAGACCCTTAAGGCAGGTATTTACTGGCTCGAGGAAAGCCGCCTCCTCGAAGGAGACCTCCTCGGGCACCGCCACCATGCCCTCTGCAGTCACCCAATCGAATACGCGAACGTACTCGGCAAAACCACCGCCTGCTGGCTCGAACCCCGCCGTCGTGCCGGTCCGCTTGTACGTAGGGCACTGCGCGAAGTCACCGGCGTCGCAGTAGAAGCACGACCGGCACGGCACATGATGCATTACGGCCACTCGGTCGCCGATACTCCATCCGCGCGTTCCCGCTCCCAGCGCGACGATGGTGCCGGCCATCTCGTGGCCAAAAATACGGGGCGGCGCCACCAGGCCATGCTGAATCTTCTTGATGTCTGTGCCGCACACGCCGCAGCAAGCGATGCGCACAAGCGCCTCGCCTGGGCCGATATCTGGTATAGGCACGCGTTCAAACCGGATGTCGTTCGGACCGCGGAACACCGCGGCACGCATGGTATCCAGACCGCACCCCCAGAAGCACTGCCGCGCGCGGCATCTCGGCGCGCCGCCGGTAATGATACTCCCCGCGATCGGGGCGTGTCAAACGCTGTATTGCCCGCGACGAGTGGTGCGCCGAACTACGCCATACCTGCTCCGCGGATGCCTAGGAAGGAAAGCGCCACGGAGCACGGTATGCTCGCCTGAGCAGCCGATTCGCCTCGGGGTCTCCAGGAATGACGGCGCGGTCTCCATCCCAGCGAACGCTGTGGCCCAGTCGCAGGCTCAGCATGCCCAACAACGCCATGTTTGTGGAGCGGTAACCTATCTCGATATCGCATACCGGGCGCCCGCCGGATCGAATGGCCTGCAGAAAGTCCGCCCAGAGCTCGCGGATGTTCTGCCCGTCCGGTTCGTTTAGCTGTGCATCCTCGTGTATAACGGGCCGGCCGCGCCGCGCCGGATAGAATGTCCATCCATCCTGCCAGCCCATGTGGAAGGTGCCTTCCGTGCCGTAGAAGTAGCAGCCTATATTGTGCTTCTCGGCCTCGTTGGCGGCGTATTGGCGGTGCTCCCATGTGGCTGTGAAGCCCTCAAACTCGTAGGTGGCCACCTGCGTGTCCGGCGCATCCGTGTTGTCCTGCCGGATAAAGCGTCCGCCCGTGGAGTGCACCTTTCGCGGCCACTTCTCCTCGGTCCACCAGAGGATCTGATCCATCCAGTGGATGCCCCAGTCACCAAGCTGCCCATTGGCGAAGTCCAGGAACTGCCGAAATCCGCGCGGATGGATTGCGCGATTGTAGGGACGGAGGGGCGCCGGACCGCACCAGGCGTTCCAGTCCAGCCCTTCCGGCGGGTCCGAGTCCGGCACGCGCTCCCCGGGGCCGCCGCCGTAATGCACGAAAGCCCGCACCATTCCGATCTTCCCTGCCCGGCCCGAGCGAAGAAACTCCATGCCGCTCTTGTTATGGGGCGAGACGCGCCGATGCGTGCCCACCTGAACCACCCGGCCCGCGTCGCGCGCGGCCTTCACCATTGCGGTACCCTCGGCGATGGTGTGCGAGATAGGCTTCTCCACGTAGACGTGCGCTCCGGAGCGCACCGCGGCGATGGTGATGAGAGCATGCCAATGATCGGGCGTGGCATTGATCACGATGTCCGGCCGCTCCTTCTCCAGCAGCTCGCGGTAGTCACGGTACCGCTTCGGCGCATTGCCCGTCAGACTCTTCACCTTCTCCTCAGCGGTGCGAAGCTGGTTGTCGTCCACATCGCACAAGCCCGCCACCGCGCACTCTCCCGATTGGATGGCGCATGTAAGGATGTTCATCCCCCACCATCCGGAACCGATCAGGGCCGTGCGGAAGGTACGGCTCTCCTGGGATCGGGGGATGGTCAGCGGCGAATAGGCTGCACTCGCCGCGAAAGAGGTGCTTATCAGGTCGCGTCTGCTCATGGTCATGTCGGGTCCTCTGGGTGTAAGGCACTCTTT
>CAZGLN010000156.1:0-3982 GCA_964526545.1 uncultured Chthonomonadales bacterium
AGCTGGTCTCTCTCGGCGCGGATTCCATTCCGGCGACGAATTCGACCTTCGGCGACCCCACTCCTGGGCACTTCAAGCGGCTGGTCATCCAGTATCGCGCGGGCGGGCAGACCTTCCGCCGGGAAGTCGCGGAGAACGCTTATGTGGACCTGGCGGCGGGCGCGGCCAGTGAGCAGGAGCTTGGAGCGGCCTTCTCCGCGCGCGTTACGCCCCAGGGCATGGAGTTCGTTGCATGGGGCGCGGGCGAGTTCGAGGCGGTCGCCACAACGGGCAAGCGGACCCGCGCCAGGGCGCCGGCTCCCCTTGCGGTCTCCATCGGCGGACCCTGGGCCGTGAGCTTTCCGCCGAACCGCGGCGCGCCGGCGCGCATCACACTTCCCAAACTGATCTCCTGGACCGAACATGCCACACCCGGGGTCAAATACTTCTCCGGCACGGCGGAGTATGCCGTGACGTTTACCGTGCCGCCGGCGCTGGTCGCCCCGGGCCGGGTCCTGATGCTGGAGTTGGGAAGAGTGAAGAACCTGGCAGAGGTGTGGGTGAACGAGAGGCGGGTGGGTGTTCTCTGGAAAGAGCCCTTCCGGGCCGAGGTTACCGGGCTGGTGCGCCCTGGCCGTAACGTGCTGCGGGTTAAGGTGACGAATCTCTGGCCCAATCGGCTCATCGGCGATGAGCAGCTCCCGCCGGAGCCCGGGGTGGAGTGGAACGGCATCGGAGTAGCCGGCTCGCTGAAGCGTTGGCCGGCGTGGTTGGAGAGGGGATTGCCGCGACCCAAGACCGGCCGCGTGGCCTTCACCACGTGGCGCTTCTACGGCAAGGACTCGTGCCTCCTGGAGAGCGGGCTCTTGGGACCGGTAACGCTCCGTTCAGCGGGCCCCGTGCTCGCGAAGTAGGGTGAGCGGCAGTGGGCCGCTATGTGCGTCGGCTAATGAGGACCCGATCTGCTGTTGGCGGCCTTCCAACGGGCCCAGCTGGCATGTGGGCGGTGGGCGGAAGCGTGCGGTAACATGACGGCACCGCACAGGAGCGGTCCCGAACGGGAGGCGAACGCGGCTGCCGCATGACCGAGAGCAAGTATCCGCCTGAAGGCACACCGGAAGCCGCGCCGCGCCTCACGGTGATTGTGCCCATCTACAACGAACGGCACACCATCCACGAGATCCTCCGGCGCGTACTCGCGGCGCCCATTGACCTGGAGGTGGTGGCCGTGGACGATGGCTCCACGGACGGCACGCGCGAGATGCTCCGAGAACTCGAGGGCGCCTACCCGAACGTGCGCATCGTGCTCAAGGAGCGGAATGAGGGGAAGGGGAGCGCGGTGCGCGCCGCCATTCCCTACGCGAGGGGCGAGTACATCGTCATCCAAGATGGCGACCTGGAATACGACCCGCAGGATTTCCCGCGCCTGGTGGAGGCCGCGGACCGCGGGGCGGACGTGGTGTATGGCTCCCGGTTCCTCAGCGGAAGCCCGCCCATGCGGCTGCCCAACCGGATTATCAACTGGCTGCTGGCCGCCATGGTCCGCGTGCTCTATCGCGCCCACATCACGGATGAGGCCACCTGCTACAAGCTCTTCCGCCGTGAAGTGCTTCAGAGCCTGCCGCTCACCTGCATGCGGTTCGAGTTCTGCCCGGAGGTTACTGCGAAGGTGCTGCGCCGTGGGCACAGGATTGTAGAGGTGCCCATCGCCTACACGCCCCGCACCGCGGCAGCCGGCAAGAAGATACGCCCGCGCGACGGCATCGAGGCCATCTACACACTGCTCCGCTACGTCTTCTGGAGGGGCTAGCGGCCGGTCAGGGCAGGCCCAGGAGCTTCTGAGTCTGGAGGCTTAGCCTCCATTTGGGATGTTCCAGGCAGTAGCGCGCCGCCGCCTGGATGTTGCGCTCCTGGTCCTCATTGTCCAGCGGCTGCAGGCAGAACCAGCGGAAGTCCAGGCCTTCGTACTTCTCCGGCTCCGCACCCTCCTGCGGATAGACCAGTTTGAGCTCATCGCCGCGGGTGGCGACGAGCGGCGCCTCCGCCTTGGGGCTCACCGTCAGCCAATCAATGCCTGGCGGCGGAGTGCGCGTGCCGTTGGTCTCGACCGCGATCCGGAAGCCCAGCCCGTGCAGCGCCTCGATAAGCGGCTCATCCAACTGGAGCAGCGGCTCGCCGCCCGTACATACAACCATGGGCTGCCCGCCGCCGGGCCAGCGCATCGCTACGGCGCGCGCCAAATCGGCCGCCTCGGCGAACTTGCCTCCGCCAGGGCCGTTGATGCCTACGAAATCCGTATCGCAGAAGCGGCAGACCGCCCGCACGCGGTGCTGCTCGCGCCCGCTCCAGAGGTTGCAGCCCGCGAAGCGGCAGAAGACCGCGGCGATGCCCGTCTGCACCCCTTCGCCCTGCAGCGTGTAGCAGATCTCCTTCACCATGTAGGCCATGCGCGCACACCCTGCTCCCATTATGGGTCCTGCCCTGGCACAGGTCAATCACTGTCTGGTATCGTATTCTCACGGCGCGTGGTGTGCGCGGCGCGCCCCTTCGGATACCGCTGAGCGCACGGAGGACATCGAACGTCATGGCTATAGAAGCGCCTTATCCCGATATCGAGGAGCTGTTCCAGCTAGTTGGCGAAGCCGGCCGCCGCGTGGCCGAGATAGACGCGAGCGAGGGCGCCGCCGGCAATATCTCCGTGTGCCTAGGCTGGCCGATTGAGCCGAGGCGCAAGTTTCCAAACGTGGAGACCATCGCCCTGCCCGCGCGCGTGCCGGAGCTCGCGGGGCGCTCCCTGCTGGTAACGGGCTCGGGCCGGCGCCTGCGCGAGATTGCGTCCGACCCTACCGCGAACCTCGCCATGGTTGTTGTGGACGAGGGCGGCGAGACGGCGCGTCAATACACATCGCCCAATCGGCTCTTCGCCCGCCTCACCAGCGAGTGGAACTCCCACCTCGCGGTGCACTACGATCAGGTGGTGCGCACGGGCACCAATTTCCACGCGCTCATCCACGCGCAGCCGCTGCACCTGACCTACCTGAGCCACGTGGGCCGCTACCAGGACGAGGAGTTCCTCAACCGCCACATCCTGCGGTGGGAACCGGAATGCATCGTTAACCTGCCCGAAGGCGTGGGCTACATTCCCTTCATGGTGCCGGGCTCCCCGGACCTCATGGCCGCGACGGTTGAGGCTCTGCGGGTGCACCGCGTGGTGCTGTGGGCAAAACATGGGGTGATGGCCCGCTCCGACCAGTCCGTGAAGCGCGCGTGCGACCGTATCGAGTACGCGGAGACCGGCGCGCGATACGAGTATCTGAATCTGACCAACCACGGCCTGGCCGAAGGCCTCACCCCGGAGGAGATTCGGGCCATTTGCCAGGCGTTCGACGTTCAGCAGACAGTCTTTTAGCACGCGGACCCTGCGCCGCCGCGCAAGGGTCGGCAGACTTTCGGAGAAGAGGAACAATGGCGTTCACCATTACACTCGGACTGGCTACCGAGCACGATCTGAAGCTCTTCCTGGAGCGCGTAGCACCCAAACTCCACGCACAGTCCAGGACGCTCGCCGAGGGGGAGGACGGCCTGCACAGGATCGCCCTCAGCGTTACCACGCCTAACGCCGCCCGCGAAATCTGCAGTCAGCTTGTCGCCTTCCTGGCACATGCGAAGAACACACGGGTGGATCTCTTCTGGACGGGCGCGAACGGCGAGGAGCAATCGGGGCAGATAGAGGCCGGAGACCAGCGCTCCGCGGAGATCGTGGCTCTGCGTCTGGTGCATGCCGCGCGCGCGGCACTTGAGGGAGCGAAGGCCTAGGCCTCTGCCGGCCTATCCCGCGGCAGCGCATCCGCCAGGCGCGCGAATTCGGCCAGGCTGAGGGTCTCGCCGCGCCGCGCTCCCTCGATGCCGGCGGTTGCCAGCGCGATTGCGGCTGCCTCACGGTCCAGGCCGAGGTCTGCCGCGGTGAGCGCGTTCATCAGCGTCTTGCGCCGCTGGGCGAACG
>CAZGLN010000156.1:4012-9594 GCA_964526545.1 uncultured Chthonomonadales bacterium
GCTCGTCGCTTACTGCCGCCGTGCCGGGCGTCACCGGCTCCAGAACCACCAGGCTGGAATCCACCTCCGGCGGGGGGAGGAACACATTTCTGGGGATGCGGGCCGCGCCGCGCACGCGCGCATGGTACTGCGCGAAGAGCGAGAGGGCACCGTAATCACGAGTCGCGGGCAGGGCGGTCAGCCTCTCCGCCACCTCCCGCTGCACGAGCAGGGTGATGCGCTCGATGGAGCCCTTGTGCCGAAGCAAGCGCTCCAGGATGGGCGAAGTGATGTAGTAGGGGATGTTGGCCACCACGTGCGCCCTGTCGCGCCTGCGCAGGAGGTCCTCCAGCCGCTGCTCGTCCATCGCCAGGAAGTCCTCGTAGAGCACTTCGACGTTGGTCAGGCCCTCCAGCGTCAGGCCCAATATGGGACGCAGCAGGGGGTCAATCTCCACGGCGGTAACGGCTCCCGCGGCCTCCGCCAGACGGCGGGTGAGCGCGCCGAGACCCGGCCCGATCTCCAGAACATGATCCTCCGCGGAGAGCGCGGCGACCTCCACGATGCGCCGCAGCACGTTGCCATCCACCAGGAAGTTCTGGCCCCAACGTTTGCGCGGCCGCAAGCCGTGTGCGCGCAGCAGTTCGGCGGCCACGGCGGGTTTGGCGGGATCGGGTCCAGTGGCGATGGGCATGCTGTCGTGGAAATACAAAAGGCGAAGCGCCCCGACAGGCGCCCCGCCTTGGTGCGAGCCGATTGGGGCTCCTAGTCGAGGATATGCACGATCACCGTGCGCCGGCCCACGCGCATGGCGCCGGAGCGGGTGTCGTGCCCGAGGTCAATGCGCATGCCCTTGATGGCCCCGCCCGTATCCCCCGCGACGGCATACCCGTACCCCTCGATATAGAGACGGGTGCCTAGAGGAATTACTCTGGGATCCACCGCGACCAGCCCGTGGCCGATCTTCAGGCCGGTGGCTCCGCGCCCGGTCCGGTTGCCGCCGTTGTGCTCCGGACTGGGATCGTAGCCGGTGGCCACCATCACCAGAGTCTTGCGGCCGGCGAAACCGCCGCGCGAAGCGAGGCTGCCTGCCCGCCCCACCAGCACAATCTCATTGACCGGCTGGCGCACGACCTTCTGCTGAAGAACCTGGCGCGAGACCTCCTGCCCGTCTCGCTCCGTGATGAGCACCACGCTCTTCCTCAGCCCCTCGCGCCCGGGCTGAACCGTCTTGCTGGTGCCTACGCCAAGCTCCCAACTGGTGCGCGTGGTTGTGCCGTAAGGCAGCTTTTCGCTGATCTCCACCTTGCGGACCTTAACGCCGCTCTTCGCAGCGGTTTCGTCCGCCAATGCCGTTGGCGCACACGGGAATACGGCTGCCCCGAGGGCGCCTGCTGCCGCCATGATTCCGGCGACAAGACGGCCGTACGCGCATCCGCGCAATCTCACGGTCGTCTCTCCTTTCCGTCCATGACGGTACTGCAACGACATGGACCGTAACACAGAGGGCGAGGCTGGTCGGACCTTCGCCCCGATACAACCCGCCAGTTTAGCAGGCTCTTTGCAAGCGAGTCAACCCTTCTATGTAGATCAATGTCTGTACTTCACCGGCAAATCACGCGATTTTGCACGCTCCAGACCTCTGTTTGAGCCATTTTGGGCGCGCCGGGCCGGGCCGAGCCGCCTGCCGCAAGGGGTGATCCTGCACCGCGGCTGCACCGCCTTGACCCGGAGTCGGAACGCCCGGAAGCGCAAGCCCTCATCCCTGGCTACTCCGTATCGGAGCGGAGGAGACCGACCAAGTCCTGCTTCCACGTGCCGTCCATCCGCCGAATGCCCGTGCTGGACGTGGGGGTGTCCTGATAGGCCCAAATCCACCATCCGGCGAAGCCATACTCGCGGCACTTACGGAGGTGCCAGCGGAGCATTTCGGCGCTGGTGCGGCCCTCTTGCCGCAGGATGGTGCCGCGTGTCTCCGCTTCGTGCCCTTCGGACTTGAGATCGGTGGAGAGGATGCGGGAAGCACTGCTCGGGCCGAGTATCCGCACGATCTCACGCAGGTACAGGAAGCCGTCCGGCGCGGGGTCACAGAAGGGGTAGGCGCTCATGGGCCAGTAATCCGGCGGCATCCTCAGGTCGTCCACCAGCCATCGTTTGAGGTTGGTGAAGGCCGAGAGCCGATCCACCGGTGTTTTGTCTGCCCAGTATCCGCCCGCGGCGAAGATGGGGAGCATATAGGGAGCCGCCTTGGGCCGCCTCCCCGCGGCGCGAAACACCGGCCATACGCGCTTTACAAAACGCTCGGTGTGGCGCGCGATCTCGGGCTTTCCGGTGTTGTCCCACAAGACCGGCTCGGCGGCGCCAAGCTGGTAGTTGCCCATCATGCACCACATGGCGATGGCCTGCGGATGCCGCGCCCGCGCCTCCACGTGCTCAATCACCTGCCGGTACCAGAGCGCCGCCTCCTCCCATGGATCCTCATCCGCCACGGGCCACCACGGATTACCTGGCTTCCCGATATGCGATTCGGCATCCACCGTGTGTGGGATCCATCGGTTGTCCACCAGGTCGAGTTCCACCGAGAGGCCCGCGGCATGGCAATCGTCCACAAACCGGGCGATGTTGTCGAGGAACCGCATGTTGGCCCAATCGGCCGTCCGCTCACCGGTTCGGTTGCCGCGCGCGGGCTCGCGGAGCGAATGGGGAATCATCACGAAGACCGCAACGAGGTTTATACGCGCCGTCGCGCGGAGGTCGGCCAGTGCCGACCTTATGGCTTCGCGATGGTCATCGTAATAGATGAGCCAGGGAAAGTTGGGGTCGGGGGCGACCTGCGGATTGAAGTGTACTCCTCGCCAGCGCTGCGCGGGCAGGAAGTCGGCAGGAGGGCCGGCCATCATCAGTGCGAGAATGCCGGCAATCAGGGGCATGGTCGCCTCCCTCATCGGTGAGCCGAACGCCAGGCAGAAGCTTCCGCTCGAACTCCACTTCGTTCCCTTCTCCGTGCAATTCCTGCCGCGCGTGCCGAACCGCGTTGGGAGCGGTTGGCCGGTCTCCAACCGGGCATCCGGCAGGAGCCCGCCGGTTCCAGCGCAAACTAGGCTCCGAACGTGCATCTCTTCAAGGAATATCGAGCGAGATGATCCTCCTGGCAAGCCTTCTCTTCTCCACACTCAGCGCGGCGGAGACCGCCCGGCCCACGGGACTGCGCATAGAGGGAACGTTCATCCAGTACCAAGAGTGGATGACCCGCATGAGCCGCGAGGAGTGGAAGCGCGAGCTGGATGCCGCCCGCGATGCCGGCATGCGCACGCTGATTGTTCAGTGGCTGCGGCATGGAGACAGAAAGTACCTCGGTGGATCGCTCGACCTGACCTCGGTCTTAATGGAATACGCGGACCTCAACGGCATGCGCGTTTTCGTGGGTCTTGCCGCCGACGAGGGATGGTGGCGCGGCTGGAACGACCCGGATTATCTGCGGAGGGCGGGCGACACCTGCGTGCAGACAGCCGCCGAAGCCTGGAAGCGCTATGGAAAGCACCGTTCCTTCGCCGGCTGGTACCTTCCGCATGAGCTCTGGGACATTCCCTTCACGCCCGAGCAGATCGCCCGACTTCGCGGCTTCTATCGCCGCATGAGCGACGAGTGCAAGCGGCTATCCGACGGCAAGCCGGTCGCCATCGCGCCCTTCTTCACCGGACTCGTGCAGCCGAAACGGGTGGCCGAGCACTACGGCCGGCTTCTCGAGGGCGCGGGCGTGGATATTGTAATGCTGCAGGATGGAGTGGGGGCACGCGGGTGGGATGCCCAGGTGGAAGAGAAGCTCCCGCCCTATTTCGCCGCCTTCCGCGAGGCCTGCCTGGCTGCTGGAGTGGAGCTCTGGTCGGACCTGGAGTGCTTCCAGAAGGCGCCGGAGGGAGGTATGACCCTCTTCGAACCAGCGCGGATTGAGCGCGTGCTGGAGCAGCTGGCTGTCGCCGGTCCCTATGTGCGCCGCGTGGTTACCTTCGACTGGTTCCACTACATGAGCCCCTCGCGGGGCGAACCGGCGCGCAGGCTGTGGGAGGGCTACCGGCGCTACTGCCTCGATCGGCCGTACATGCCGTGGCTTGGGCGGTCGCTGCAGGTAGACCCCACCTTCGCGTACTACCGCGGCCGCTCGCCCGAAAGCATAGCGGACGAAGTGCGCGCCAATGGCTACCCGCTGGTGCACTACGTGATTGATGCGGCCAAGACTCTGGACGAGAGGCTGCTGCAAGCCTTCGTGCAGAAGGGCATCGGCGTCTGGTACCTCACGCTGGGCAACGGCACCTACCGTCCCTGGGACCTGCCAGCCGGCTGGGAGGCGTGGAAGATGGTTACTCGCTCCGACCTCGCCGGCAATCCCCTGCAGGACGGCTATACCCGCCTCTGCCTCAACAATCCGGACTACCGTGCGTGGAAGAAGGAGAGCATGGCGGGCGTGCTGCGCGGGCGCAAGTTTGTAGGGGTGGAGATTGCGGAGCCGCACTGGCCGGAGTATCCGGGCATCTCGTCGCCCGCCTACGCCTGCTTCTGTGACCATTGCAGACGGGCGTTTCGGCAGGCATTCCCGGACGAGGCGGACTTGCCGGATGTGCTGGATGCAGGCTCCGCGCGCCATCCCAACAACAACCCGCGGCTATGGGAGAAGTGGCTGCGCTTCCGCCGCGAAACATTGAACGGCTTCCTGGACGACCTAGTGAACGGCCCGGGCGGGCTGCGGCAGACCAGCCCCGGCGTGAAGGTGTGCACCTGGACCCTCGCGCTCATGGGCGAGCAGGGGATGCGCCACGTGTTGGAGGACCACGGGGAGCATGCCGGCGACGTGGTGCGCCGCGTGCGCCCCGACGCGCACTGCCTCCAGACTCACTGGCCCGACTGGATGAAGGCGGACCTCCCGGGTGACTACGTGCAGCAGTATCGGCCCTACATGGAGCAGATAACGGCCGCGGCTCCGGGCACTCCCGTGGTGTTTCAGGCCGATACCGGCTCGCTCAAGCCCAACCGGCGATCGTGGGAGTGGATCTGGGAGTTTGAGCGCGCGTGCCGGCGCATGGGCGCACAGGGGAGCATGCTGTACGAGTACTTTATCGGCGGCTACATGTACGAGGAGCCGCCGAGAGTGGTGGAGGCGCTGCGCACGGGAGATGCCATCCACCTGCTCTTCACCAAGCGGCTCGACCCGAAGACGGCAGGCGAAGCCTCCCGCTACACGCTCAGCCAGGGGACGGTAACGGGCGTAGAGGTAGATGGTTCGGTCGTTACACTCCGCGCGGCCGGCCTGCCGAAGGGCGGACGCGTGGCACTCAGCCTTCGCGGCATCGCCGACGCCGCCGACCGCCGGCTGTTTGATGACTCACCTGCCTGCGTCTTGCCGGAGCAGAGGCTAATCGTCGCGCCGTAGGCGGCTGCTATTTCTCCTGACGCTGGCGGGTGCGGCCAACGCCCTCCCCTCAATTGATGCCGCCAACGCGCGCATCCCCGCCGGACTGAAATGCTCGGTTCCGCTGCTATTCTTCCTCGGCCTTCCTTCCGAGGCCGGATGGCGGCCTGGCGGGTGCCCTCTACTTAGGGCTCCCGGG
>CAZGLN010000157.1:0-1175 GCA_964526545.1 uncultured Chthonomonadales bacterium
GAGACCGCCACCACCGAAGCCGCCCAGGCCGCCGCCGCCAAAGCCGCCACCACCGAAGCCGCCCAGGCCGCCGCCGAAGCCGCCACCGCCGAACCCGCCGCCGAAACCTCCGCCAAAACCGCCACCGCCAAACATGCTCGTCTGGCTGTAGCGGCCGCCGATCACGGTTCCACCGAGCGCAATGGCAATCTCCGCGGCGTCAGCGAAGTTGATCTTGATCTGGCGCGGGTTGAACTTGGGAGTCTTGGTCTCTTCCTGGGTCTCCGGCGTGCTGACTCCTGTATTGTCCACGGTCTCCACGCGCAGCTTGATGTGGTAGATGCCATCCTCCTCCGTGTAGGTCAGAGGATACTGCGAGGAGACCGACTTGAGAATCTGCTCGAGCGCCACCTGGAACCGAATGTCGTTCAGCGTGGCGGTTACCGTGCCCTGCACTGCCTGATCGAGGACGTAGTTCACCCCCACGGAATCAAACAGGAGCTTCAGGGCGGCCCGCAGATCCGCATTCTCAAGATTCAGCGTTACCTTCTTGTTCCGAACATCCTGTCCAGAGTCCTGCGCGGATGCCGGAAGACCCAGCAGACATGCGCCAGCCAGCACGGCCACCAGGCCGAGGCTCGCGACTGGTCTAAGAAACCTGTACATGGTGCTCCAATCCTCCTGGTTCGCCCGCGCGCGGCTCACATCCAAGGCCTGCGTGAGCAACACATTCAACCCATCCCAACGTGGCAGAGCTGGCCCCCTACTCGTCTTCTCTGCCGAACCCGCTAAATCGCCCTGCTCCGCCACCCAGGCCGGGCGGCCCAGCGCCAGGAAACAGGCTGCCGGGGACACCCATACCGGGCATACCAGGCGGTCCAGTAAGGCCCGCAGGCGGTCCGCCACCGCCAGAAAGCGATCCGACATCCGTAAGCGGCACTATCTGCTTGAATGTTCGGTTGCCATCACGCCGCACCAGCGTAACGGAATCGGCGTTGATGGATTCCACCGTGTAGCCATCCACTTCCTGACCCGGCCGCACCACAATCGGCCCGCTGCCGGGACCTTCCAGGAGCGCCAGCACGCTCGTACCCGTGAGGATACCCGAGACGCGCCGGTTGGGCACTTCCCGAATCTCGACCTTGCCTACCTCCTCGGGCTTGCCCGTGCCGAATTTGGCGAGGCGGATCGGCTCT
>CAZGLN010000157.1:1217-5742 GCA_964526545.1 uncultured Chthonomonadales bacterium
GCCACCCTGGCGCAAACGGATCCGGTCGTGCCCCTGGCGGCGGCGTGGTGTTCTCCGGCTTCGAGGAGGCCACCGCCTGCCCTCCGCCAGGCGCCCCGCCGCCCATGGGTGGGCCACCCATAATCGGGCCGCCCGAGCCCATGCCGCCCATGCCTCCGCCAAACCCGCCTGGCGGCATCCCGGGGCCAGCCCCACCCGGACCGGCACCGCCTGGACCGGCACCCGGACCGGAGGCCGTGGCCGTGCCCGCGCCGCTCCCGCTGTCGTCGCCGCCGCCGCATCCTGCGAGACCGAAGGTCGCCAGGCAGAGAACAGCCGCAGCCAGGACACTCATCAATCGTCTATTCACTGGGACCACCCCAATCATTTGTTCCGCTATTCTCTTGACGTATCCGCTAGACTGCCTGGTTACCCATACGGCCGCCAGGAGGCGGAGGTGCGCCGCCCGAACCCGGCCCGCCCATGCTCGGACCCATGCCTGGCGGCGCGGTAAATCCGCCGGAACCGCCGCCGCCCGGGCCGGGCGCGGTAAAGCCGGGACCGAAGCCGCCTGGCCCGAATCCGCCTGGACCAAAGCCTCCGCCGCCGCCCTGACCGCCGGAGCCCGATATGCGCGGATTCTGCGGCGGAATGCGCTTGGCCTCCTCATCGGTGAGGATGATCGTGAGCGTTACGGTGTAGCTGGCACGCAGCTCCGGACTGTTGCCCGTGATCTGCAGGCCGGAGACAACCGGAACGCCGATGCCGCGCAGCGAGTTCCAGTTCGCAATATGCCGCATCAACCTATCCAGGCTTGTGGCGCGCACGGCCATCTGGTAGGAGTAGTGGAGAACCGGGCCGTACCCCTCGCCAGGCTGCGCCACCTGGATGGTGTTGGGATCGGGTCCATAGGCTGGAAGTGTCAGCACGCCCGGATTCTCCCAGACAACGCCAAGCGCCCGCTGTTCGCCATTCATGTGGTTGCGGAACACGCGAATGAAGCGCTCCGGCCAGGATCGGCCCTGGTTGGGCCAGAAGAGCCGCATCATGGTGCGCAGTCCCGCCGCGGAGTCTCTCTCGGCGGGATAGCCGATGATGGGCATGTACTGGGCCTCAAACACCTTATACTGGGCGATCGCGGTCTCCTGGTCCTTCTTGGCGCGCTCCAGGTTGTTCTTGGCGATCTCGAACTTGTCGGCCCTGGCCTTTACACCGTCGAACTCGGCCTTCGCCTTCTGTATCTCGTCGGCCCCGGCCGTGATGATGGTGAAGTAGAGCGCCACCCCGGCGATCACCGCCACCACGGCGCCGATGATATTGATGTGCAGGACGGTCAGCTTACCCATCGGCCTATTCATCCCTCCTGGATGGCCCACCGCCCATCCCGCCCGGCCCCATTCCCTGGCTCATGCCCGACATGGGGCCTCCACCCATGCCAGGCGGCGCGCCCATGCCCATGCTCATGCCGCCGCCCATGCCTCCCATACCTCCCATGCCGCCCATGGGCGGAGCGGTCATGCCGCCGCCGAAGCCGCCGCCCTGCTGCTGGCCGCCGCCAGCGCCGTAGCTGGGACCGCCTGGTATGTTCTGGGCAAGGGTAAGCGTCACGCGGAAATCGTAACCGCCGCCGCCCGGCGGACGGAGCCCGGCGCCCTGCTGCGTACCCGTCATGCCAGGCTGCACGGGAAAGCTGGGGATGTTGTTAAGCGCCACGTGCACATTGGTGATGGAGGGATTGCGCTCCATGTACATCATGTAGCGGCCAACCGAAGCCAAGTCAGGCGCGTACGCGCTGATGCCCACCGTGTTACCGGCCGGCTCGAGGCTGCTGTAGAGCACGTTACGAATGGTGTACTCGCGCACCGCGGCAGCCACCGTCTGATAGGTGGTTTGGTTGTGGGCCCGCGCGTCGCGCACGAAAGTGTACTTAGTCCTCACGCCTTGCGACTCGTTCTCAATTCGGGTGGCTTCCGCCTGCATCTGGTCCGCTTGGTTGGCCCGGGGAGTCAGCTCCGCCGTCTGGCGCCTGTAGTCCTCCGCCTGGGCATTCTGCATCATCCGCCAGTAGACGAAACCACCAACCACCACAATCCAGAGAAAGATCCAGAACACCAGCACCTTGGTGCGCTTGGAACCCTCGTAGATGTAGGGCGGCAGTAGGTTGATCTTCAGCATGCGTGCGGGTTCCTTCCGTTACTTCTTTCCACGCTTCTTCCCGCCAGCCTTGACGGGGGCAGGCCCTGCCACAAGATCGCGCGCGGCCAGGCCTACGGCAACGGCAAAGCTGGGTCCAACCTGCTGCAGGTACTCCGCGGAGACGTTTTTCGCGATGGCCGGCGCGTTCTGGAAGGGATCGGCCACGCGTACCGGCAGCCGCAGCTCAGCCGCGAGAAACTGATCCAGGTTGCGCAGCCGCGAGGAGCCGCCACAGAGCAGGACTTCGTCCACGCGCCCGTCCGGCGACCTGCCGCGATAGTAATCGAGCGACCGCTGCAGCTCCTGCAGAAGCTCACCGAGCACGGGAGCCATTGCCGCAAATACCTGCATGGTCTGCGGGTCAACGGAGGAGCCGGACGGCACGGCGACCGGCGCAGCCGGGGCGGGCGTCTCCACTCCCAAATCGAATGCCACGTCGCCGCCCACCGGCTCCGCGGTAGGCTCTGTATTCGGGCCTGTCTCCACCTCAAACGGCCCGAGTTCGACAGGCTCGGCAGCCACGGGACCAACCGAGAAATCCAGGAAGCCCGGCGCATCGGCGGCAACGGGCTGCACCGAGGGGGGCGTGGTATCCAGCACGACCTCGCCGTGCCGTATCTTCAGGTCCTCGGCCTGCTCGAAATCCTGAACGCCGAGCTGCGACATGATGGCGCGGGTCAGGCTGTCGCCTGCAAGGGGCAGCGTCCGCGGGAATGCCAGAATACCATCGCGGTAGATGCCGATATCCGTGTTGCTCGCGCCGATGTTCACGATGCAGGTCGTCTTCTTCCCGTAGGGGTCCGGCCCCAGTTCAATCAGGCAGCGGGCGGCGGCAAGCGGCTCCACGTCTATCGCGGCGGGTTTCAGCCCTGCGGCAAACAGCACTTCAACATGCTTATCAATCATGTCCTGCTGGGCTACCGCCAGCAGCACTTCCATGTTCTGCGCATCGGGGGGTGTGTCCGGCCGCTCGATGGGCTGAAAGTCCATTATCACTTCGTTGGCCGCGAAGGGAACGTGCCGCTCGACTTCCCACCGCATGGTCTCGGCCAACTCCGCATCCGAGAGGATGGGCACCTCAATCACGCGCACCACAAGCGCGCCCTGGCCGGAAACGGAACTGACGGAGCGGCGCGAGGAGATGCCGGCCTCCTTGAGGAGCTTCTTCACCGCATCCCCGAGCAGCTTGGCATCCACTACGATGTTGTTCTCCATGGCGCCTTCCGGGGTTGGCGCCAGGCCAAGCGCTCGGACAACAACACCGTTCCTGCCAGGGGCAACCTCGGCGACCTTTATCCAACGCGAGCCGATATCCAGCCCGACCGTGGGTCCTCCCGCCATACTCCTGGCTCTCCTTGGTGAAGTGGCGTGCTTACTGAGTGGGCTATGCCAGGCACGCCGGCCGGCATTTTAGCAATTCCGAGCGAGCATGTCAACCTGCGCCCCTCGGCCCGCGGCGGAACTCGCGCGTTGTTTCGCCACATCCTGCAGGATCCCCTGCAAGAGGGCTGCTTTCGCCAACAGAAACCTGGCCCCTCGCTGGGAAGGTTACACGCAAATACGCGTGCGCCCTCCACTCATAGTTCGGTTATCCTGCCCTTTGACGCGAGGGGCCTGGTTTCGGTTACCTACTGGGCCTGCGGACCCGGCTGCGGGTCGAACCTTGGACTAAGCGTCATGTAGTAGAGGTCCGCCGTACCGGCGCGCGTACTCGACCAGAAGAGCCACAGCCTTGCCTGAAGCGGATCGCGGAAGGCAGTGAGCTGGCCTTCGTTGACCGCAGCATCCATGGGCACCACGGTCTCGCCCGTGGTCTGATCCGCGGGCTGCGCCGCCGCGCTGGATTCGTCGCCCCACTGCACCCTATACACGGTGGCTGGAACGCTCAGTACGGTGACGTTGCCGCTGGCGTCCGTCTGGCGCGCGTAGTTGAACGCGACGGTCACCAGGTTGCCCTCGTCGAGCTCCGTAAAATAGAGCCTGCCGCGAATCCAATCCACTTCCACGGGTCCACGATTCCCCGTAACCACGATGTTCTGTGCCTGCCCGTTGTTGATGGTGCCGTCCAGGTTGCGCAGAACGCCGCGAGGCAGCCGAACCATCAGCCGCATGGCCTTGTAGTAGAGCGCCGCCGTGGTATTGGCTGCGGAGCCGCTCTTGCGGTAGAGCGCCCACAGGCGCGAAGTGGTCGGCGTGGCGTTGCCGACGGAGCCCTGCAAGAAGACCCACGGCTCCGCGGCAAACTTGGGATTCACGTAGCCGTCGAAGATACCCACCGGCTCCGTGTTGGCTCCGGGCAGAGCCACATGGGGCCTGGCGGGATCGGAAGAGCACACGTCGAACTCCAGTC
>CAZGLN010000157.1:5752-9471 GCA_964526545.1 uncultured Chthonomonadales bacterium
GGCCTGGCGGCAAAGCCCGCGTCGCCCGACCAGCCGGCCGGAACCGTGATGTTGCCGGGCTCGGCGCGGGTCACATTCACGCGCATCGTCTGCGGGATGTAGCTGGCGCTTACCGTATCCGTGGGGCCGGGCGCCACGTCCAGGAAGGTAACCGTGCCGAGCTGCGGATCCACCACCATGCGCCCGCCGAGATTAACGCCTCGGCGCGTGGGAACCGGCGCCACGTTGAAGTAGAGCTTCCCGGTGGCGTCATCAAAGGTTACCGGGTTGCCCGCATTCACCACGTTGACCTGCTGGCCGTTGACGTAGATGATGAAGAACGGATTGCCGTTTGCATCTACGTACCGGCTGCCAGACCTGTAGAGCCACGCGATGTTCCGCGCCGTCCAGGTGAGAGAGGTGCCATCACGGGCCAGCACTTCGTTCTCAACGGGCGGGAGGATGACGGTCGCCAGGTTCCCGTTGCCCGCCACTAGGTACCGCGTGAGGAAGGTCTCGGGTGTCTTGCGCCCCGGCATCACGCCTGTGTAGAGCAGATCAATTGCATCCAGGTTCACGGCGGCCGCCGATTCGTAACCCGACGTAAAGCGCCGCGTGCCCATGTCAAACGATGGCGTAACGGTGGCACTGTAGGCTATGCGCCGACGCACGGGATACGGATCCGCCAGGGACTGCAGGTTGCCGGGCGTGGGAAGCACGCGATCGGTGGACCAACCGGCGGGGTTGTTCAGGTTGCCCGTGTGCAGGTTGTAGTAGAGGCGCCCGCGCCCCTGCCCGCCGCCATACCAGAAGAGGTAGGCGCGGCTGTTGCCGTTGCCATCCGTCAGCAGAAGCGGCCGCGGCCGGAACTTGGGTATGGCCGGATCGTTGAAGAGTGAGAGCGGCGCGGAGCCGGGCTGCCACCTTCCGCCGGTCTTCGTCAAAGGCGCATAGAACGTGCGAAGGTCGGTTGTGAAGCTCTGCGCACCCGATCCCGTGTTCTTGAACGCCATGCCCTGCCAGAAGAGCCACGTGGCCGGGTTCGCCCCCTCCTGCTGCACCAGGTGCGGAGCCGCCGCCCGAATCATCGGATTGCCGGCCGCGTCCGTCATGATCACGCCCGGCACCGTCGGTTGGCGCGGGTCCTGCGTCTCGGAAGGCTGCGCCGGGAAGAGGCTGGTGGCCGTGGTGGGGTCCGGATAGTAGGTATTGTCCGGAATGGGTTCCCACCATCGGGTGAGTCCGGTCTCAAAGCGCCAATCGAACACGCCGCCGCCGGTTACCGCGTTGAGCTGCGTAACGAAGAGCGACCACGGCGAATCGGGCCGCGCCGGCATGAGCCACTGGCCGCCGGAGAAGCGCCTGTCGCTTGCCCAGGCCAACAGCAGATCGCCCGTTACAGGATCGCGCAGGGCGCCCGGCGTTACATTGCCTCCGAGAGGCGGCGCGTTGGCGGCGCGCACGTCCACCACCGGCCACGATCCCGCCGTTACGCCGTTGGTCATCCGCGCTTCGCGCACCGTGAGCTTCAGCGTGAAGGGCGATTGCACGGTGGCCTCGGCGGGCGGTCCCACAGGCAGGTTGGTGTTCGGGTCGTATTGGCGGTTGAGTATTCCGTCGTTATCCTCGGCCGCCAGGAGCGGGTTCGGCGAACCGGTAATCTGCGAGTAGACGCTCTGCCAGCGTCGCCACTGCTCCGGATAGGCGTCCTCATACACGTGGATGCGTGCAGAATAGGTCCCCACTGGCGTACCCACGGGCACCGCGATACCGATCCTGGGCCGCAGGTCCACTCCGCTGGGCCGCGCAGAGAGCGGGTCGCCGTAGGCCACGTCCGGTATGCCCATCACGGTGGGGGCGGTATCGCCCGGGCGCGCCTTGCCGAGCGTCGGGTATGGGTTAACGCCGTCCGGCCAGCCGAGCGCGTTGCCAGCCACCACATAGGGGTTGCCGGCGGCGTGCGGCCAGAAATTCTGCCCGAAGGGCGCCGGGAAGCCGGAGTAGTCGGTCTCCAGATCGTAGGTGCTGTTGCCAGCCCCACGGCCGTGATCGAGTGAGGTCACCAGCCCGCGATTGCCCGCGGCGGCGCCGCCCAGCGGATTGAACGGCCGCATCCAGAGCAGACCGCCGCCCAGCGGCATCGGGAAGGGATCCACCTGATCACTGGAGAGGTTCAGCCAGAAGCTCGGGTTGCCGGCAACCGCGTTGTTGCCCACCACCTTGGCCACGCGCAGGTTCACCAGGTTCACGTTGCCGGTGTTCTTCACCGTGAAGGGCGCGAAGAAGCTCTCGTACGGCGAAGAGACGGTGCGGTACGGTCCGATGCCGGTCGGCGCGAACGGGATGTTCGGCGCGTAGCCCAGGCCGTGCGGCACGTCGCCGAGGTCAATCGTCTGCTCCTCCACGCGCAGGCTCAGGTCCGGCGAAACCGCCACGCCCGTAAGGAACTCGCGATAGACCTCCTCCCGCGCCTGGGTGCCGGCCTGCTGAGCCTGGGCCCGCAGCTGCGCCCCCTCGTATCGGCCGGAGTTGTTGCTGTCTATGAAGATGGCGATGGAGCCGTAGTATCCGCCGCTCGGAGAGATCCTGCCCGAGGTGGCCGGCACGCCGGTGGTGGAGAGTATCGGCGCGATCATGTCCGTGCGTGCCTGGTTGTTGATGTCCGTGTACTCGTGGTTCACGTTGGCCGGCTGGAACCGCGGCACATCCACAGCCAGGTCCAAGGGCACGGGTCGCAGCGTCTTCGCGCGGGTGTTCGGGTCCACGGCGGGCAGGTCAATGGTAACTGACCGGCGAGCGAGGTCGTTGCCGCCAAGGCGCACCACCGAGCGAGTCCGGTTGATGTTCGGATAGTCGCTGGAAAGATTCGGATAGGTGGAGGGGAAACGCTCCCACGGCAGCGGGTTCATCACGTTGCCGGTGGCCTTCGCCAGCGAGCTGTAGCTGGTGTTGTTTGGATTCCAGCCCCACTCCAGGTCGCGGCGCTCCACGCGCACATTGTTCAACGGCTGGTTCAGCTTCCAGAGGTTGGAGCGGTCGGCGATATAGAGTCCCTGCACCGGCCGGTTCTGGTTCGGATCGAAGATGGAGTAGCCCAGCGTGGCCCCATGCGGCACCATGCCGATAGGCGCAATGATGCCCTTGCGCTGCGCGGCGGGCACCACGTCGGAGCCGGTAACCGTGCTCAATCGGTTGCCGTTGGCCAGAAGTTCCGGTACGCTGGCGGCATCCGCGGTCGTGGTCCAGCCGATGTTGTTCGGCGAGCCTACCGCCACGCCCGTGATGCCGCGGGTGGTGATTGCAATTGGATGCGCAAGCGCCATCTTGCGCGCCTCGGCGACCGCCGGCTGGTTCTCGTCCTGACCAGGCGCGGGGTTCGGGTTGCTCTTCGTGACGTATGCCTGGCCCGCGTTCAACTGGGACGTGGGCACGATGGCCCCGCCCGGAGTCTGAATCTGCGCCGTGGCGGATACGGTGTACTTCCTTCCCGGAGTCTGCGAATCGGCGTCCGAGCCGCGCCCGATCGGGAACCGTGTCTTCGCCACCCAGGCATAGACATCGGTGCCCGGAGGAACCGTTCCCGGGCCGCCTGGCGGATCCAGCGTGCCGGCCTTCGGAGGCTGCTCCCATACGCGGTCACGCACCGCACCCACGGTTACCGGAGGTCGATTCTGGTTGCCGCCCTGCAAGCGGAAGGTGACCGTCGGCGGTATGTTGCCGGTGTAGGTGCCCCACGCTAC